>SIRW01000053.1 GCA_004366205.1 Actinomycetota bacterium | reverse complement strand
AACCCGTCGGAGGGGCCGTCGTGGTGGACCCGGCACAGAGACCAGCTGTCCGCCGGCCAGGAATTCTCCTGTCCGTCAGCGAGGACTGTCGTGTCCGCCTACAGGGAGTATCTGATGTCCGCTCTCAATGACCCCAACCACCTGCCCGGCGAGTCGCTGTGGTGGTGCCCGGTCCAGGAAGTGTTCGTGTCGCCTTACCACGGCGAGACCTTTAATCGAGCCGGTCACGTGCTCGGCGGTCCCGCCCCCCGTGGCCTCGACCGCTATTCCGTCGAGATGGCCGGACAGGCTCTGACGGTTCGCCTCGACCAGCGCGAGTCCGGATCGGCCCACCGCGCCGAATGGCCCCTGAGCGCGCGCTCGAGCGCGGGTGAGGGATCCGAGAGCTTCTGCCCGTCAGCGGTGCGCTCACCAGCGTGGAGCGACGACGGCACAGCTGGCCCCTGAGCTCCCGGCCGTCGCGTGAACCGTTCGAGTCGCTACCGACGACAGATGGCTGACTGAACCACCTCGGGCCGCCGTGCCCACACGTCGGGCGAACCTCGGTCGGCGACTGACCAGGAGGAAGAACATGACGAAGCTGACACGAGCGGTCCTGGCCGGTGCCCTCGCCGCAGTCACGATCGGGGCAGCGGCTCTGGTGATGAGCCCTCCGGCGGGCGCGTCCCGCCCGCTGGCGCGGGCGGTACTGCTCGACGAGCACGGAACCCGTGTCGGCGAGGTCGTGTTCAAGGGCTACGGAGCGCACGCCGATCGGGCAACGATCACCGTCGATGCCCCCGCCGCCCCCGGTCTCGGCGACTTCCACGGCCTGCACGTCCACACCGCCGGCAGCTGCGTCGCGCCGGGATTCACCTCGGCCGGAGGACACTGGAACCCCACGGGGGCCGCGCACGGCCAGCACGTCGGGGACTTGCCCAGCGTGCTGCTCAGTGCGACCGGGCGCGCGTTCCTCGACGTCGAGACCCCGCGGTTCGCGGTGGCGGACCTCTTCGACGCCGACGGGTCGGCCGTGGTCCTCCACGTTGGCCGGGACAACTTCGCCAACATCCCGGTGGACCCCTACGGTGGCGCGGTGGGCGGGACCCTCAACACCGGTGACGCCGGGGGCCGTTACGCCTGCGGCGTCGTCACCCGCTGATGGGATCGGCTGCCTCGGGTTCCACGCCGCTGTCCGACGAACGCAACCCGCATGACCACCAGCCGGCTTCCCGCTCGCAAGTGAGCGACACCGCCGGACGCGTCGCCGCAGCGATCGGAGCGGTTGCGTTCCTGCCATTCGGGGCGTGGGCGATGGTTGCGCCCCGCTCGTTCTTCGACGCCGTGGCAACGTTCCATCCGTACAACCAGCACCTCGTTCAAGACATCGGCGCATTCCAACTCGGCCTCGGTGTCGTCCTCCTGATCGCCGCTCTCCGCCCTACCACCGACGCCCTCGGCGTCGCGCTGGTCGGCTGCGGAATCGGCGCCGCCGCCCATGTCGTGTCCCATGTCATCGGGCACGACCTCGGCGGCAAGCCTGCCACCGACATCCCGACCTTCACGTTGGTCGCCGTGATCCTCCTCGCGGCAGGAGCCCGCCGTCTTCGGCGCCACGCGTTGTAGCAGCTCCTCGTCGGTGCTAGTAGGCCGTCAATGCGATGATCGCTCTTGTGCGATCATCGTATTGATGCGATAGTGTCCGCATGTGGCCGACCTGGAGCTGCACGACGAGGTCGCCGAGTGGATGGACACGCTCAATGACGCCGAGTGGGATCGGACTGTCGTAGTGATCGACCGCTTGGCCGCGCTCGGGTCGTCAGCACGGATGCCGCAGTCGAAGAGCCTCGGCGAGGGGCTGTTCGAGTTGCGGTTCACGCTCGGCTCGACGGCCCGACGGATCACCTACCGGTTCACCAAGGACGGCCGGATCATCCTGCTGACCACGTTCCGCAAGCAACGCAACAACGAACGCAACGAGATCATCCGGGCCCGCAAGGTCGCCGAAGCCTGCGCCGAGCAGTACCCCTGAAGAGGAGACGACGATGGCCAACTACTCCCGCTGGGAAGACGTCAAGAAGAAGCGCCCCGCACCCGACGCCGACACCCGCGCCGGGGTCGAGCAAGACCTCGCGCTCGGCCAGCTCATCTACGACCTGCGCACCGAAGCCGGCCTCAGCCAGCGCGAGCTCGCTGAGCGGATGGGCACCACCCAATCGGTGATCTCCCGGCTCGAGGAAGGCGGGGGAGCCCGCAACCGCATCGACACGCTCGCCCGAGTAGCCACCGCCCTCGACCGTCACCTCGTCGTGTCGTTCCCCGAGAAGGTCCCCGCCAAGCTCAAGGACGCCGTCCAAGTCGCCTGATCGCGGCTACCTCGAGCGGACAGGACTTCTACACTTCTTCTACACCGCGGGCTGGTATCAGCTGGTCCGCAGTGGCACGGACCGGCACCTCGAATGCGCGAAACCCCAGCTCTCAGGTACTGGAAGGGACAGGACGGGACAGGAAACGAGCCTGACCATCCGGCTCATAACCCGAAGGTCGCGGGTTCAAATCCCGCCCCCGCCACCAACGAAACCGCAGGTCAGGGCCGGTGCGAGAGCACCGGCTCTTCTGCTGTCCGGGCAGTTTGTCAAACATTTCTCAAACATGCGGTGCCCAGGCGATGTGTGCGCAAGCAGGTGTGGCAGCGCCCTCCTCGCCCACGTCGGAGGACGGATGCCCCGTGTTCGTCGTCGATGACGAAGCCTCAGGAGTCCGTCATGGCTCGGCGCCTGGCCTTGAGAACTCGATGACTTCGACGGCGTAGCGCTTGGCGAGGTCGCGTAGGCGCTCGATCGCTTTCCCTGCGCCGGTTGCTGCCGTGGGGAAGGCCAGCGCCGCACGACAGGCGGGGCGGCGGAGATCGTGCTTGGAGAACCACGGATCAAGTGGGCTTGCGGACCTGATGAAGTGCCGGTACAGGACGGCTTGGCCCACACCGTGGCGGAGGTAAGCGCCGTGACCGCCGCCTGCGTCCTGGTCCTTGAGTTCAACTGCCCATGGCCGCCGATCGGCGTCGGCCAGCAGGGCGTCGAGGTAGCGCGCAGGCCGGGTTACGTCGCCCCAGAGCGTCGGGAACTGCGCCGCCGCCAGCACGCCGCCGCGAGATGGCACTGCAGGCATGAGCTCATCTGCGCCGGCCATGAGGTGAAGTCGTCCGCTGAGGACGTGCATCTCGAGCGCGTGCTCTGGCTGACCGTGCCGCAGAACGGCCTTAGGGGCGTGCGGGGTCGACCAAGCGGCGATGAGCGAGTGCACGAGCGCGACAAGCTCGTCGAGCGTCTCCGGTGCGTATGTTCGTGCTGGCTGCCCGACGACTTGCCGCCAGGTGTCGCGCGGCTCGCCGGGCGCATCGGGCTTCCTGGTCGCAAGACGCAACGTCGCCGTTGACGTTCCGACTCGGCCGATCTCGAGGCCATCCAGTCGCATCTGCCAGGGCTCGGCCTCCTTCTGTGACGAGAGTTTCGGGTACAGGGCGAACGACGGGTGGTCGACCGCGGCGACGATCTCGGCGGCCATGCCCTTCACCGAGGTGGCCGACGCTGTCATGAGGAGTGTGTTCCATCGGGGCGGCGTCGACGTGGTGAACTCCGGCTTGCTGGTAGCGACCTCCGTCGTGCCGTCGGGTGAGAGGAGCCAGGTTCGGATTCTCGGGCCCGATGCGAGCTCGGCGGTCAGCGTTCCGATCGCACCAAGCTGCTCCTTCAGCGTCGAGCCGACGGCCTCAGCGTGGTCCGAGCAGCCGAGAACGAGATGCAGGGTGTCCTCGCCCGGCTCTCGTCGAGCGAGGAACCACGCCACTCCGTCGAGGAGGGCGTTGATGCGCACCTTCCCGGGCGCATCCGCCCCGACGCCGACCGCCATCCCACCGTTCCAGCGGAACCGCACGAGCGTCGACGTGAGCGAGAGCGCCATGTCGCGGGTGCGGTCGACCGGCCCGACTGCCTGCGTCGCTGCCCATGCAGCGAGTTCCTCGGTCTCCATGTCAGACGGCCCACCATTCGCCGTCGGCGTGGCGCTCGATGCGCGGGAAGTGGTCAGCGAACCGATCGGTCGCTTCGGAGTGAATCGGCACGACCCGCGCTGACGGAAAGGCAGCAACGAGCCGAGCGAGATCGTCGACGTGTGCGTGTCCCGAGGGTGTGATGGTGAAGCAACGGGACCTCGGCCTCGGCGAGCAGGTCACGTAGCCGCGTACCGGCTGGCTGCTTCAGGTAGCCCTCCCAGAGCGACCAGACGACTGCGCCGTCGCGTAGCCCACCCGCGTCGACCAGTTCGGCCGCAGTCGACGAAGTTCCGAGGAAGGCGAGCTTCCCTCGTTCCGTCGCGAGGTCCTCTGGGAACATTCGAACGTCCGCCACCGCGGCAACCCGCTCGAACTCCTTGGAGTCTGCCACGAGCCGGCGCTGACGTTGCGGCACGTAGACGGCCAAGCCTTCGAACCCTGGCTGCGGGATCGACGGGCGATCCGTGGCAGTCGCCACCGTCGCGGTGTAGAGATCCACCACGAGGGTCCGCCCCGACCGGCGAGCTGCTCGGAACACCGTGACCAAGCGGTCGAGATTCTGGGCCGAAGAGAAGACCGCCACGAGTCCGGGCGTCGATGCGAGGGTGTTGACGAGATCGTTCTCGACGTCGGTCTCGGTCGTCCGCTGTGCCGGCGTTGCCTCGGCCCGGACGTTGGTGCCTTCCATCAGCAGGACATCGACGTCCCGGGCAGCGGCGACGAGACGGTCGAACAGCCGCGACTTGCGTCCGTGGCCGCGGATGTCGCCGGTGTAGAAGAGGCGTCGTCCCGCTGCCTCGACGAGCAGCGAGTAGGCGTCGAAGGCGGAGTGATCGGTCAGGTAGGGCGTGACTGTGAACGGTCCAAGCTTGAGCGGGACCTTGTCCTGGAGCGTGCCCGCCAGGCGCGGGCTCTTGGAAATGGGCGAGAAGAACGCGGCTGCCTTGAGAACGCGCTCGGCCTCGGCTCCGAGGAACACCGAGACGTCCGAGTGGAGCAACTCCGCTAAGCCGTAGTGGTCGAGGTGTGGATGGCTGAGGACGACGCCGTGGAACGTCGGATCCGGTGCTGCCAACCCACTCACGTCCGGGAGCGGCACGACGTCGTCCCATCCTGCGGAGAGCGGGCGTCCGAGGTCGAGCACGATCCGGTCCTGGCCCGCGGCAACCTCGATGCAGTTGCCGCCGATCTCGTGTGCGCCGCGATGGATCCGTACCTGCATCACACGTGATCCACCTTCCGGAGGAGCTTGAGCGCGGTCACGAGCAGGTGCCGACGTGACTCCTCATAGAGGCTCATCAGCGGGAACCCCACGGCGTGATGTGGCGTCCAGGCGAGTCCCTCGCGCTGCTCGAACGCGAGAACGGGCACGCCGTCGCGGAGGACGATCCAGAACCGGTAGCCAGCCTCGCCGAACAGGTCGTCATCCCGAGGTCGCAACAGTTCGGCGGGGATCGCCGCGAAGGCGGTGAGTGCGTCGTTCGGTCCGGCGCCATAACCGGAAGAGTCGATGAAGCCGAGTTGGATGTCGATCGGGTGCACCGACTTCACCGCGGTCGCGGCGATGGCCGCGAGCAGGCGATAGGTGAGGGTGGCTGGCGTGGCGGCCGGGACGTGCTGTGGAACAGGCAGCCCCGCTGCGGTCTCCAAGCGGTGCAGGAACTCACGGGGGTCAGCTCGCAGGTACTCGTCCCACTCCACCGACGTGAACTCCTCGACGGGGCGTCCGTCGAAACGTTCGATCACATGGATCGTTCCGTGCCGATTCAGCTGCACGTCGCCCTTGTCTCCGGCCGTTGGCAGGAGCCACAGGCAGTCGTACTGGCCGCCACCAGGGTGCGCTCGGATCAGACGGAGGGTGTCGGGATGACGGCGCGCCAACTCACTCGCGAGGCGCCACGAAGCCGCTTCGAGCACCGATCGGTCGGTCCACTCCATCACCAACCACCGTACGCAGGCGGTGTGACGAAGTTCGTGGGGCACGTTCGACCGCTACGGCGGACGCTCCATACCTTGTTGACCTGTGGCGAGGTGACGATTCTCGAGTTCGTGTCGCAGGGCCCGGATCTCGTCGATCAACTCGCGGATGACCTTGGCGCGCATCGTCTTCTCACCGCCGAAGCCATCGGCCTGGTAGAGCGATGCGAGCCGCTCGTCGGTGAGCCCGGTTGCCCTCCGCATAGTGAGGGAACGTACGTCGAGTCCGCTACTCGTCAAGCGCGGCGCAGCTGCTTCCAGATGCGGCGGATCGAAGGCCCGATGATGAAGAGCGCGCGTTCGACGTCGTCGGGTCGACAGTTCAGGTCGGCGGCCCACCGTTCCGCCCACGCCACGTAGTCCGCGTACAGAGCAGCGCGGCTCCGGCTGTCCCAGATCGCAGCGAGCGCCCAGAGGGCCCATGCCGTATTGAGGTCGGCGATGAGTGGTCCACGTCCTCGATCACGGTCGAAGGAAGCGAAGTACGCGACCTTGCTCGCGAAGGCGGTGTCCAACGCCAGATGGCCCTCGCCAACGAGGCGTGGTTCGTGCTGCGCGACCCTGGACGGCGCGCCGCCCATGACCTCCTGATAGGTGTCGACGAGGCAATCGGCTGTCACGTTTCAGAGCATGCCGTCCCCACCTTCCCCCAGCTCGCCGCAACCCTCCGCCACACCGTCGGCACCGAGAACCCGTCCACCATGGCTGTTACAGCCTGACCGTATGATCCATCAGGAGGCCGCCACCAAGTTCCACGACCAGCAGGACATCCTCTCCGGCGGTGTTCGATGCCCGCTGCAGTTTGTTCGGCGCGCTGCCAGCCCCGCCACGCGATCAGGACGCCGACCGTGGTGGTGTCGAGGTGGATGCGCCTGCGGGAGCGCGGCGTCTTGCCGCGCGTCTCGCGCAGCTCGTAGTCGACGCCGACCAGGCCCCGGTGGTGGCGCAGGCGCCGGAGACGGATCCGGCCGAGCGTCGGCAGGACGTGGTTCTCGACGTTGCGTCGGTACCCGATGTAGGTCGTCTCGGCGAGCACGAGCCGCTTGCCGGGAAGCCATCGCGACGTGAGGAACGCGCCGAAGGTGAGGCCTCGCACCTCGTCGTTGCGCCCTTCGAGCTCGCTTGCGAGTCGGGCGGCCAAGCGCTCAGCGTCGGCTCGGTTCGGACCAGCAGCGTGCCAGCTGTGGCGTTCCTTGCCGGTCACCGGATCGGTGCCCTCGTAGGCCACTGCGCACCAGCGGTTGCCCTTTCGGGTGACGTAGCCCTTCATCGGTGTCCTCCTCTCGGCGCTCGCGACGGTCGCGACGCCGGTGGAAGGATCGGTAGAAGGCGGCGCTCACGCACACCAATGTGTCCAAGGCTGACGCTGCGATCGGTTCAGGCGCCGGCGACCGCGAAGCCGAGCGAGCGCGCGGCCTGTGCCTGACGAGCATCGAAGGTGAGGAAGGTGATCGCAGTCCCGATGCGTCGCGCGGCGCCGAGGTGGAGGGCATCGAGTGTCCGAACGCCGGTCTGCTCCGCGATCGTCGCCGCCAGCTCGCACGTGGCCGCGTCGAGCTCGACGATCGACACCGCCGAGAGGTCTTCGGCGAAGGCCTTGCGCGCTGCGGTCGCGGCCGTTGCCGCCAGCAAGCGGGAGAGGTTGCGACGCACCTCGACGACCGTGTGCCGCCCCGTCACCAGCTCGGGATCGCTCATGAGCAGCTCGACCGCCCGCTCCGAATCCGCTTCGTCGACGTAGCGCTTGAGCAGCGCGCTTGTGTCGACGTAGGTCGTCACTCGGAACGATCCTCGTCCAATGCGTCCTGCACCGGACGGGCCGCCTCGAAGCGACGGATCGGACGGAGGCCCTTCCTGCTCGCTCGAGTCAGCCAGCCCGCCGCTGCGGCGGCGTCCAGATCGACAGCGTTGATGGGCGGTCCCAGGACCGCCACCGGCCGCCCGCGGTCGGTGACCGTGATGAGCTCCCCGGCAGCCGCGCGCTGGAGGTACGCGGACAGCTTCGCCTTCAGCTCACGCACGGCGACGTCCATGTGGTCACTCTACTAGCAATCGTGACCACACCGCCCCAAGAGCGAGCGGAGGCGCACTGCTGAACGCCGCTGGGCTCGGCGACAGATCGTCGCCTCCTACCGTCGTGGCGATCACGTGATCGTCCCCATTGCACGCCCCGGTCCGCCTGGCAGGCACGTGCCCCCAACATCTGGGCCCTGCGACTCGCTCGGCACGCTGGTCTGGGTGACGGCGACGAGCTTGTTCCAGGTGTCGACCGTCACCTCGAGGGGCTCGGTGCCGCCGATCCCGGCGTTGTTGACCAGATGTCCAGGCGGCGACCGGCCTTCCACCGCCGTAGCCCGGCGACCGGCCTGAGGCTCGGCGCGCCGGTGCTGTTATGCTGTTCCATCATGAGAACGCAGATTGCGCTCACCGCCGAGCAGCACGCCCGTGCGAAGCAGAAGGCGGCGAGCCTCGGCATCACGCTGGCCGAGTACATCCGCCGGCTGGTCGACGAGGACCTTGCGGGCGTCGCGCCGGCGGCGTCACCGCACGCCATCGTCGGGATCGGTGGTTCCGGTGGCAGCGACATCGCGGCGGAAGGCAAGCGTGCCGTGGCCGAGGCGTTCGCGAGCCGGTCGCCGGCCGTGGGATGACGGTCTTCGTCGACACGTCGGTGTGGTATGCCGCTGCCGATCGTGACGACCGCAGCCACGAGCGGGCGGCGGCGCTCCTCGAGCAGCATGCCGGACGACTCCTGACGACGGATCACGTCCTCGTGGAGACCTGGTACCTCGCGGCCAACCGTCTCGGAGTACGTGTCGCGGAACAACTCGTCGACGGGATCCGCACCGGCATCGCACGCATCGAGAGCACGCTGCTGTCCGATCTGGAGGTCGCGGCGGCGACGAGGGCAGCGCTCCCCGACCAGGACTTCTCCATCGTGGACCGAACAAGCTGGTCGGTCATGGTGCGCCTCGGCGTCCACGAGGCGCTCTCCTTCGACCGCGACTACTCGATCTACCGGTTCGGTCACCAGCGCCGCCAGGCCTTCACCGTCCACTCCTGAACCGGGGGCACCCACCGGGGTGGCACCGCCGTCGGCCAGGCGGGGCCGCAGGGCCAGGGCGGTGGGCCTTCAGGCCCGGAGGACGACCTTGCCCACCGTCGCCCGTGCCTCCAAGGCGGCGTGGGCGGCGCCGGCGGCTTCCAGGGGAAAGCTGGTGACGAGGGGGCGCAGCTCGCCGGTGGCCAGCGCCGCCAGAGCGGCGGACTCGTAGGGACGAAGATCGGCGGGCCTCTGCAGCCGCCGGACGTCCAACTCCAGCCCGTCGTAGTCGGCGGGATCCCCGGCGGCCCACCCGTAGGAGACCACACGCCCTCCGGGAGTGAGCAACTCGGCGGCGGCGCGGCCGGCCGCGCCGCCCACACCGTCGAACAGCAGCGTGGGCTTCTCGTGCACGAGGCGCGGCCAGGCGGGATCGGTGTAGTCGACGGGGCGGGCCCCGAAGGCGGCCACGACGGGCAGCTTGGCGGTGCTGGCCAAACCGATCGCAGCCGCGCCGGCGTTGCGGGCCGCTTGCAGGAGCAGCACGCCCAGCCCCCCAGCTGCCGCCGTCACGACGACGACGTCGTCGCTGGTGAGCTCGGCCTGCTCGAGGAGGAGCAGGGCTGTGCGACCGGTGCCGATCATGGCGACGGCATCGGCCGGGTCGGTGCCCGAGGGTAGCTCGTGGAGGGCCTCGACGGGGACAGCGGTGCGCTCGGCGTAGCCGCCGCCGGCGAACCCGAGGTGCGCCACCACCGGGCGGCCCGCCGCCTGCCCGGCCACCTCCCGACCCGGGACCGTGGGCAGCTCAGCCGCACCGGTCGGCCCGAACGGCTCGCCGGCGCGGATCCAGGTGTCGACGACGTGGACGCCGGCAGCCTCGACGTCCACGAGCACCTCCCCGGCGTCCGGGACCGGGTCGTCGACGGTCTCGGGGCGCAGCTGCTCGGGACCGCCGAAGGCCCGCTGGACGATCGCACGCATCAGCGTGTCCTGCGCTGGCGGACCGCAACCCGGAGATGCCGGCTCACGGCCAGGAACCTACGACTTCAAGCGAACTTGAAGTCAAGCACCCCGGCGCTGTCGGCGGGTGCGGGCCCGGCGGGCGGCGCGGCCGTCGTGCAGGTAGCGGGGGCGGCCCCGCACGAAGTCGACGAACACGAGCGTGAACGTCCGGCCCTGGAGCGTCACGAGGAACCGCTCGGGGTCGACCGGACGGAGCCGCAGGCCGGAGGGATCCTCGGCGGGTCGAGCCATCGGAGTGCGAAGGTGCTGGTCGAGCAGCAGGCCCTCGTCGTCGGCCCGCACCTCGTACTCGACGCCAGCCCGCCGGTACGTGCCGACGTAGCGGTCGAGGTCCAGATCGGGCGGCGGGTCGGCGGCCGGGGGGTTGCCGGCCATGCGCACACCGGCCAGCTCGTCGAACAGCCAGTTGCCGAGCTCGTCCCAGAGCGCGAACGACGTCGAGCCCGAGTTCGTCAGCAGCACGACGACGAGCTCGTCCCCGGGGATCGTCTGCAGGAACGACAGCTGGCCCATGGTCGCCCCGCCGTGACCGGCGGCCTGCTTGCCCGTCCACGTCTCGAGCCGCCACCCCAGGCCCTGGCCCATCGCCGTGGCGTCGGTCGACAGCGGGCGGTCGACCTCGTGACGCAGCATCGCCGCCGCCGACTCGGCTGACAGGAGCCGGGTGGACCCGTCAGGTGCCACCCCACCGGCCAGGAGCACGGCCGCGAAGCGGGCGAGCTCGGCGGCCGTCGCGACCGTCATCGACCCCGCCGGGGTGGACGACCAGCCGAAGACGGGTTGCGGGTGGACCCGGATCTCACCGTCGAGGAGCACGTGCCCGACCGCAGTCGGCAGGGCGAACATCTCGTCGAGGGCCGTGGTGAGGGATCGAAGGCGCAGCGGCCGGGCGATCCGCTCCACGAGGAGCTGCCGGAACGGCGAGCCCGTCACCACCTCGGCCACGTGCCCGGCAGTCGTGAACCCGGCGTTGCAGTACGAGAACAGCGCCCCGGTGGGGTGGTCGAAGGGCAGCTCGGCCAGCGACGCGACATAGGCGCCGGTCGCCTCGTCGCCCCGGCCGTAGTCCTCGAAGTGGTCGCCGGGCAGCCCCGAGGTGTGGGTGAGGAGGTGGCGGATCGTGACGTGCTCGGCGCCGGGCTCCTTCAGGCGGAAGTCCGGCAGGTAGGTCACGACGGCCGCGTCGAGGTCGACTTCGCCCTCATCGACGAGCTGCATGACGAGGGTGGTGGTCAGTAGCTTCGTGTTCGACCCGATCTGGAACACCGAGTCGGGTGTCGCGGGCTGCCCGGTGCGGACGTTGAGCACCCCGGTGGCGACGTCGACGAGCTCGCCGCGGTGGCTCACGGCCAGGGCCGCGCCCGGCACCCGGTGCTTGCGAACCAGCAGCTCGAACGCGTCCCGGATCTCGCCGACCCGGCCGAGCAAGCTTTCCCCCATGGCCCGGTGACCCTACCGGCGCGGCCCGGTGCCGCCGCGGACCAGTCTGTGTTCGGCACGATGTTGTAGCATGCGACTATGTTGATCACTGTGCCGGAGGCGGCCCGACGGGCGGGGCGCAACCCCGAGACCATCCGGCGCTGGATCCGCTCGGGGCGTCTGCGGTCCGAGAAGGCCGGCACGCAGCACCTCGTCGACCAGGACCAGCTCGACGCGCTGATCGACGATCGGCCCGTCGAGCTCCCGCCGACCTGGCAGACGGGCGACTTCGGGCCGATGCCGCCGTGGGAGCAGCTCGTCCGGGACGCCCGGACGTCGCACTGAAGGTGCGGCTGGTCCTCGACTCGTCCGCCGCGCTGCGAGCTGCGTCCTCGACGGCCGCTGGCCGGGAGCTCGCAGCACATGAGCTCCTGGGGCCACCCTTGCTCTGGTCGGAGGTCCACTCCGCTGTTCACGAAGCGGTGTGGCGCCGCGACGTCACGGAGGCGGTGGCGAGCGAGATCCTCGACCGGTTCCGTGCGCTCCGCGTGCGGCGCCGCTCGCCGTCGACGCTCTACGCGGAGGCCTTCGCGATCTCGACCGAGCTCGGCTGGGCGAAGACCTACGACGCTGAGTTCCTGGCTCTCGCGCGGCTCGAGGCCGCGGTGGTGCTCACCACCGATTCGCGTTTGCGCCGCGGGGCCGACCGGACCGGCTTGGTCATCGGTCCCACCGAGCTGGCGACGCCTTGACGATCGCGCCGCAGGACCGCAGGCGTCTTCCCCCCGAGGCCCGGACGGGCGCGTCGGGCCCCGGAGACGACCCGAATGGCTAGGGGCGCGCTAGGAGGCCTCGACGATCCGGTACACCTCGCCGCCGCCGGTGAGGACGTACAGCTCGCCGTGCCCGTCCCGGCCGAAGGCGTAGACCTGGCTGAGCGAGCTCGGGGGGAGGTGCTCGTCGGTGGAGATGACCTCGCCCGCCTCCGGGTCGTAGGTGAAGCTGCGCAGCCAGCCGTGGCCGTAGTCGCTGTAGACGTAGGTGCCTCGGAGCTGGGGGATGGCGTCGCCGCGGTACACGAAGCCGCCGATGATCGCCGATGGCGAACCGGGGTGCGGGTACTCGTGGGTGGGCAGGACGAGCCCGTCGGTCGGGCAGCCCTCGGGCGGCTGGAAGCAGTGTGAGCCCTCGACGATCGGCCAGCCATGGTTCAGGCCGCCCTCGTCGGCCCGGACCACGTTCACGGACTGCCAGCTGTTCTGGCCCACGTCGGCGATGTAGAGCAGGCCCGTCGGTGGGTCGACGCTGATCCGGTACGGGTTGCGCAGGCCGTACGCCCACAGCTCGGGCGCGCCGTCCCCGCCGTCGGCGAAGGGGTTGTCGTCCGGCACGGTCGCCTCGCCCGGGTTGGACACGTCGAGGCGGACGATTGCGCCGAGCAGGGTGGTCGGGTCCTGACCCTGGCCGAACTGGTCGTTGGCGCCGCCGCCGTCGCCGATGGCGAGCAGGAGGTTCCCGTCCGGGTCGAAGTCGATCTTGCCGCCGTTGTGGTTCGCCGCGGGCTGCTCGACGGTGAGCAGCACCTGCTCGCTGTCCGGGTCGGCGCGGCTGCGGCCGTCGGCGACCTCGTACTCGGCGAGCACGGTCCGGCCGTCCTGACCGGTGTAGTGGGCGAACACCCGGCCGGGGTCGTCCGGGTGGAACGCGATCGAGAGCAGCCCCTGCTCGAGGCCGTCGGAGGTGAGGCGGTCGCCGAGCTCGAGGAACGGCTCATCGGCCACCTGCCCGTTCTCGACGACCCGGACGGTGCCGTGGCGCTCGACCACGAACAGCCGGTCGTCACCCTGGGGGGCGACGAGATCGGTGGGCTCGTCGAGCCCGTCGACGACCAGCTCGACGTCGAGGGGTGGCGGGGCGGCGAGCTCGTCACCGGGGGTGGGGTCGGGCGTGTCGGCCGCGTCGGGCTCCCCAGGGGCGGGCGTCGGTGGCGGAGTGTCGGCGTCGTCGCCGGCCGGGCACCCGGCGAGCACCAGGACGAGGGCCACGAGGATGGCGGGCAGGTGTGTCGTGCGGGTCATCGGGTCCTTCGGTCAGGTGTCGCGGGTGAGGGGGTGGAGCGGGGGCGGGGGCAGGACCTCCTGGCGGGTGGCGCCGAGCTCCTGCACCTCGAGGCGGACCACGTCGCCGGGTCGCAGCCAGCCGCGGAAGTCGTCGCCCTTGGTCCGGAAGTGCTCGACCAGGCAGCCGGTCGGCACCGTCCCCGAGCCGATGACCTCGCCGGGCACGAGGCGGGTGCCGCGCCCGGCGTAGGCGATCATGTCGGCCCACGACCAGTCCATCTGGTCCATCCAGCCGTGGCTGACGAGCTCGTCGTTCACGAAGCCCTTCATCTCGAGGTGGTACGAGCTCCCGCTGCGGTACGGCTCGAGCTCGTCGGTCGTGACCAGCATCGGGCCGAGCGTGGTGGCGCCGTCCTTGCCCTTGGCGGGACCGAGGTTGCCGGCCATCTCGCGGTACTGGAGGTCGCGGGCGCTCCAGTCGTTGAGGATCGCGAACCCGGCGATGGCGCCGGCGGCCTCCTCGGGCGTGGGGTTGACGAGCTCACGGCCGACGACGGCGGCGACCTCGAGCTCGTAGTCCCACCACGTGCACCCCGGTGAGATGGGCACGGCGTCGTTGGGCCCGACGACGGCGAAGGCGTTGGAGAAGTAGAAGATCGGGATCTCGTGCCACACGGGGTCGATCTGGGCGTCGGGCCCGCCCCGGGCGTTGCGCAGGTGGTCGAGGAACGTGAGGAAGTCCCGCACCTGCGGTGGGCGCAGGGGCGGCGCCAGGTCGGCGGCCGCGAGGTCGAGCACCTCGGCCGGCTCGTCGCGGGCCCGCTGGGCCGCCTCGGCCATCCGCGTGCCGTCGTCGCCGAGCAGGCCGAGCACGGTCTCGCCCGCGGGCAGCCCGTGGAGGCGGTCACCGACCACGAGGCCGGCGCGCTCGCCGTGAACCGTCCGGTACGTCACCCAGCGCATGACCGTGAACCTACGCGCTGGGCCGGCGGCGTGGTCGGCCCGCTCAGGTCAGCAGCGCGAGGGCGTCGAGGTCGAGGGCATGGCGGCCGTGCCGCTGGGCCATGGCGACGAAGATGTCGTCGCCCCGCTCGGTGCGGGTGGCGAGCATGGTGGCGACGACCGTGATGATCATCCCCCAGAGGCTGCCGAACCGGTAGTCACGCCAGCAGTCCTCCGCCCGCTGATCCACGCCGGCGGCGGCCATGCGGCCGCGGTGCTCCTCCACCAGGTCGCGCTCGACGGCTGCCCGGTCGGCGGGGTCGGGGAAGCTGCCGCTGATCAGGTAGGCGACGTCGCCTCCCCGTTCCTTCCTCTCCGTTGGCGAAGGCCGTGGCCCGGGCGGTGTCGCCCCGGGACGGGAACTTGCCCATCAACGTCCGGGGCCGGTCGTCGGGCTGGTCCCAGCTCAGCCGGAGGCGCCCGTTCGCGCCGGTCTGGCCCGTGCCCACGAAGCCGAGGAACTCCACGTCGACGACCCCTGGCGCCGCGAGCGACACCGGCCTCCTCGAGGGCGTCGGTGTGCCACGGCCCGTCGATCGCGGCCGGATCCCCCCGTACGTCAGCCACCGTTACCCGCGTCGCTGCCGGCGCGAGCGAGATCGGCCCAACCCGGGAAGGACCAGTCGACCGGGTCGGCGTCGCGGCGGACCGCCCGGCACCGGCCGGTACCCTCGCTGGTCGCCAGGTCGAGCACGACGGTGGCGACGGTCTCGGGCGCGATGAGCGGCAGCGAGCCGACGTCGAGCCCGGCCGCGGCCTCGACGGTCATCGGCGTGTCGACGATGCCGGGACAGACGGCGTCGATCGAGATGCCGTCGGCCGCGAGGCTGGGAGCGACGGCCCGGACGAACCCGGTGACGGCCTGCTTGGTGAGCGTGTACACCGGGTTGCCCTCGAAGGCGACGATGCCCGCGACCGACGCCGTGGCCACGATGGCACCTCCGCCGCCCGCCCGCATGACCGGCACCACGGCCCGCACGCCGAGGACCACGCCGTCCACGTTCGCGTCGATCGTGCGCCGGTAGACGTCGAGCGGCAGCTCGTCGATGCTGCCGTTGAACCCGTACACGCCGGCGTTCAGGCAGGCGATGTCGAGCCGGTCGAGCTCGTCGAGGGCGCGCGACCAGCACGCGGGATCGGCCACGCTGCCGACGACCGCGCGGTGGCCTTCACCCGCACCGGCGAGCGTCTCGGCGAGGCCGTCCCCGTCGAGGTCGATCGCCGTGACCGAGGCACCTTCGGCCCCGAACAACCGGGCCGCGGCCCGGCCGATGCCGGACCCCGCACCCGTGACGAGCGTGTGCCTCCCCTCGAGCCGCATCTGGGGAGGCTAGGTGAGGGTCGACGCCGCTCCCCACCCCTGGCGGTACGGTGAGCCCGGGGACCGGCGGGCCTGGCGGCGAGGAGGTCGGCCGGCGCCCGCTCGGACGTCGATGCCGCCCGTGAGGACTGCGAAGGCCTCCTCGAGCAGCCCGGCCAGGTCGCGCTCGCCGCCGGTGGCGAGCCACACGTCGAGGGCGGCGCGGGCGGCGGCCACGCTGGCGCCGGCGACGACCCGCGCCGTGACGGAGGTGGCGGGATCGTCTCCGAGGTGCTCGGCCACCAGCTCGGTGATGGCGTCCTCCCACCGGCGCTGCAGCTCGAGGCGCCGGGCGTTGACGGAGGGGCTGGCGTCGATCACCCGCAGGCGGGCCAGGGTGTCGGACCGGTCCATCGCCGTTGGTCCCTCGGCGGCGGCCAGGGTGACCCGCCGGATGGTGGCGAGCACGGGTTCGCCGGCGGGCCGGGATGCCAGGGCCTCGCGCAGCTCCTCCAGGCGGTCGGTCTCGTCGGGGAGCAGGGCGTCCTCCTTCGACGCGAAGTAGCGGAAGAAGGTACGGCGCGAGATGCCCGCCGCCTCGGCGATCTCGTCGACCGTCACGGCGTCGAAGCCCCGTTCGGCGAACAGCGTGAGCGCCGCCTCCGCCACCGCGGCGCGGTTGCGCTCGAGGTTTCGCTGGGCGACGCCGGCACCACCGGTTCGTGTGGCCGCGGTCATCCCGGGTAGCGTACATGACACTGAGTGTCACTGTGGCACTTGGTGTCACACCGTCCCGCCGCCGTCCCGAGGGCTCTCGCCGTGCACACCTTCCTGTCCGTACTCGCTGCCGTGGCGAGCCGCCGCCCGGCATTGGCGGTCGCCGCGCTGGCGGTGCTCACCGTCGTGCTGGGTTCCTTTGCGTCCGAGCAGAGGACCGACACCGACTTCAGCTCGTTCGCACCGGAGAGCGAGCTGGCTGACACGCTCGGGCGGGTGCAGGACGAGTTCGGCGCGGGCGGCCGCTCGCTGCAGGTCGTGCTCGACGCCGGGCCGGGCGGCGACGTGCTCAGCCCCGAAGGCGTCACCGTGGCCGCCGCCGTGCACAAGGCGGTCACCGGCGCGGGCGTGGCGCTTCCCGACGGTGCGGTCCGGTCGTTCGCCTCGCCGTTGTTGGCGGCGCTGGCCGGGACGGGGGTCGACGCCACGACCCTGACAGTCGACGAGGTGGACCGGCTGGTCGGCGAAGCCCTCGGCCCCGAGACCGCACGGATGCTGTCGGTCGACGCCAACCTGGCGGCAGGCACCGCTCGCGCCGGGCTGGTGATGGTGTCGTTCCCGCCGACGATGCCCGAGCGCGAGGTCGAGGAGGCGTCGGTCCTGCTCGCCGAGCGCGTCCGGGCCGTGGACGCCGGCGGCCTGGAGATCGCCCCGTTCAACTGGGCGGTGATGACTGATGCCCTCGAGCGGGAGTCGATGACCGAGATGCCCCGCCTCCTCGGCCTGTCGATGCTCCTGATCGTGGTGATCCTCGCGATCCAGTTCCGGCGGGTCAGCGACGTGGCCGTGGCCGTAGCCGGCCTCGTCGTGACCATCACCTGGATGACCGGCATCAGCGTGCTGCTGGGCCCCGGCTACCTGGGCCTCGTCGGACCGTTCTCGCAGATCTCGATGATCGTGCCCGTGTTGCTGGTGGGCCTCGGCGTGGACTACGCCATCCACCTGACGGCCCGGTACCGCGAGGAGCGGGCCGGGCGCGCCGCCCCGCGGGCGGCCGCGGCCATCTCGGTTCGGACCGTCGGCGGTGCCCTCACCCTGGCCACCGTGACCACCATGCTGGGCTTCCTCACCAACGTGGTGTCTCCCCTGCCGCCGATGGCCGACTTCGGCGTGTTCACCGCCGTCGGCGTGCTCTGCGCCTTCGTGGTGATGTCGGTGCTCGTACCCTCGGCGCGCAGCCTGATCGACGGGCGCACCCGCCGCCGGCGCATCCGCCCCGGCCCACTCGTCGTCGCCGGACCGCGCGGCCTGGCCCGCGCCGTCGGCCACCTCGCCGTCCTCGCCGAACGGCTCCCGCGGGTGACGCTGGCCGCCGCGCTCGGCGTGAGCCTGCTGGCCGTCGGTGCCGCCACCCAGGTCGGCACGACGTTCAGCCAGGACGAGTTCGTGCCCGCCGACTCCGACATCGGCCGCCTGCTCGACCGCATGGATGTCCTGTTCGCCGGCGACCTCGAGGAGGTCACGTTCGTCGTGGTCGACGGCGACATCACCGACCCGGACGCCGCCAACGCCCTGCTGGCCCTGGGTCGCGACCTGGCGACGGTCGATGGCGTGCGGGTCGCTGACGGGGTCGCCCAGGTGAGCTCACCGGCCGCGGCGGTGGCCGCCGCCGTCGCCGCCGCCCCTGACATCGCCGCCGAGGCCGAGAGGCTCGGGTACGCGCCGGGTGCCGGGTTCCGGCCCGACGCCGACATGGGCGCCCTCTACGCGCTTGCCCATCGTGCCACGCCAGCGCAGATCGCCCAGCTCGTCCGCCAGGACGGTCGGGCCGGCGTGGTGGCGGTGGCGACCAACGCCGGTCAGGACGGGGCCCGGGCGCTCTACGACGACCTGGCCGCCGCGCTCGAGCCGCTTCGGGCCGCGGGCCTGGTCCCGTCCGTCACGTCCGAGCCCCTTGTGATGGAGGAGGCGCTCGACGCCCTCACGGCCAGCCAGACGCGGGGCATCGCCGTCACCCTGCTCGCTGCCCTGGTCCTGCTGGCGAGCTACTACGGGCTCGCCGCCCGCGCCCCCGCCATCGGGGTGATCACGATGATCCCGTCGCTCGCCGTCGTGACCTGGGTGCTCGGCACGATGTGGGTGCTGGGCATCTCGTTCAACGTGCTCACCGCCATGGTGGCGAGCATCGGCATCGGCATCGGCGTGCCCTTCGGCATCCACGTGACGCATCGGTTCCTGGAGGACCGGCGTCGCTACGCCACGGCCGACGAGGCGATCCGCGAGACCGTCACCCACACCGGCGGCGCCATGGCCGGCTCGGCGGCCACGACCGCCGCGGGGTTCGGTGTGCTCGTCATCGCGTCCCTCGCGCCCATGCGCCAGTTCGGCACGATCATCGCCATCACGATCGTCTACTCGTTCATCGCCGCCGTCCTCGTGCAGCCCGCCTGCCTGAAGCTGTGGGCCGAGCGGCGGGGCTCGACGGCCGTCCGTACGACCCCGGCGACGGCCTCGCCGTCCGAGCGCACACCGGAGCCCGTCTGAGCGGCCGGCCGGTGCAGCCCGGCCGGTCCCGTGCCGAGGTTCACCCGCCGGGCGCCCCTGGTGCTCCGGGCCGGGCAGCCACGAGGTCGCGCACCTCGGCGTACCGCGCCCGCACGTGGGGGGTGGACGCAGCCTCGAACCGGACGGTGCCCCCGACCTTCCACGCCGGGGGATCGGCCTCGCCGCCGAGCACCCACGCCGCCTGCCGGGCGGCGCCGTCGGCCACGTACTCACCCGGGGCGGGCACGTCGACGGGCACACCGAGCACCGCGGGCGCGAGCCGGCGCACCGCCTCGGACGCCGCGCCGCCACCGACGAGGAGGACCCGCTCGAGCGGGACGCCGAGGCGCACGATGGCGTCGAGGCCGTCGGCGAGGGCGCACAGCATGCCCTCGACCGCGGCGCGCGCCAGGTGGGCGGGGGTCGAGGTGGCCAGCCGCAGGCCGTGCACCGCTCCCGTGGCGTCGGGTCGGTTCGGCGTGCGCTCGCCCTCGAGGTAGGGCACCACCACCAGTCCCTCCGCCCCGGCGGGGACCGACAGCGCGAGCCGGGAGAGCTCGTCGAGGTCGACTCGCAGGAGGGCGGCGGCGGCGTCGAGCACCCGGGCGGCGTTGAGCGTGGCCACGAGGGGGAGGTGGCGGCCCGTGGCGTCGGCGAAGCCGGCCACGGTGCCCGACGGGTCGGCGACCGGTGCGGGCGACACGGCCGTGACGACGCCCGAGGTCCCGATCGAGACGACCACGTCGCCCGGGCCGGCGCCCAGCCCGAGGGCGGCGCCGGCGTTGTCACCCGCACCTGGTCCCAGCACGACGCCGTCGGGAGTCGTGCCGGCACGCTCGCTCGGCGCCAGCACGGCGGGCACGAGGGGCACGTGGCCCAGTGCCCGCTCGAGCAGGTCGGGCCGGTACTCGTCGTCCGTCGGCGACCAGTAGCCGGTGCCGCTGGCGTCGCTGCGGTCGGTCACGAGGGTCTCGATGCCGGGCGCACCGCCCAGGCACCAGGTGAGCCAGTCGTGGGGCAGGCAGACGGCGGCCGTACGGGCCGCGGCCTCGGGCTCGTGCTCGGCGAGCCACCGCAGCTTGGTCACGGTGAACGACGCCACCGGCACGGACCCGACGGCGGCCGCCCAGGCGCCGGGGCCGCCGAGCTCGTCGATGAGGGCCGTGGCGGCAGCGGCGGAGCGGGTGTCGTTCCACAGCAGCGCCCGGCGCACGACGGCGCCGTGCTCGTCCAGGCAGACCATGCCGTGCTGCTGGGCGGCGACGGCCACCGCCGCCACGTCCTCGAGGCCGCCGGCGTCGTCGAGGGCGTTGGCCAGGGCGTACCGCCATGCCGCCGGGTCGACCTCGGTCCCGTCGGGATGGGGCGCCCGGCCGCTGCGCACGAGGGCGCCGCTGGCGGCGTCGCGCACGACCACCTTGCACGACTGCGTCGAGGAGTCGACGCCGGCGACGAGCGTCACGCCGCGTCTGCCCCGTTGGCGCTGACCCCGTTCACCGGGCGCCGAGGGCGTGCTCGACCATGAGCTGGTCGAGGCGGCTGTAGCCGTAGCCCCGCTCGCCCGCGGCGTCGACGTCGAAGTCCTCGAGCGCGGAGCGGTCGGCCAGCAGGTCGTCGACCGTCTCGCCGTCGGCGAGCGTGGGCGTGGCCAGCTCGGCGGTGCGGCAGGCCGCCAGGGCCTCCTGCACCTCGGGGTCGGCCCGGAAGGCCCGGGCCCGCTCGCGGAGCAGCAGGTAGGTGCGCATGTTCGCCGCCGCCGACTCCCACACCCCGGCGAGGTCCTCGGTGCGTCGGGGCTTGTAGTCGAAGTGCCGGGGCCCGTCGTAGGCGGGACCCCCGCCGGGCCCGCCGTGCTCGAGGAGGTCGACCAGGGCGAAGGCGTCGAGCAGGTCGCCGTGGCCGAAGACGAGGTCCTGGTCGAAGCGGACGCCCCGCTGACCGTTCAGGTCGATGTGGAACAGCTTGCCGTGCCACAGCACCTGGGCGATGCCGTGCACGAAGTTCAGCCCGGTCATCTGCTCGTGGCCGACCTCGGGGTTGAGCCCCACCCGATCGCGGTGCTCGAGGGAGGCCACGAACGCCAGGGCGTGGCCGATGGTGGGCAGCAGGATGTCGCCGCGGGGCTCGTTCGGCTTGGGCTCGAGGGCGAAGCGGATGCCGTACCCACGATCGACGACGTAGGCGGCCAGCGTGTCGATCGCCTCGCGGTAGCGGTCGAGTGCGGCTCGCACGTCCTTGCCGGCGGGCGACTCCGCCCCCTCCCGGCCGCCCCAGAACACGTAGGTGCGGGCGCCCAGCTCGGCGGCGAGGTCGAGGTTGCGCATCACCTTGCGCAGCGCGTACCGGCGGACGTCGCGGTCGTTGCTGGTGAACGCCCCGTCCTTGAACACCGGGTGGGTGAACAGGTTCGTGGTCGCCATCGGCACGACCAGGCCGGTCGCGTCGAGCGCCTCCCGGAACCGGGCGACGACCTTCGTGCGGGCGTCGTCGTCGCTTCCGAACGGCACGAGGTCGTCATCGTGGAAGGTGACCCCGTAGGCGCCGAGGGCGGCCAGGCGGTGGACGGTCTCGACCGGGTCGAGCGGGGGGCGGGTGGCGTCGCCGAACGGGTCCCGTGCGGGCCAGCCGACCGTCCAGAGGCCGAAGGAGAACTTGTCGTCGGGCGTCGGTTCCATGCTCATCCCCGTGCCGGACGGTACTGCGCGGGCCCCGTTCGCGCCGCTCAGCTGCTGGCGGCCCGGCCGCGCTTCCAGTAGCCGCGGACCGTCGCCTGCGAGCGGTCGAGGCCGCGCTGGTCGAACAGGTGCTTGCGGATGCGCTGCACGGCCGCGGCCTCACCGGCGACCCAGACCCGGGTCCCGTCGGGGATCTCGGCGTCCATGACGGCGGCGACCAGGGCGTCGCCGGGCCCCGCGCCGGCCGGCAGCTCGTGCCACTCGACGGTCGCCCCGGGGTGATCGGGTAGGTCAAGCCGGCCTTCGGGTGTCGCGACCTCGACGTGCACGGCGACGGGCACGCCGGCCGGCAGCGCCTCCAGGAGCTGGCCGACGGCGGGCAGGGCCGTCTCGTCGCCGGCGAGCAGGAAGCCGGTGGCCGCCGGGTCGATCTCGTAGCCCCGTCCCGGGCCGGAGACGGCCGCGGGGTCGCCCTCGCCGGCGCCGGTCGCCCACGCCGAGGCCGCCCCGCCTCCGTGCACGACGATCTCGACATCGAGCTCGCGGCCCGGCTCGTCGCACCGCCGGGGGGTGAACGTGCGGATCACCGGGCGGCGGCCGTCGGGCAGCAGGAACTCGTTGCCGTTCCAGGTCGGGATCACCAGCTCGCTGCTGTCAGGGCCGGGCAGGAGCACCCGGACGCTGGCCGCCGGCTCGTCGACCTGGAAGCCCTCGAGCTCGGCGCCCGTGAACGTCACCCGCCGCAACCGCGGGCTGCGATCCTCGACCCGGGCCACCTCGACGCGCCGGAACGGCGGGGGCTCGCGGCGTGTCGGCATCGGGCGGGCGTCGGAGGTGGCCACGACCCGCAGCATCGCGCGGCGAGGCGCCGCCTACGCTCTGGCCATGGCGGCAGCCGCGCGGGACGTGACCAGCCGGATCCGCCCGCGCCGCACCGTCACCGGCATGGCCGCGGTGCTGCTGCCCTACAGCATCGACGGCGCCATCGACTGGGACGCGTTCGAGGCCCACGTGGCGCGCACGGCGACAGCCGGCCTGACGCCCGCGGTCAACATGGACACCGGCTACGTGCAGCTCCTCCGGCGCGCCGACCGCGAGCGCGCCCTCGAGGTCGCGGCGGCGGTGACGGGTGGCGCGTTCGTGGCTGGTGCGTTCGTCGCCGACGAGCCCGCCGACGCCTTCGACCTGCGGACCTACGTCACGGCCGCCACCGCCGTCGCCGAGCGGGGCGCCACGCCCGTGGTGTTCCCTTCGCACGGGCTCAACGCCCTGCCCGAGCCCGACTGGGTCGCCGCCCTCGCCGCCATCGGCGCCGACCTCGACCGGTTCATCGGCTTCGAGCTGGGGCCGATGTTCGTCCCCTACGGCCGCATCGTCTCGCTCGACGCCTACCGGGGGCTGCTCGACATCCCCGCCTGCATCGGGGCGAAGCACTCGAGCCTGAGCCGCGTCGCCGAGTGGGACCGGCTGGCGCTGCGGGACGAGGTGCGCCCCGACTTCCTGGTCCTCACCGGCAACGATCTCGCCATCGACATGGTGATGTACGGCTCGGACTACCTGCTCGGCCTGGCCACGTTCGCGCCGGACCGCTTCGCTGAGCGGGACCGGCTGTGGGCCGAGGGCGACCCGGGGTTCTTCGAGCTCAACGACCTGCTGCAGTACCTCGGCCAGTTCGCGTTCCGGCCGCCCGTTCCGGCCTACCGGCACGACGCCGCCATCTTCCTGCAGCTCCGCGGGTGGGCGGCGAGCGACGTCACCCCGCCCGGCGTGCCCCGCCGGCCCGCGGCGGACCGGGCCGTGCTCGCCGACATCGCCGAGCGGCTGGGCGTCCTGGCGTGAGCTCCCTGCGGATCCCCCAGGTCAAGAGCCTGGCCACCGCCGCGGCGTTCCTCGACCACGTCGCCGCCCTGGGCGTCGACCTCCCGTTCGACGAGCACGTCGACCCCGCAGGCGTGCTGGCGTCGCCGGTCCCGGTGCGCGACGCCGGGGCGGGCACGCTGACCGTGCCGAACCGGTTCGCCGTGCTCCCGATGGAGGGCTGGGACGGCGACGTCGACGGCCGGCCGACCGAGCTCGTCCGGCGCCGGTGGGCGCGCATCGGAGGCAGCGGCGCCGGGCTCGTGTGGGGCGAGGCCACCGCAGTGCGCCCCGACGGCCGGGCCAACCCCAACCAGCTCGTCGTCGACGAGCGCACCGTCGACGACCTCGCCGGGCTGCGCTCGCTGCTCGCCGCCGGCCAGGTCGCCGGCCTCCAGCTCACCCACTCCGGCCGCTGGTCGCGCCCTGAGGGCGAGCCCGCGCCCCGCACCGCCTACGAGCACCCCCTCCTCGACGCCCGGGTCGGGGCGACCGGCGCCGCTGTGCTCAGCGACGGTGAGCTCGACGAGCTCGTCGAGCGCTTCGTGGCCGGTGCCGTGCTCGCCCACCAGGCCGGCTTCGACTTCGTCGACGTCAAGCACTGCCACGGCTACCTGCTGCACGAGCTCTTGAGCGCGCGTGACCGCCCCGGGCGCTACGGCGGGGACCTGGCGGGCCGCACCGCCTTCCTGCGCGCCGTGGTGGCCGGCATCCGCCAGCGGGCGCCGGGCCTCGCCGTGGCCGTGCGCCTCTCGGCGTTCGACCTCGTCCCCTTCGTCGCCGGACCCGACGGCGTGGGCGTGCCGGCGTCGACCGGGGCGTACCCCTACGCCTTCGGCGGCGACGGTACGGGCACCGGCATCGACCTCGCCGAGGTCCACGAGCTGCTCGACCTGCTCGTCGAGCTGGGCGTGGGTCTGGTGTGCGTCTCGGCCGGGAGCCCCTACTACGTCCCGCACGTGCAGCGGCCGGCCTACTTCCCGCCGTCGGACGGCTACCTGCCCCCCGAGGATCCGCTGGTGGGGGTGAGCCGTCAGCTGGCGGTCACCGCCGAGCTCGCCCGGCGCCACCCGGCCGTCACGATCGTCGGCTCGGGGTACTCGTACCTGCAGGAGTGGCTGCCGAACGTGGCCCAGGCGGTGGTCGCCGGCGGCGGGGCGGGCCTGGTCGGCCTCGGCCGGATGGTGCTGTCGTACCCCGAGCTCCCCGCCGACGTGCTGGCCGGCCGGCCGCTACGTACCCGAGCGATCTGCCGCACGTTCAGCGACTGCACCACCGCCCCGCGCAACGGCCTGGTGTCGGGCTGCTACCCCCTCGACCCCTTCTACAAGCAGCGCCCGGAGCGGGCCGCGCTCGCTCGGGCCAAGCGGGCCGCCAAGGCCCGCTTCGGCCCGCCCCGCCGCCGATGATCCCGTCCGGTCCGGGACGACGGCAGGGGAGCGCGGCGCTTTCCGGACGATCGAGGTCGGCATACGACGTCTGCGGTCCGGAAAGACCAGGTTCGCCTCAGGCCGCGAACACCTTGGGGAGGGGGCGGGCCAGTGCGTCGGCCAGCAACTCGAGGTAGCGGGCGCGGGGCACGTCGACGGCGCCGAGGCTGCTCAGGTGCTCGGTCGTCCACTGCACGTCGAGCAGGGTCGCGCCGCCCTCGCGGAGCAGCTCGACGAGCGCGACGAGCGCCACCTTGGACGCGTCCGTCCTCCGGTGGAACATCGACTCGCCGGCGAACAGCCCGCCGATGGCGACCCCGTAGAGCCCGCCGGCCAGCACGTCGCCGTCCCACACCTCCACGCTGTGCGCCCACCCCATGCGGTGCAGGCGCGTGTAGGCGGCGACGATGTCCTCACGGATCCAGGTCGAGCCCCGCGCCGGGTCGCGGCAGCCCTCGATCACGGCCTCGAACGCGGTGTCCAGCGTCGTCTCGTACCGGCGCAGCGAGCGCCGCAGCGACCGGCTGACGCGCAGCCCGTCGAGCGGCACGATGCCGCGCGGGTCCGGCGACCACCACACGACGGGACCGGTGTCATCCAGCGGGGTGGGGAAGACCCCCTGCCGGTAGGCGGTGAGCAGGGTTCCGGGCTCGAGGTCGGCGCCGACCGCCAGCACCCCGTCCTCGTCGGCCTCCTCGACCGGCGGGAACACCCACGGCGTCGGCGGCGGTTCGACGGGCACGCCCGCCGAACCTACCGCCGCCCGCACGGGAGAGCGGCCGATGGCCCGCCCGCTCTCCCGTCAGCGCCGGGCGAGGCCCTGCACCGCGTCGCGGACCCGGTCGAGGGTGGCCGCCACCGTGTCGGTGATGAGGTTGAGCGGGCTCTCGTCGGGTGCGTGGGGATGGGGTCGGGTCGGGGCGGTCTCCTTGGCCTTCTCCATCGCCTCGCCCATCTCGCGCAGCACGTCGGCGTCGAGCTCCTTGCGCAGCGCCGGGAACAGGTCCTGCTCCTCCTCCTCGACGTGGTGGCGCACGTTCTCGATGAGCACGGTCATCTTCGCCCGGAAGCGCTCGTGGTCGACCGGCGTGCGCTCGATCTCGGCGAGCATCACCTTGGCGGCGTGGTGCTCCTCGAGTGCCTCGAGCACCAGCGAGTCGTCGGGCAGCGCCTCACGGCACGCGGGGTAGAAGACCTGCTCCTCGATGGCGGCGTGGATCGAGAGCTCGCGGACGATCTTCTCGCGCAGGTCGGCCATGGTCTTGTGGGCCTGCGGGGTGAGCTTCTCGAAGTCCTTGAAGTACTTCTCGACGGTCCGGTGGTCCTGCTCCAAGAGCTTGATCGCGTCCACGGGGTCCTCCTTGCGGTGGGGGGTCCCCCGTGTTCTCACCCGTGGGCCGCAACCGGAAACGTGACGGCCCCGGCGCGCCGGGCGCGCTACGTGCGGTAGTCGTAGAAGCCCTGGCCGGTCTTGCGGCCCAGGTGGCCGGCCGCGACCATGCGGCGCAGACGGGGCGCGGCGGCGTAGTTGGGGTCGGCGAACTCCTGGTAGAGCGCGTCGAGGATCGCCACCGACGTGTCGAGGCCGACGAGGTCGAGCAGCGCCAGCGGGCCCATCGGGAAGTTGCAGCCGCCCTTCATGGCGGCGTCGATGTCGTCGCGGCTGGCGGTCCCGTTCTCGAGCATCCGCACGGCGTTGTTCAGGTACGGGAAGAGCAGGGCGTTGACGATGAACCCCGCCCGGTCCTTGACCTCGACGGGCTCCTTGCCGCACGCCTCGGCGAAGGCCCGGGCGGCGGCGATCGTGTCGTCGCTGGCCGTGAGCGGACGCACGATCTCCACCAGCGACATCATGGGCGCCGGGTTGAAGAAGTGGACGCCGCACACCTGCTCGGGCCGGCCCGTCGCCACGGCCATCTCCACGACGGGCAGCGTGGAGGTGTTGGTGGCGAGGATCGCGCTGTCCTGGCAGGCCCGGTCGAGCTCGGCGAAGAGCTCCTTCTTCACGGCCAGGTCCTCGACGACGGACTCGATGACCAGGTCGCACCCGGCGAGGTCGGCGATGTCGGCCGTGGTGCTCACCCGGCCCAGGATCTGGTCGCGCTCGGACTCCTCGAGGCGGCCCTTCTCGACCTGCCGGGCGAGCGAGCGCCCGAGCGAGTCGAGCATGGCGTCGGCCGTCTCCTGGCGCCGGGACCGCAGCACCACCTCGTGGCCGGTGCGGGCCGCGACCTCGGCGATGCCCGATCCCATGATCCCCGAACCGACGATGCCCACCCGCTTGATGCTCATGGCCGCCGAGGTTAGCGGAGGGCCGGGCCCGGCTCCCAAGGCGGGCGGCCGGCCCATGGTGTGCACGCGCCCGCCTGCTGGGGTAGAACCTGCGACCGATCATGAGCATCGAGGTCGACGTCGAGGACCAGGCCGGGGCGGCGGTGATCACCGTCCGCGGCGAGGTCGACATGTCCACCGCGCCCGAGCTCCAGGGGACGCTGAGCCGGCTGCTGGACGAGGGCCGCACCAACATCGTCGTCGACCTCGAAGGCGTCGAGTTCCTCGACTCCACCGGGCTCGGCGTGATGGTCGGGGCGCACAAGCGCCTGCTGCGCAGCGGCGAGCGGCTGGCGCTCGTCTGCACCCAACGGTCGATCCGCCGGGTGCTCGACATCACCGGGCTGGCGGGCGTCTTCTCCGTCCACGACTCACTGGACACGGCGGTCGGCACGTGACCGGCCCGCTCGCTCTCGTCGGCGGGAGCGAGTGGACGGAGGGCTGCGACTTCGACGCGTCGCTCCTCGAGGCCGCGGGCACCGACGAGGTGCTCGTGCTGCCGACCGCCGCCGCCTACGAGAACCCCCGGCGCGCCGTCGAGCGCGCCACGGCCTGGTTCCAGGGCCTCGGCGCGGGCGTCCGGGCGCTGCCGGTGCTCGACCGCGCCGGCGCGTGCGACCCCGCCCACGCCGACGCGGTGCGGTCCGCCCGGTTCGTCTACCTCGCCAGCGGGTCGCCCCTGCACCTCCGGTCCGTCCTGAAGGACGCCCCCCTGTGGGACGCGCTGTCAGCGGCGTGGCACGCCGGGACGGTCGTGGCGGGATCGGGCGCGGGCGCGATGGTGCTGTGCGACCCGATGGTCGACCCGCGGGGCGGAGCGGTCACGGTCGGGCTCGGCCTGGTCGCCCAGCTGGCGGTGATCCCGCACCACGACAAGTGGTCCGAGGACAAAGCGGGCCGCGCCGTGTCGCTCGCGCCCCACGGTGTGGCGGTGGCCGGCATCTCCGAGCGCGCCGCGCTGATCCGGGATCCCGACGGCACCTGGCGCACGGCGGGCGCCGGCGACGTGGTCGTCTTCGTTGACGGGGCCGAAGCGGGCCTCGACGCCCTCCCCGGCTGACGGGCCCCCCGGGCGCACCACCCGTTCGGGCCAGGGTGGAATGGCCCGATCCGGCCATTTACTCCGATGGTCGCAGCACCGACGATGGTGCGGAAGGTTCGAACCCGACCGTTGGACACCGATGCAGCGATCCCGAACGCCCCCCGTCCGGCCCCGAGTGGGCCTCATGGCCGCCGAAGCCGCGCTCGGCGCGCTCTGCGTGGGCCTGGCGTGGGTGCACCCGCTCGCGGTGGTTCCGGCCGTCCTCGCCATGGTCGCCCTGCCGGTCTCGTCGTGGCGCCGGGGCGCGGAGCGCTCGCTCGGGTTGCAGGTCGAGCAGATCGACCGGCTGAGGCGGGCCGAGGTGGCGCTCGCCGCCGCCGAGAGCACCGAGACGGCCGCTCGCGAGCTGTGTGACCACGCCATGGCGCTGCTCGGCGCGTCGAGCGCCGTGGTGCTCATCGAGGGCCCCGACGACACGATCCGCGTCACGGCCGGCGAGGCCGACGAGCGGCTGGGCTCGGTGTACGCCGACGGGTCGCGGATGCGCCTGCTCGAGGTCGACGGTGTGCCCGTGGGCTCCATCGCCGTGGGCGCCCGGACCGACGGCGCTCCCTACACCGAGCGGGACGAGCGCATCCTCGACGCCCTCGGGCAGGGGGTGTCGTCGGCCCTGCACCGGCTGGCGCTGTTCGAGGAGGTGCGCGCCGAGCGCCAGACGCTCGCCGACGTGCTGGGCTCGTCGTCCGACGGCATCTTCTCGGCCGGGCCCGAGCACCGCATCCGCTCGTGGAACCCCGCCATGGAGCGCATCACCGGCATCCCGGCGGGCAAGGCCCTCGACGAGGCCTGCTGCTCGGTGTTCCGACCCTTCGACGCCGACGGCACCCCGCTGTTCGGGGTGGCCTGTCCGGGCCGGATGGGACGGCCGACCGAGAACCTCGCCGTGCGCCTCACCGACCTGGACGGCGAGGAGCGATGGCTCACCTGCACCTGGTCGACGATGTCCGACGGCGGCTACGTGGTCGTGGCGCGCGACGTCACCGCGCAGAAGAAGGTGGAGGACGCCAAGGCCGACTTCCTCGCCAACATCAGCCACGAGCTGCGCACCCCCCTCACGCCGATCCAGGGATTCCTCGACACCCTGCTGCGCCAGGACGCCCGCTTCGGCGACGACGAGCGCCGGCGCATCTACCAGCTCATGTTGCAGCAGTCGCACCGGATGGAGCGCCTGGTGAAGGACCTGCTCGAGGCCACCACCCTCGACGACACCATCGGGTTCCTGCTGCCCGAGGCCGTCGACTGGGGCGAGGCCGTCGAGCGGGTCGTCGACCAGTTCCGCCGCCAGGACCCCAGCCGCGAGCTCGAGGTCGTGGTGCGGCGCGGCGTCCCGCGCGTCGTGGCCGACCCGGCGCGTGCCGAGCAGGTGCTCGCCAACCTGCTCTCCAACGCCTGCAAGTTCACGCCTCCCGGCAGCCCCGTCGAGGTGCTCGTCGAGCGCCGCGGCCAGTCGGTCGTCACGACCGTCACCGACCACGGCCCGGGGATCCCGCCGAGCGACCGCGAGCGGGTCTTCGAGCGCTTCACCCGCCTGGGTGACCACCTCACGCGACCCGAGGGCGGCGCCGGCCTCGGGCTGTACGTCGCCCGCCGCCTGGTCGAGGCCATGGGCGGGCGGATCGCGGCGGAGGGCGGTGCCGACGGCGGGGCCGTGCTGCGGTTCAGCCTGCCGGTGCACAGCCGGCGGGCGCCGGCGCGAGCGGTCCGCCGGCCGGTATCCGCCGAGGCGCGCCGCGGCGACTGACCGCCGCTGACCGGGCTAGTCGCCCTCGATGATCGTGACCGAGATGATCTCGATGTCCTCGACGGGCTTGTCCCGGGCGTCGGTCTCGGCCGCCTCGATCTGCTCGACCACGTCCATGCCGTCGATCACGGTGCCGAACAGCGAGTACTCCGGGGGCAGCGCCACCCCCTGGGGCCCGGTGACGATGAAGAACTGGCTGCCGGTCGAGCTCGGCGCGGCCGTCTTCGCCATGGCCACCGACCCCACCTGGTAGTCGCCCGGGGCGGGCTCCTCCTCGGCGATCGTGTAGCCGGGCCCGCCGGTGCCGGGGGGATCGCCGACGGGGTCGCCGCCCTGCACCATGAACCCGGCGATCACCCGGTGGAAGGTGGCGCCCTCGTAGAACCGCCAGCGCGCCAGGGCGACGAAGTTGTTGACCGTGCCGGGGGCGCGGTCGGGATGCAGCTCGACGGTGATGTCGCCCAGGGTGGTCTCGATGACGGCCTGATACGACCTCTCCGGGTCGATGCACAGCTGGTGGGCGTCGTCGAACTGGCGGCGGGGCTCGTCGAGCTCGCCCGGGTCCTCAGGCGGGCACGCGCCCGTGCCGTACTCGAACGCCGCCGGCTCGGCGTCGGGATCGTCGCCGGGCGCCCCGTCGTCGTCCACCACGCCGTTGTCGTCGCCGGTCTCGACGGGTTGGTCGTCGCCGCCTCCGCGGGTGATGAGGACCAGGAGCAGGAACACGGCCACCACGCCGACGGCCAGGGCGATGAGGCGCCGGAGGCGGTTGGCGCGCCGGGCGGCGGCCTGCTCGGCTTCGAGCCGGGCCTGGCGTGCCTGCTTCTTGCGCTCGCGCTTGGCGGTGCCCATGGGGGCAGGACCATACCGGCCGCTCCGTCCCGCGCGCCCGTCGGGGGCGGGGCATAGGCCGAACGACCCAATTCCTTCACGTTCTGAGGGGGAATCCCGACCCTGCGTGTCGAATACGTCACCTGCTCGAAACATCGTCCCGGGGTGTGGCCGGGACCGACAACGCACAAGGGGTCCGACAGACCATGTCCGACAACAGCTTCTCTGCTGAGGTGGGCCGCCGGCTCCGAGCGGTCCGGCGCCAGCGCCGGTTGTCGCTCGATGAGGTCGAGCGCATCTCCGGAGGGCGGTGGAGCGCCTCGGCGGTGGGCGCCTACGAGCGGGGGTTCCGGAACCTCACGCTGCCCCGGCTCCGCGAGCTGGCGGAGTTCTACGGGGTGCCCATGTCCGTGCTGCTGGGCGAGATCGACCTGCGGGACCGGATCCCGACCGACCCGCCCGGCAAGCTCGTGCTCGACCTCGAGGCCCTCGACGCCGTGGGAGAGGCGGCGCCGGTGGCCCGGTACGCGCACGCCATCGTGGTCGAGCGCGGCGACTGGAACGGCCGGGTGCTCTCGGTGCGGCGGGAGGACCTGCGGGCTCTGGCGTCGATCATGCACCTCGACGAGCGCGAGCTCGTCGAGCGCCTGAACGCCTGGGGCGCGCTGGTGAGCGCCAGCGACCAGCCCGTCGGCGTCGCCTAGCCCGCCTGCGCCCGGGCCGGGGCCCCGTCCGCCACTGCGGCGGCCCGACCGCCAAGCGGTAGGTTTGGCCGGACCATGGCCCTGATCGTCCAGAAGTACGGCGGCACGTCCGTCGCCGACCCCGAGCGCATGCGGGCCGTCGCCGACCACGTCGCTCGCACCCGCCGGCGCGGCGACGACGTGGTGCTCGTCGTCAGCGCCATGGGGTCCGAGACCGACGAGCTCCTCCACCTCGCCAGCCAGGTCAGCCGCCGGCCGCCGGGGCGCGAGCTCGACATGCTGATCACCGCCGGCGACCGCAAGGCCGCCGCCCTGGTGGCCATGGCCCTCGCCGACGTCGGCGTCGACGCCGTGTCCTTCACGGGCAGCCAGTCGGGGTTCATCACCGACACCACCCACCGCAACGCCAAGATCCTCGAGGTGCGGGGCGATCGGCTACGCGCCGCCCTGGCCGCGGGGCGGGTCCCCGTCGTCGGTGGCGCCCAGGGCGTGTCGCACGAGACCCACGACGTCACGTTCCTCGGTCGCGGCGGCTCCGACACGACCGCCGTGGCGCTCGCCGCCACGCTCCAGGCCGATGCCTGCGAGCTCTACACCGACGTGTCGGGCATCTTCACGGCCGATCCCCGCATCGTGCCCGACGCCCGCCGCCTCCAGCGCCTGTCCTTCGACGAGCTGCTGGAGATGACGGCCACGGGCTGCCCGAAGCCCGCCATGCGGGCCGTGGAGTTCGCCCGCAACCACCACGTGCCCCTCCACATCCGTTCCAGCTTCACCTGGGAGCCCGGCACCTGGGCCACCGAGGAGGACCCCACCATGGAGCAGGCGATCATCTCCGCCGTCACCCACGACACGTCCGAGGCCAAGGTGACCGTGGCGGGCGTGCCCGACAAGCCCGGCGTCGCCGGCCAGCTGTTCCGGGCCCTCGCCGAGCGCGACGTGAACGTCGACATGATCGTGCAGAACGTCTCGCTCGAGGGCACCACCGACATCTCCTTCACCGTCCCCCGGGAGGACCTCGATGCCGCCCTCGAGGTCAGCGAGGCGCTGCGGCCCGAGGTCGGCGCCAGCGGCGTCACCGCCGATCCCGACATCGCCCGGGTCTCGGTGGTGGGGGCCGGCATGAAGACCCATCCGGGTGTGGCCGCCACCATGTTCGAGACCCTCGCCGCCGCCGGCATCAACATCGAGATGATCTCCACCAGCGCCATCCGCATCTCCTGCGTCGTGCGGGGCGAGGCCGTCGACGAAGCCGTGCAGGCCCTGCACCGGGCCTTCGAGCTCGACCGCGTCGTCACCTCGTAGCGGCGGCGCCGCCGCGTCGCTGGTGGGCCGGCCGGGCTCAGGCCGTCGAGCGCGCCTCCGCTTGCCGCTCGGCCGCGGCGGCCCGCCGCTCGGCGAGCAGGAGCACCCACCGGACCCGGTCGGCGGTGAGCGGGTGGTTCAGCAGGAGGTGCCGTCGCAGGTGGCGCCTGCCGAACACCACCGCCGCCGCGCCGTCGATCACCTGCCGTCCGGAGCGATCCATCTGGTCCACCTCCGTACCCGTCCGTACCCCTGCACGTGTCGGGGTCGCGTCCGGCACGTTACGAACGCGTGACGATCGGCGGCCCACCGGCGGCGCGCCAGACTGGCGGCATGCAGCTCGCCGAGTTCCAGGCCCTCATGGCCCGCACCTACGGCGCCCGGGACCGGGCCCGGGGTGTGCCCGCGACGGTCGCGTGGCTCACCGAGGAGCTCGGCGAGCTGGCCCGAGCGGTGCGGAAGGGCACCCGGGAGGACCAGCTGCACGAGCTCGGCGACGTGCTGGCGTGGCTGGCGTCGCTCGCCGACCAGCTGGACCTCTCGCTGGACGAGGCGGCCCACCGCTACGCCGCGGGGTGCCCGGCCTGCGGGCGGCTGCCGTGCGCCTGCGCCTGAGGCTCGCCCGCACGTGGACGGCGGGGCTCAGCCCCGGCGGGCGAGGAGGACCTCGAGGATCTGCACCGTGTTGAGGGCGGCGCCCTTGCGCAGGTTGTCGCCGGACACGAACAGGGCGAGGCCGTGCTCGACGGTGGGGTCGCGCCGGATGCGCCCCACGAAGGACGGGTCGGCGCCCGTCGCCTCGAGCGGGTTGGGGACGTCGCGCAGCACCACGCCGGGAGCGGTGGCCAGCAGCTCGGTCGCCCGCTCGGGACTGAGGGGCCGCTCGAAGCCGACGTTCAGCGACAGCGAGTGGCCCGTGTAGACGGGGACCCGCACGCACGTGCCGGAGACGGGCAGGTCGGGGATGTGCAGGATCTTGCGGCTCTCGTCGCGGAGCTTGCGCTCCTCGTTGGTCTCGTCGCTGCCGTCGTCGAGCAGGGTGCCGGCGAGCGCGACGACGTTGTGGGCGATCGGCCGCACGAACACCTCGGGGGCGGGGAAGCCCACGGCGCCGCCGTCGAACGCCAGCGCCGCCGAGTCGGCGGCCGTCTTGGTGACCTGCTCCTCGAGCTCACGCACGCCCGCCACGCCGAAGCCCGACACCGCCTGGTAGGTGCTGGCGACCAGCCGGTTCAGCCCGGCCTCGTCGTGGAGCGGCTTGAGCACGGGCATGGCGACCATCGTCGTGCAGTTCGGGTTGGCGACGATCCTCCGCGGCAGGTGGTCGAGGTCGTCGGGGTTCACCTCGGCGACCACGAGCGGGACGTCGGGGTCCATCCGCCACGCCGAGGAGTTGTCGACGACCACCGCGCCGGCTGCCGCCACGCGGGGTGCGAGCTCGCGGCTGGTGGTGGCACCAGCGGAGAACAGGGCGTAGTCGAGGCCGGCGAAGTCGGCGGTGGCGGCGTCTTCGACCTCGACCTCGTGTCCCGCCACCTCGAGGCGGCGGCCCGCCGAGCGGGCGCTGGCGAAGAGCCGCACCTCCTCGAGCGGCAGGCCCCGCTCGCCCACCAGCTGGCGCATGACGCTGCCGACGACGCCCGTGGCGCCCACGATCCCGAGTCGCATGCCCCGAGGCTACCGGCCCCCCTCGCCCCGGCCCCGACGATTCCACCCCGCTCCGGTCCCCCCTTCCCGCCACCCTTCCCGTTCTCGAGGCTGGGCGTGCCGGGCTCCGGTGCGCTGGGCCTCGAGCTCGCGGTGCTGCGCGTTCTCGAGGCTGGGCGTGGCGGGTTCCGGTGCGCTGGGCCTCGAGCTCGCGGGGTGGTGGGGGCGGAGCGGGCACGCCGGCCGGCCCTACGGGTCGAGCGTGAGGCCGGCGGCGAGGGCGGCGCCCAGCTCCCAGCAGGCGTCGAGGTCCTCGCGCGACGGGCTGCCGATGACCGTGAGGGCGGGCCGGGCCCGCTTCCAGCGCAGGCCGGTGGCGATGGTCTCGACGGCCCGGACCGCCCCGGCGGTGTCGTTGTTGCCGTGCACGTACAGGGCGTAGGGCCGGCCGGTCGTCGCCTCCAGGCACGGGTAGTACACCGTGTCGAAGAAGTGCTTGAGGGCGCCGGACATGTACCCGAAGTTCGCGGGCGTGCCGAGCAGGTAGGCGTCGGCGGCCAGCACGTCGGGGACGGTGGCGCCCAGGGCCGGGCGCACGACCACGTCGACGCCCTCGATGGCGTCGTCGGTGGCGCCGGCGAGGACCGCCTCGTACAGGTCGTGCATCGCGGGTGACGCCGTGTGGTGCACGAACAGCAGCGTGGCCATCAGCCGGCGGGCAGCAGGCCGAGGCGGTCGAGCGTGGCCCGGAACGCGTCGAGCAGCTCCAGGGTGGGCACCTCGTCGGCCCGCACCCAGCGGGCCTCGGCCGTCTCCCAGTGGAGCTCGCCGGGCACCGCGAAGCGGTGGGCGACGTCGATCACCGCGGTCCAGTACGACCAGCCGCCGTGGTCGTCCTCGTGGAGCTCGGCGACCTCGTAGTGCTCGACGGTGACCCCGACCTCCTCGGTCAGCTCCCGCAGGGCGGCGACCAGCGGCTCCTCGCCGTGGTCGATGGCGCCCCCGGGGATGGCCCAGCACCCCCCTTGGTGGCACCACTGCGAGCGGCGGGCGAGGAAGAACCAGGTGTGGCCCTCCTCGCACACGTGGCGGGCGAGCACCCCGGCGGCGCCGAACCGCCCCCAGCGGCGGGTGCCGTCGGCGACGGTCACGAACCCGTCGCCCGACCCGCCACGATCCCCGGCACGACCGAACCCCATGCGGGAGAGGCTACGGGGCCCCGGGGGAGGGGGCGACCCCCCGGCGGGACTCGGCCGTCGCCCTCGGTGGTCGGGAAGGCGGGATTTGAACCCGCGACCTCAGCGTCCCGAACGCTGCGCGCTAACCAAGCTGCGCCACTTCCCGGTGCAGCCGCCGATGCTACCCGACGCCGGCGCCGGTCCCCCCGGTCGGCGCGGGCGCCGCGGCCGGGCCGGTGGCGGCCAGGTCGGTGACGACGCCCGGCAGGCGCTCGGCGTAGGTCTCGCCGGTCAGCACCGCCTGGACGGCCCGGCGCAGGCGGATGGGGTCGACCGGCTTGACCAGCCACCCCTCGGCCTGGGAGCGGCGGGCGAGGAACACGTCGGCGATTCGGTCGAGCAGCATCAGCACGGGCACGTGCGGGAGGCGGTCGGCGCTCTCCTCCAGGCGCAGCTCGAGGCACACGGCCATGGCGCCCATGTTGCCGATCTGCAGGTCGAGCACGGCGATGTCGGGCACCCGATCCTGTACGGCGGGCAGGACGTCGGCCCCACGGCGCACCCAGCGGACCGTCACGTCGGGGCCGCCGACGGCGGCGACCACGTCGTCGTGCACCCACTCGGCGTCGGTGGCGATCAGCACGTCGGTCACGGCGGGCGAGGCTAGCCGTGGCGCCGGAGCGACGGCCACACGGCAGTCGGTGGGGCGCCGGCCGCCGGACCGTTGGGTGCCGCGCACCCGTCCGGTACGATGCGCGCTTCGCGACGCGACCCCAGGAGGAGCCGTGCTCGAGATCGAGATCGACCGAACCGACGACTACACGGTCTGCCGGCCGGTCGGCGAGCTCGACGCCTACACCGTGGGCCAGTTCCGCGAGGCGCTCAGCGACCTGTCGGACACCCGGCGGCTCCTGATCGACCTCTCGGGCGTGCCGTTCCTCGACTCCGCGGGCCTCGGCGCGCTCATCGGCGGCGTCCGCCGCGCCCGCGAGGGCGGGGGCGACGTCGCCGTGTGCTGCGCCCGTACGTCGGTCAGCCGCCTGCTGCACACCACGGGTTTCGACCGGGTGGCGATGGTCGCCGAGACCATCGAGGAGGCCGCCGCCGCGCTGGCCTCGCGGGAGGACTGAGCCGGGGTGCGGTTCCTGGCCGCCGTGGGATCGGGCCCGGGCGTGCTCGCGCACCATCCCGCCAGCGCGGCGGTGATGGTGGTGGTCACGCTGGCCGTGCTGGGCGTGCTGCTGGTGATCGCCGGCAAGCGCGCCGAGGCCGAGGAGGCCGCCGAGTCGTCGTCGGACCCCGCCGGGGCGCCAGGGGCGCCCAACGGCGCTCGCCGCTCCGACGCCTGAGCGGCACCCTCGGGGGGCCGATCGGGGTCAGGACGCGGCGAACAGGTGGCTCGCGACCTCGGCGAGGCCGTGAAGGTCGTGGACGTCGTCGGACAGGAACGGGACGCGCGTGATCGGCGCGTCGCCCACCTCGCCGGCCAGCTCGGCCAGGTGGTGCTCCTCCTGGTCGGCGACCGAGCGGAACGCGGCCAGGTTCTCGTAGAGGGCGCCGAGCGGGGTGCCGGCGAGCGTCGCGGCCCGCTCGCGGTCGGCCTCGGCGAGCCCCTCGCCGAACCGTGGGTGCATGCGGTTGACGATCAGGGCCCGCACCGGGATCTGTGACTCGGCCAGCTTCTGGGCGAAGAAGCGGGCCTCCTCCACGGTGTCGCGCCGGGGCGACGCCACGAGCACGAACGAGGTGGCGGGGTCGGCCAGCAGCTCCTGCACGCGCTCGGCCCGCTCGCGGAACCCGTCCTCCATGCCCTCGAAGGCGTTGAAGAAGGCGATGGCGTCGTCGATGACCTCGCCGCCGACGACCTTCGAGACCGTCCGCAGGAACGCCTGGGCGGCCACGTTCACCGCCCGCAGGTACGCGCGGGTCGGCGCCATGATCATGCGGAACAGGCGGTGGTCGAGGAAGTTGACGAGCCGGCGCGAGGCGTCGATGAAGTCCAGGGCGTGGCGGGTGGGTGGCGTGTCGACCACGACGAGGTCGAAGCCGGACTCCTCGTGGAGCTCGTAGAGCTTCTCGGACGCCATGTACTCCTGGGTGCCCGAGAGGGCTCCGGAGATGTTGCGGTAGAAGCGGTTGTCGAGGATCCGCTGGGCCTGCGCCTCGTTCTCGGCGTAGGTCGTGACGAGGTCGTCGAAGGTGCTCTTGGTGTCGAGCATCAGCGCCCAGAGCTCCCCCGGCCAGTCGCCGTCGATGCGGCTCGGCGCGTTCGTGAGGCTGGCGAGGCCCAGCGCGTCGGCGAGCCGCTTGGCGGGGTCGATGGTGACGACCACCGACTTTCGGCCCTGGCGGGCGCCCTCGAGGGCGAGGACGGCGGCGGTGGTGGTCTTGCCCACTCCGCCTGTGCCGCAGCACACGATGATGCGGCTGTCGCGCACGACGGCGCGCATCGCGCTGGCGGCTCTCCGGCCGTCGTCGCTCACCGCGGCTCCGCCCCGCTCTCGGCCGGAGCGGCGGCCGGGAGCGCGTCCAGCGCCACCACCTGCCCGCGCAGGGCCCGGGCCAGCTCGGCGACGTCGTCGGGGCCGAGCTCGGCCCTGAACAGGTAGGGGAGGTGCAGCTGGGGGAGCGGCAGCCGGTCGGCCAGCCGGGCGACCTGCTCGGCCTGCAGGCGCTGGCGGGCGAGCCGGAACGCAGCCGCCGCCCGCAGCGCCTCGGCCTCACCCGGCCGGAGGCTGGTGCCGGCCGCGGCAGCCGCCTCCTCGGGGTCGGCGTCGAGGCCGTCGAGCGGCGGGTAGACGCCGTTGACGACGACCGGCCCGAGGCTGACCCCCACCCGGTCCTCCAGGTGGAACGCCGTCTCGGTCAGCTCGTTGACCGGGGTCTCCTCGGGGAGGGTGACGAGCAGCACCTGGCACCGGCTCGGATCGGTGAGCAGCTCGAGCACGTCGCGGGCCTGCGTGTGGATCGGCCCGACCCGCACGGCGTCGAGCAACCCCCGGGCGGCGAGCAGGAACGTGATGGCGTGGCCCGCGGCGGGGGCGTCGAGCACGATCAGGTCAGCGGGTTCGCCGCCGTCCTCGGTCGGCTGCCCGGCGGCGGCCGCCCGCTCGAGCTGCTTGACCTTGCCCAAGATCAGGATGTCCTTGATGCCGGGTGCGGCCGTGGCGACGATGTCGAGCGCGCCGGTGGCCACCAGCCGCTTCGACACCCGCCGCAGCCCGTGGTCCTCCAGGTACTCGAGCAGGGCGTCGTCGGGCGTCACCGTCCGGCCCCGCACGTCGGCAGCACCGTCGGGCCCGCCACCGGGAGCGAGCACGACCTCGCGGTAGGTGAGCGGCTCCCGGCCGAACACCGCCGCGAGCCCGCTCTTGCCCTCGACCTCGACGATCAGCGTGGCGAGCCCCTCGGCCGCCGCCATGCGGGCCAGGGCAGCGGTCACCGTCGTCTTGCCGACGCCACCCTTCCCGGCCACGATGACGACCCGGGATGCTGTCAGGAACTGGACAGGATCCACTCGTTCCCCTCTGGAGATCCGATGCGTAGGCTAGCCATGGCGTCCCTGGTCGCCGGGACACTGGCGCTCCTCGGCTCGGCGGCTGCCGCCCAGGGCGACCGCCCTGACGAGGCCGGACGGCCCGGTCCCGTGCACGTCATCGAGGTCGACGGCCTCGTCGACCCCGTGCTCGTCGACGTCGTCACCCGCAGCATCGACGTCGCGGCCGGCGCCGGGGCCGAGGCCCTGGTGCTGCAGCTCGACAGCCCGGGAGTGGTCGTCGACGGCGCCACGCTCGAGGCCCTCCAGCGCCGGCTCACCAACGCCCCTGTGCCGGTCGGGGCCTGGATCGGACCCAGCGGCGCGACCGCCGCGGGCGGCGCCGAGCGGCTCGCTGCGGCCACGGGTGTGACCGGCATCTCGCCCGGCAGCACGATCGAGGTCGACGGGGAGCGCCTCGGGGCCCGCGCCGCCCTCGCCCGAGGGGTCGTGGACGTCGACGCACCGACGATCGGGGACTTCATCGTCCAGCTCGACGGTCGCGAGGTCGGGGGTCGCACGCTGCGCACCGCCGAGGTGGTGGCGACCGACGACGGGCCCCGCCGCCAGCCCCTCCAGGTGAGCTTCGCCAAGCCCGGTCTGCTCGAGCAGCTCATGCACACCGTCGCCAGCCCGCCCGTCGCCTACCTGCTGCTCGCCGCCGGGCTCGCCCTGCTGCTCTTCGAGCTGTACACGGCGGGCGTGGGGATCGCCGGGGTGGTCGGGGCGGGCAGCCTGGTGCTGGCGGCGTACGGCCTGGCGGTGCTGCCCGTGTCGACCGTCGCGGTGGTGCTCCTCGTGGCCTCGACCGTCGCCTTCGCCATCGACGTGCAGGCCGGCATCAGCCGGTTCTGGACCGCCGCCGGCGCCGCCGGGTGGGTCGTCGGGTCGGTGCTGCTCTTCACCGGGGTCCCCCGGCCCTGGCTCGCGCTCGCCGTGGGCACGGCGGGGATGCTGCTGATGATGCTGTCGGGCATGCCGTCGATGGTCCGCACCCGGTTCGCCACCCCCACGATCGGGCGCGAGTCGATGATCGGCGAGCTCGGCGACGCCACCGTCCCGGTCCGTCCGGACGGCGTCGTGCGGGTGCGTGGCGCGCTCTGGCGGGCCCGCACGAACCGGGCCACGCCGATCGACGCGGGCGCCCGCGTCCGCGTCGTGGGCATCGACGGGCTGCTGCTCGAGGTCGAGCCCGAGGAGGGCGGCGCCAAGGACTACCGCCGCTGAGCCGCCGGTCCCAGCACCCTGTGTGACCTGCGGTTCTTTGCTTTCCGCGAGCACTCTGCTCGCGAAATCTCACCCCTTGTTGGGCTCCGGGGGTGGCGGTAGGGTCACCGCCGAAGGGGGGTTGCGCATGAGCGCGGTACGTACCGAGGAGCTGTGGCAGGTCAAGGCCGCGTGCCGGGGCCCGCACGCGTCGGTGTTCTTCCCGCCGTCGCACTTCGAGCGCAAGGACGAAAAGCTCGAGCGCGAAGAGCGGGCCAAGGCCATCTGCAGGGACTGCCCGGTGAAGCAGCCCTGCCTGGAGTACGCCATCCGGATCCGCGAGCCGCACGGCATCTGGGGCGGCCTGAACGAGCTCGAGCGCAAGCAGCTGCTCGCCCGGCAGAGCTGAGCGGGCGGCCGCTCGGCGGACGCCGAGGTGGGTCGGAAGGCCGCGCGCGAGGTGACCGAGGACCCTGACCGTCGCGGCCCTGCCGACCGATCCTGGGACGAACCCGAGACCCAGGAGGCGCCATGCCGACCCTCGCCGATGCCCGGTCGGTCACCCCGCAGCGGGCCCTCGCCCTGCTGCTCATCGTCGCGCTGGTGGCGGCGTGCGGGGGAGCGGGCACGGGGTCGGTGGCGAGCAGCGGCTCGGTCGCGCCCACCCGCGGCGCCGGCACCGAGATCGTCGTGCACCGCAGCGCCACGTGCGGGTGCTGCGCCGGTTGGGAGGACGAGATGGTGGCGGCCGGCTTCGCCGTGCGGGCCGAGGTGCACGCCGACATGGAGGCGGTGAAGGCGGCCTTCGGCGTGCCGCCCGCCGAGCAGAGCTGCCACACGAGCGAGGTGGGCGGCTACGTCGTCGAGGGCCACGTGCCCGCCGCGGCTCTGCGCGACCTGCTGGCCCAGCGGCCCGCCGTGGACGGCATCACCCTGGCGGGCATGCCCGCCGGCTCGCCGGGCATGCCCGGCGAGCAGGTCGAGCCGTTCGTGGTGCACACCATCGCGGACGGAGCCGTCACCGGCGTCTTCGGCGAGTACTGACCGCGAAGCTCGAGGCACCCCGCGCCGGGTTCCGGCGCGCTCGTCCTCGGGGACGGGCGCTCACGCTCGGCTCGGGCGCACGCCGGTCATGCGGGGACCGGCGACGCGCACGTCACCCCGGCGGCGGGTGATCCCCCGGGCATCGAGCTCGGCGAGCAGCGGCAGCACGTACTTGCGGGTCGTGCCCAGCGCCTCGCGCACGGCGGACACGGTGATGCCTTCGGGTCGCTCGGCGAGCAACCGGGCGACGAGCCCGGCGGCGGCCTCGACGGCCGCCGGGGCGAACCACACGCCGTCGCGCTCGACGACGAGGCCCCGCTGCACGAGGGCCCGCAGCTCGGCCCGGTCGACCCCCTCGGGGCCCGGGGGCGAGAAGGGGTCGGCCGCCAGCGCCGCCAGGTAGGGGTGCTCGGCGAGCCGGTCCGGCCCGGCGGCGGCGAGGCGGGCCCGGCCGGCCTCCACCACCACACCGTCGAGCGTCCCGAGCAGGGCCCGGTCCCGATCGTCGAGCGCGGCCACGTCCAGCCCGAGGGGTCCGGCGCCCGCCACGCGCTCGGCGAGGTGGGCGCGGGCCGCGTCGAGCACGGCGGGGTCGACAACCCACGGCCCGACCGTCGGCGCCCGCCGCTCGCCCGTCAGGCGTTCGAGGTCGTCGGCGGCGACCCACCCGCGCTCGGCCACGACCCGCTCGACCGAGCGGTCGGGTCGGGCACGAGCCGCCGGGAGCGCGGGGTCCACGTCGAGCACCTCGCCCCCGCCCACGGTCTCGGCCCGACCCCACTCCCGCAGCACGTAGCGGTCGCCCGGGACGAGGGGCAGGGCCGCGTCGAGGTGCAGCCGCACGAGGCCCGTCGATCCGGGCGCCAGGCGATCGGGCCCGAGGATGCGCAGCCGAACCGGGTGCTCACCCGACCCGACATAGGCCACGTACGCGCCCCGGCGCGACACGTCGTGGCCGAGCGCGTCGAGGACCCGCAGCGAGGCGTCGAACCGCCGGGTGAGGTGCCACTGCCCCGGGCGGACGAGCGCGTGGCCCCGCTCGACCTCCTCACGGCCGATGCCGGCGAGGTTCACGGCGACCCTCGAGCCGGGCACGCCGGCGGTCACCGGGGCGCCGTGGCGCTGGATGCCCCGAACCCGGACCCCACCCCCTCGGGGGACGACGACGAGCTGGTCGTCGACGGCGAGGCGCCCGCCCTCGAGGGTGCCGGTGACGATGGTTCCCGCGCCGTGGGCGCTGAAGGAGCGGTCGACCCACAGGCGGGGCCGGTCCCGGTCCGCCGCCGCCGGCGCCCGGTCGAGCAGGCGGCCCAGCGCGGCCCGCAGGGCGTCCACCCCGACCCCGCCCGGCGCCGCGACCTCGACGACCTCGGCGGCCTCGAGGAAGGAGCCCGCCGCCCGTTCCGCCACCTCCGCCCGGGCCAGGGCGACCAGCTCGGGGTCGGCGACGTCGACCTTGGTCAGCGCGACCACCCCGTGTCGGACCCCGACGAGCTCGAGGATGCGCAGGTGCTCCTCGGACTGCGGCTTCCAGCCTTCGGTGGCCGCTACGACGAACAGGCACGCCTGCACGGCGCCCACGCCTGCCAGCATGTTGCGGATGAAGCGGACGTGGCCCGGCACGTCGACGAAGGCGAGGGTCCGTCCGTCGGGCAGGGTCGTCCAGGCGAACCCCAGGTCGATCGTGAGCCCCCGCGCCTTCTCCTCGGCGAACCGGTCCGGGTCGATGCCGGTGAGGGCGTGCACCAGCGTCGACTTCCCGTGGTCGACGTGACCGGCGGTGGCGACGACGTGACCCGCCGCCCGCCCGGCCCCCCCGTCGGGGCCTGTCCCGGGCATCACGCGGTCGCGCCCGCCGACCTGAGGGCGGCGGCGACGACGCCGTCGTCGGCCGGGTCCACCGTGCGCAGGTCGCACAGCGTCCGGTTCTCCGCGACCCGGGCGATCACGGGTGGTTCGTGGGCGCGCAGGGCGGCGCTGTGGTCACCCGGCACGGCCACGCCCGCCGAGGGGATCTCCACCCCGGGTAGCGTCCCGCCACCCGGCACGGCGGCCAGCTCGACCACCTCGCCCACCCCCAGGGCGGCGGCCCGATCCCGCAGCTGCTCGACGGTGAGGGTGGCCATCCGCCAGAACGGGATGGCGTCCCCCTGCCGGCGAAGGTAGGCGAGCGCGGCCTCCTGGAGCGCCCCGAGCACGAGGCCGCCGGGGCGCAGGGCCCGGGCGAGCGGGTGGCGGGCGCAGGCCTCCACCGCGACGCGCGCGCCGGCCAGCACGCCCGCCTGCGGGCCCCCGAGGAGCTTGTCGCCCGAGAAGGTGACGAGCGTCGCGCCGGTGGCGAGGGTCTGGCGGACGGCGGGCTCACCGGCGAGCCACGCCGGCGGTCCGCCCGCCAGCCAGGGGCAGGCGGCGTCGAGCAGCCCCGAGCCCAGGTCCACGACGACGGGCCGCCCGAGCCGGACGAGCTCGGCGACCTCCACCTCCTCGGTGAACCCGGTGATCCGGTAGTTCGAGCGGTGCACCTTCAGGATCAGCGCAGGATCGTGGGCCAGCGCCCGCTCGTAGTCCGCCAGGCGGGTGCGGTTGGTCGTGCCGACCTCGACCAGGCGGGCCCCGGACTGGGCCAGCACGTCGGGGATCCGGAAGCCGCCGCCGATCTCAACGAGCTCGCCCCGGCTCACCACCACCGACCGGCCGGCGGCGAGGGCGGCCAAGGCGAGCAGCACCGCGGCGGCCCCGTTGTTGACCACGAGGGCGTCCTCGGCCCCGCCCGCCCGGGCCAGCAGGCGCCCCGCGTGCGCCCGCCGCGAGCCGCGGCGGCCGGTGTCGAGGTCGAGCTCGAGGTTGGTCGCTCCCAGCGCACCGGTGGCCCCGAGCGGTGCCCGGCCGAGGTTGGTGTGCAGCAGCACGCCCGTGGCGTTCACCACCCGGCGCAGCAGGGCCCGGGCGGCTGCCTGCGCCCGGGCCCGGGCCGAGCCGGGGACCCCGGCGGCGATGGCGGCCCGGGCGGCGTCGACGAGCAGCGGGTGAGGCAGGCCCACGTCGGCGATCGAACGGGCCAGGGCGTCGACGCTGGGGGGTCGCTCCTCCGTCACCGGACCGAGGCTACGTCCCCCGCACGGGCGGGCGGGCGGCCGGCGCGGTGTGGACCGGACCTCGCCCTGCGAGACTGTGGCGGTGCTCCGGCGGACGGTGAAGGTCTTCGCGATCTGCGTCATCACGGCGCTGTCGGTGCCGGTGGTCACCGCCGGCACCGTGCTGGCCTCGCTCGTGTTCCTGCCGCTCCCAGCGGCCCTGCCCGACCCCCGCCCGCCGATGGAGAGCCAGCCGAGCATCGTCTACGACGCGCAGGGCAACGAGATCGGGGTGTTCCGGCAGTTCGACCTCAGCATCCCCATCCGCCCGGAGGACATCCCCGAGGTCCTCAAGCAGGCGGTGATCGCCTCGGAGGACCGCAACTTCTACTCCCACGGGGGCGTCGACCCCCGCGGCACCATGCGGGCGCTGTGGGCCAACATCACCGAGGGTGAGATCGTCCAGGGCGGCTCGACGATCACCCAGCAGTACGTGAAGAACGCCTACATCGGGCGCGACCGCACCATCGTCCGCAAGATCCGCGAGACGATCCTCGCCAGCCAGCTCGACCGCCAGGTGGAGAAGGAGGAGATCCTCTACCGCTACCTGCAGCAGGTGTTCTTCGGCGAGGGCGCCTACGGCGTGGGCGCGGCCGCCCAGACCTACTTCCGGAAGCACGTGCGGGACCTGAGCCTGTCCGAGTCGGCGCTCCTGGCCGGGCTCATCCCCGCGCCCAGCCGCTACGAGCCCCGGGGCAACCCCGAGGTGGCCGAGGCGCGCCGCAAGCTCGTGCTCGACCTGATGCTCGAGGTCGGCTTCATCACCCCCGAGGAGCACGCCGACGCCCGCAGCCAGGAGCTGTGGCTGCTGGCCTTCGCCGGCCCGCCGCCCGAGGGCCAGCCCGTCACGATCGTGTTCCCCCCGCCCCGGGTCGAGACCGCCCACCCCTACTTCGTCGACTACGTGCGGCGGTACATGGAGGCCAAGGGGTACGACATCTACGGGGGCGGCTACCACATCTACACGACGATGGACCGGGCGACGCAGCTGCACGCCGAGGCCGCCGTCAACGACACCCTGGCCGGCACCGAGCCGCCCCTCGAGATGGCGCTGGTGGCGGTCGAGCCCCCCACCGGGTTCGTGCGGGCGCTCGTCGGCGGCCGCGACTTCAACGCGCCCGGCGGCAAGGTGAACCTCGCCCTGGGCGCCCAGGGCGGCGGCACCGGGCGGCAGACGGGCTCGGCCTTCAAGGCGTTCGTGCTCGCCAACGCCTTCGAGAAGGGCATCGCCCCCAGCAAGCGCTACTCAGGCGCCCCCCACACGGTCGGCAACCACACGTTCCGCAACTACGGCGGCGCGAGCTACGGCACGATGGATCTGCGGCAGGCGACGATCCGGTCGGTCAACACCGTGTTCACCCGGCTCATCCAGGACGTCGGCGTCGAGGACACGGTGAAGCTGGCGAACCGGATGGGCGTGCGCACGGCGCCGTTCGACCCGGCCGTGCACGGCAGCGGCGTGCCCATCGCGCTGGGCGCGCTCGACACCAGCCCCCACGACATGGCCGTGGGGTTCGGGGTGTTCGCGGCGCGGGGCGTGCGGGTCGACCCCGTCCCGGTGTGGCGGGTGCTCGACGCCGACGGTCAGATCGTCGAGGACAACCTCGACCCGGAGCCCCGCTCCGAGCGGGTGCTCGAGGAGATCACCGCCGACAACGTGAACGACGTCATGCGGGGCGTGTTCAACGGCACCGCCTCGGGCCGCGACATCGGCCGGCCCGCCGCCGGCAAGACCGGCACGGCCCAGGACCACAAGGACGCCTGGTTCGTCGGGTACACCCCGACCCTGTCGACCGCCGTGTGGATGGGCTACCGGGACCGGCCCCAGGAGATGCGCAACATCAAGGGCGTGGCCCGGGTCACCGGCGGCTCGTGGCCGGCCCGCACGTGGCAGGCGTTCATGCGGGCGGCGCTGGCCGGCGTCGAGCCCACCGAGTTCACCGAGCCCGCGCCGATCCAGCCCATCGTCGACCAGCTCCGGGCCCAGCAGCGGCGGGGCTTCGCCCCGGGCCCGGCCCGCCAGCCCCGCTCGACCGGCAACGGCGGCGACTACGTCAGCCGGCTCCCACCCCCCGAGCCACGCGACCCCCCGACGACCACCACCACCACGACCGTGCCGAGCGGCGAACCCGGCGGCCCCCGGGACGAGGGCGAGGGTGGGGGTGGCGGCGGCCTGTTCGGCGGCGGCACCGGCTCCGGGGGCGACAGCGGCGTCGACCAGGCCGGGAGCGACGCCGGCCCCGGTCGCAGCCCACCCGGCTGAGGCGCGCCCGGCCCACCCCCCGCTTTCCGGACGCTCGACGCTGGTATGTGACGTGGAGGGTCCGGAAAGTGCCGCGGGGCCGCCCGTGCGCTCGTTTTCCGGGCGCTCGACGCTGGTATGTGACGTGGAGGGTCCGGAAAGCGCTGCGGGGCCGCCCGTGCGCTCGTTTTCCGGGCGCTCGACGCTGGTATGTGACGTGGAGGGTCCGGAAAGCGCTGCGGGGCCGCCGCCCGCTCAGCCGCCGGGGGCCTCGGCCTCGCCGTCGGGGCAGCGCACGACCTGCTCGCACGCCCCGCGGATCGGCACGCCGAACCACACGTCCTCGGGGACGAACCCCAGCGGGGCGTACCGGCGCGACGCCACGCCGACGACCTCGCCCCGGCTGTTGAGCAGCGGCCCCCCCTGGAAGTGGGGTCCGACGGCGGCGTCGTGCTGGATGCCGGCGCTCGACACGTCGGCGACGTTGCCCTGGTTGATGGCGCCCCCGGCCGAGCCCAGGCCCGAAACCGCGAACACCCGCTCGCCGAGCCGCACGGGCGGGTTGGCGTCGGCCCACGGCAGGCGCTCGAGCCCGCCGCGGGCCACGACGAGCAGCGCCAGGTCCCGGGCCTCGTCCCAGGTGTGGAGGCTGGCGCCGAGCTCCTCGCCGCCCTGGCGGATGCGGATGGGAGGGCCGGGCTGGGCGGTGGCGGCCCGCACGGTCGTGAACGACGTGAGCAGGAACGACTGCTCGGCGTCGGAGAACGCCACGAACGCCGAGCCGACCGAGGGCTGGCCCGCCTCATCGAGCGTGGAGACGAAGAAGATCGACGGCGCCACCCGTCCCAGGAGCCCGGCCAGGGTCTCCTCGCCGGCGGCGAGCTCCTGCAGCGGTTCGAGCTCGGCCCGGATCTGGTTGCGGGCCTCCTCGCCCTCGGCCTGGATGATCTCGAGCGCGGTCTCGAGCCGCTCGTCGAAGCCGGTCACGAAGTTGCCCACCTCGGTGACCGTCCGGTTCTGGCGGAACTCGTAGAACGCGTACAGGACGGCGCCGCTGAACGCCGCACCCAGCGAGGCGGACAGCATCAGCGCCGAGATCCCCAGGACGGAGCGAGGCAGGATGCGGTCGCGTCGACGACCGGTGGTCCCGTGCATCGGCCGCGAGGGTAGCGGCCACCGTGGTTCGCGCCGGAGCGGGCCCCGGGCCGCCCGGGCCCGTCCCGGTAGGATGGCCGGGTGCTGCCCCTCCTGCTGCTCGCGTTCGTGCTCGTCCCGGTGGTCGAGCTCGTCGTCATCCTGGCGGTGCGCGACGTGATCGGCATGGGCGACACCATCGTGCTGCTGCTGCTGGTCAGCCTGGTGGGAGCGTGGCTCGTCAAGCGCGAGGGCATCGGCGTGTGGCGGCGGCTGCAGCACCGGCTGGAAGCGGCCGAGATGCCCGGCCGCGAGGTGGTCGACGGCGCCCTCGTGCTCCTCGGCGGTGCCCTGATGCTCACGCCCGGCTTCGTGACCGACGGCGTGGGCCTGCTCCTCGTGCTGCCCCCCGGCCGGGCCGTCGTCCGGTCCCTGCTGCTCGCCCGGTTCCGGAGCCGGCTCACGGTGCGGGTCGGCGAAGGCCGGCTCGAACCGTGACCAGCGGGCTGGTGCCGCGGGACGCGGCCACGGTCATGCTGGTGCGCGACGGCGAGGCCGGCCTCGAGGTGCTCATGCTCCGCCGGGCGCTCGACGCCGTCTTCGTCGGCGGGGCGTACGTCTTCCCGGGCGGCGCCGTCGACGACGGCGACCGCCACGACGACCTCGACCCCGTGTGCCGGGGCCGCAGCGACGCCGAGGCCAGCGCGCTGCTGCACCTGGACGGGCCCGGAGGCCTGGCGTTCTGGGTGGCGGCGATCCGCGAGTGCTTCGAGGAGGCCGGCGTGCTCCTCGCCTACGAACCCGACGGCGACATCGTCCGACTCGACGAGCCCGGCACCACCGAGCGCTTCGCCGCCCACCGGCGGGCCGTCGACCGGGGTGAGCGCCGGCTCGTCGAGGTGTGTGCTGAGGAGGGCCTGCGCCTCGCGGTGGACCGCATCCACTACTTCAGCCACTGGATCACCCCCGAGGGCCCGCCCCGCCGCTACGACACCCGGTTCTTCGTGGCCGCCGCCCCCGAGCGCCAGACGCCGCTGCACGACGAGCGGGAGACCATCGAGACCCGCTGGATCACGCCGGCTGACGCCCTGGCCCGGCACGCCAAGGGCGAGCTCGACCTGATCCTGCCGACCATCAAGAACCTCGAGGCGATCGGTCGCTTCGCCACCGCCGACGAGCTGCTCACCGCGGCCGAGGAGGCGGCGGGCGACGTGCCGGCCGTGCTACCCCGGATCGTCGACGACGGAGGTGGCATGCGGATCCTGCTGCCCGGTGACCCGGGCTACGACGACGCCGGCGACGCCATCCCCGACGGGGCGCCCCTGCCAGGCCGGCCCGGCGGCCCGGCGCTGGGGAGCCGGCGGTGAGCGAGCTCGTCCCCGGCGTCGCCCGGGCGCTGTCGCCCCTGGTCCGCCGGGTGCTCGCCCCCAACCCGGGGGTGATGACGGGGCCGGGCACCAACACCTACCTCGTGGGCATCGACGAGGTAGCGGTCATCGACCCCGGTCCCGACGACCCGTCCCACCGCGACGCCATCCTCGGCTGCGGCGGCGACCGCATCCGCTGGATCCTCGTCACCCACACCCACGCCGACCACGCTCCCGGCGCGGGGCCCCTGGCCGAGGCGACCGGGGCCGAGGTCCTGGCCTTCGACGCGCGCGACGATCTGCGCATCGACCGCCCGCTGGCCGACGGCGACGTGCTCGAGGGCACCGAGTTCCGCCTCACCGCCCTGCACACCCCGGGTCACGCCTCGAACCACCTGTGCTTCCTGCTCGAACAGGAGCGCCTCCTGTTCTCGGGCGACCACGTCATGTCGGGCTCGACGGTCGTGATCGCACCACCGGACGGGGACATGAGCCACTACATCGAGTCACTGGAGCGCATCCGGGAGCTGCCCCTGCGGGCGATCGCCCCCGGCCACGGCGAGCTCATGGACGACCCGCGGGGCGTCGTCGACGGCTACCTCACCCACCGCCGGGCGCGCGAGGCCGCCGTGCACGCCGCCCTCGAGGCGATCGGGCCGACCACCGTCGCCCGGATCGTCGAGCGTGTCTACACCGACGTCCCCGAGCACCTCCACCCCGTGGCCCGGTACTCGGTGTGGGCCCACCTCGAGAAGCTGGTGGCCGAGGGTCGGGCCCAGCGCGACGGTGAGGGCCTCGACGCGACCTGGACCGCCGGGTAGGAGCGGGTAGGAGGGACGGGCCCCGACGTCGAATCTCTCCCGGTGGGCGCCGATCGGCAGGGGTCGGTGCCCCGCTGGGGAGTGCCGAGGGTGTCGAGAAGATGAGCAACCAGCCTGGAGGGCCGCGCGTGGTCGGGCTGCCGGAGGCGGCCGAGCTGCTCGCGCTCACGGAGGAGGGCGTCCGGGCCCTCGCCGACGCCGGGTACCTGCGGCCCGCCGCCGGTGGCCCCGAGCGCCCGGCGTTCGCGCTCGGCGACCTCAAGGCGTTCCTCGCCCGCGTCTCCGACGAGGGCCCCGACGACGTGTTCCTCGGCGACCCCGACAGCGTCGACCCCCAGGCGCTGCTCGACGCCCTCGACGGCCGGGCCGACGAGATGGCGCGCCGGGCCTTCGACGTGTTCCAGTCGGTGTTCCCCGAGACGGCCGGTTGGAGCCTGAGCGAGCAAGCCCGATTCATCGACCAGGCGCGCAAGCGGTTCGAGGCGATCCTCGCCGTCACCGGCCAGGGCGAGGCCGTCGACGACGCCCTCGTCGGCGAGCTCGAGACCGTCGGGGCGGCCGCTGCCTCCACCGGCTCGTCGCTGCCCCAGCTGCTCGTCGTGCTGCGCATCTCGCGGGACCTCGTGGTGCAGACGGCCGTCGAGGTCGCCGAGGAGCGGGGCCGGCACTGGGGCCTCGCCCTGTCGCTGCTCCTGACCCGGGTGCTCCCCGCCATCGACCGCCTTACCGACGCCATCGCCCGCGGGTACTGGAACGCCGTCGTCCACCGCGAGGAGGAGAGCCGCGACCGCTACGAGAACGTCGTGGAGCACAGCTCCGACGGCATCTACGAGGTCGACCTCGACGGCTGCATCCAGTACGCCAACCCCTCGTTCGCCGTCATCCTCGGCCGGCCGATCGACGAGCTCGACGGCGCGCGCCTCGCCGACGTGCTGTCGCCGGTCGGTCCCGCCACCAGCCTCGAGGCGCTCACCGCCGACATCGGGCCGCAGCGGGTCGAGCTCACCGTCATCCGGCGCGACGGCGTGCATCGCACGCTCGACATCCGCACCCTCGCCCGCCGGGCCGGTAACGAGCTCGTCGGCTTCCAGGGCGTCGTGCGCGACGTGACCGCCCAGCGCGAGCTCGACGCCCAGAAGAACGAGTTCCTGGCGCTGATCACCCAGGACCTGCGCCAGCCGCTGACGACGATCCTCGGGCTCGGCGTGACGCTCGAGGGCTATGCCAGCGAGCTGCCGGCCGACCGGGTCGGCCGGATGGGCGGGTCCATCCGGCACCAGGCCGAGCGCATCTCGCGCCTGGCCGACGACCTGTACGACATCAGCCGCATCGAGGCGCAGTCGCTCATGCTCAGCCCGCGCGAGGTCGACCTGGCGGGCACCGTGGACGCCGCGCTGGCATCGGTGTTCGACAGCAGCCAGGTCGAGGTTCGGATCCCCGCCGGCACGGTGGTCCACGCCGACTCGCGCCGCGTCGAGCAGGTGGTCGCCAACCTCGTCGAGAACGCGCTCGTCCACGGCGCCCCGCCGGTGGTCGTCGAGGCCCGACCGAGCGGGCGGTCGGTGGAGCTCTCGGTCGTCGACCACGGCCCCGGCGTGCCCGAACCACTCGTGCCCACGCTGTTCTCCCGGCTGCGGACGATCGGTCGCCGGGACCGGGACCGGGCCCGCGGGACCGGGCTCGGCCTGGCGCTCGTGCGCGGCCTGGTCGAGGCGATGGGCGGGCGGGTCTGGTACGAGGCGAGCGAGGACGGCGGCGGCTGCTTCCGGCTCACGCTGCCGACGCCCCAGCTGTACCGGAGCGATCGGTCGCGGACGTGACGTCGGTCACCCGGGGAACGACCGGGGGTCGCGCCGGGGTTGTCCCCGATGGACCGAAGGGGCACCGCAGGGGGAGGATCGGAGGGTGAGCGGGGTGGCGACGACGGAACCGATGCTCGAAGCGACCGGGGTGCGGAAGGTGTACCGCACGGGTGCGCTCGAGGTGGAAGCGCTGCGAGGGGTGGACCTGCGCATCCACGCGGGCGAGCTCGTGTGCGTGATGGGGCCGTCCGGCAACGGCAAGACCACCCTGCTCAACTGCCTGTCCGGGCTCGACAGCATCGACGCGGGGACGGTGCTCGTCGACGGCGAGGACATCCACACCATGGACGACGCCCGGCGCACCGAGCACCGGGCGCGCCGCATGGGCTTCATCTTCCAGAGCTTCAACCTCATCCCGGTGTTCACCGCCCTCGAGAACGTCGAGCTGCCCCTCCTGGTGACCGGGGTGCCCGCCGCCGAGGCGCGGGAGCGGGCCGCCGCCATGCTCGCCCGGGTCGGGCTCTCGCAGCGGTTGAAGAACCGCCCGACCGAGCTGTCCGGCGGCGAGCAGCAGCGGGTCGCCATCGCCCGGGCGCTCGTCAGCGAGCCCGCCATCGTGTGGGCCGACGAGCCCACCGGCAACCTCGACAGCGAGACCGCCGCCGCCGTCCTCGACCTGCTGCGCGAGGTGCACGACGCCGGCCAGACGCTCGTCGTCGTCACCCACGACCCCACGATCGGCCGCTCGGGCCAGCGCCTGGTGCAGGTGCGGGACGGCCGGGTCACCGCCGACGGCGCTCCCCGCGACATCCTGGGCGGCCTTCCCGACGGCAACGGCCATGATCCGGCCGCCGGCGGCCGGCGAGGGCCGCGCCCGCGGCGCACCCGCCCCCTCCGGGCCCGGTAGGAGCCGGCCGTGGTCGTCCTGGCGGTGCTGCTCGGCCTGCTGCTGCTCCCCGTCGTGGTCGACGCGGTGCGCCACGGCGAGCTACGGCGCCTCGCGATCCGCAACATCAACCGTCGAAGGGGCGAGGCGGTGCTCGTCGTGGCCGGCTCCATGCTCGGCACGGCCATCATCACCTCGGCGTTCGTCGTGGGCGACACGCTCGGCGCATCGATCCGCGACACCGCCCGGACCACCCTCGGTCCCGCCGACGTATCGGTGCAGACGCTCGATGTGGGCCAGCTCGCCGAGCTGGCGGCGCGCCTGGCCGACCCGCCGGTCGCGGGGACCGACGGCGTGCTCCCCCTGGTGATCGCCCGCGCCCCGGTGGCCACGCCGGCGGACGCCGCCGGTGAGCGCCGGGCCGAGCCTCACGGCGTGCTCGTCGAGGTCGACTTCGAGGCCGCCCGGCGGCTCGGGTCCGACCCGGCGATCACGGGCTTCGCCGGGGCGGGCCCCACGCCCACGGGCGACGAGGCCGTCCTGACCGCGGCGCTCGCCGACCACCTGCAGCTCGGCGTCGGCGACACCGTCGAGGTGTACGCCTACGGGACCGAGCGGGCCTTCCGGGTGCGCGACGTCATCGAGAGCGTCGGCGTGGCCGGCTTCGGCGGCGGCGGCGGGCGGGGTGTGTTCGGCGCTGCCCAGGCCGGGGCGCGCAGCGTGCTCGTTCCCCCCGGGACGCTCGCCGCCCTCAGGGCGACGCCGAGCGGCGCTCCGGGCCCCGCCGGCAGCGCCGCGCCGCCGACGGGCTTCGTGCTGGTGTCGGTCGAGGGGGGCGTGTACGAGTCGGCGGGGCGGATCGACACGGTGCTGCCCGAGGTCGAGCGCCGGTTGCAGGGGGTCGCCGGCGTCCAGGTCACCCCGGTGAAGCAGGACCTGCTGGAGCAGGCCGACGCCGTCGGCCGGCAGTTCACCGAGCTGTTCAGCACCGTCGGGGGCTTCAGCGTCATCGCGGGTGTCCTGCTGCTCGTGAACATCTTCGTGATGCTCGCCGAGGAGCGGAAGGTCGAGCTGGGGATGCTGCGGGCCGTCGGCATGAAGCGCGGCCGGCTCGTGCGGGGCTTCGGCATGGAGGGCGCCGCCTACGCCACGGCGGCCGCGGTGGCGGGCGCGCTCGTCGGCATCGGCGTGGGCCGGGTGATCGTGTACGTGACCGAGGGCCTGTTCAGCCGGGGCGACCTCGGCATCGACGTCACGTTCCGGTTCGCGGCCGAGCCCGCCAGCATCCTGACCGGTCTTGCGATCGGCCTGGTGATCTCGCTCGTGACGGTGTGGGCCACCAGCCTGCGCATCTCGCGGCTCAACGTGATCGCCGCCATCCGCGACCTCCCCGACCCGCCCGGCGTGAGCCACCGGACCCGCTCGCTCGCCCTGGGCGCCGCCGGCGTCGTCGCCGGCGGCCTCCTGTTCGCCGCGGGCCTCGCCGGGGCCCGAGCCGGCGCCCTGGCCGGGCTCCCGATCGCCGCCTTCTCCGCGATCCCGCTCCTCGCTCGCCTCCTGCCGCGCCGGCTGGCCGTCAACGTGCTCTGCGCCGTCGCGCTCGTGTGGCCCATCGCCGTGTTCTCCGTCCTCCCCGGCGTCATGGACGGCGCCGACATCGCCCTGTTCGTGGTGCAGGGCGTGCTGCTCGTCGCCGCCGCCGTCACGCTCGTCACCGTCAACGACGAAGCGTTCGGACAGCTCGCCGAGCGGCTCTCGGTCGCGGGTCGGGGCCTCTCGATGCGGCTGGGTCTGGCGTACCCCCTCGCCCGGCGGTTCCGGACCGCCCTGCTGCTCGGGATGTACGCGCTGGTCATCTTCACCCTCACGTTCATGGCGGTCTTCAGCCGCCTCTTCGCCGAGCAGGCCCCCCGGTTCACCGAGGAGGTGCGGGCGGGTCACCACCTGCTGGTCGAGTCGAACCCGGGCAACCCCGTGTCCACCGAGGCGCTGCTCGAGCAACCCGAGGTCGAGGCCGTGGCCCCGATCCTGCGGGCGTTTCCCCACTTCACGGCCCACTACCAGCCCGAGCCGATGCCGTGGGCCGTGACCGGCATCGACGAGCGCCTGCTCGCCCACGGGGTCCCGGTCCTCGCCAGCCGCGTGCCCGAGTACGCGACCGACGAGGAGGCGTTCCGGGCGGTGCTGGCCGACCCGGGCCTCGCGGTGGTCTCGGAGTTCTTCCTCCAGCGCGGCGGCGGTCCGCCCATCGACCGCCTGCGGTCCGGTCAGACGTTCACGATGATCAACCCCGCGAGCGGCGAGGCCCGCGAGCTCACCGTCGTCGGAGTGCTCAGCGCCGACTGGATGTTCACCGGCCCGATGGTCGGCGCGGGTGGCCTCGTCGACCTGCTCGGCCCGCAGGCGGTCCCCACCCGCCACTACGTGCGGCTGGCAGCGGGCGTCGAACCCGACGAGGCGGGGGTCGCGCTCACGGGGCGGTTCCTGGCCAACGGCGCCGACGCCCGGTCGTTCGAGACGATCATCCGCTCGAACCTGTCGCAGCAGGAGGGCTTCATCGGGCTCATGGAGGGGTTCCTCGGCCTGGGGCTGCTCATCGGCATCGCCGGGCTCGGCGTGGTGATGGTGCGGGCCGTGCGCGAGCGCCGCCGCCAGATCGGGATGCTGCGCGCCATGGGGTTCCCGGCCCGGACCGTGCGCGGCGCCTTCCTGTTGGAGGCCACCTTCATCGCCCTGCAGGGCATCCTCATCGGGGTGACCCTCGGGCTCGTCACGAGCTACCAGCTGCTCGCCAACTCGAGCACCTTCGGTGACTCCGACCTCGGGTTCCTCGTGCCCTGGGCCGGCCTCGCCGTCCTGCTCGCCGTCCCGCTCGGCGCCTCGTTGCTCGCGGCGGCGTGGCCGGCGGGTCAGGCGTCGCGCATCCGCCCGGCGGTCGCGCTCCGCATCGCCGAGTAGCCGGGATCCGCGCTCGACCCGAACCGTCGTCCTGCCGATACGGTGGGGAGGGATTCGGCCGCTCGGGGAAGAAGTAGAACGCGATGGACGAGCCGAGGCAGCGGAGCCAGCGCGAGCCGGGCACACGACGGGCGCACGCCGCCCTCCTCGTCGCCGCCCTCGCCCTCGTGGTGCTGGGCGCCGGCGCCGCCGTCCGCTCGAGCGAGCCAGCGGCACCTCCCGCCGAGGTCCCCGACTTCCACAGCCTGGCCGCGGCGGCCGCCCCGGCGCCGCCGGCGAGCAGCACCACGACCACCGAGCCGCCGCCCCCGCCGCCGCCCAACACCAACACGCCGGTCGACCCGCCGCGCAACCCGTACAAGGCCGATCCCGACGTGATCATCGGGTCGATCGAGATCCCCCGCATCGGGCTCGCCGCCCCGCTGCGGCAGGGCATCTCGCTCACCATGATCGACCGGGGGCCCTCCCACTGGCCGGGAACGGCCCTGCCCGGCCAGACCGGCAACGTGGTCGTCGCCGGGCACCGGGTCACCCGCACCCGCCCGTTCCGCCACATCGACCAGCTCCAGCCCGGCGACCCGATCATCTTCGAGATCAGCGGGGTGCGCTGGGTCTACCGGGTGACCGAGCACATGGTCGTGCCTCCCAGCGCCCTGCACATCGTCGACCAGGGCCCGGAGGCGATCGCCACCCTGTTCGCCTGCCACCCGCCGGGCTCGGCCCGCTACCGCTACGTCGTGCGCGCCGCCCTGGAGGGCCCCGAGCAGGCTTAGCCCCGGGCGGGGCGGGCGTCACTTCGGGGGACCGAGCGCCGCTTCGGCGGCCTCGAGGATGCGGGCCGTGCACCCGGCCATCTCGACGGGAGGCACGGCGTCGGTGGTGATCCGGTCCGCCAGCGCGCTGAACGCCTCGGAGGCCGGACCGGCACCCAGAGCCACTGGCGTGCCGGCGTCGGAGCCGGCGGCGACGGACGGCTCGAGCGGAAGCTGGCCGAGCAGCGGCGCGCCGATCTCGGCGGCGAGGGCCGCGCCACCCCCCTCGCCGAACAAGGCGTAGCGCTCGCCGTGCGCGCACGTGAAGGCGCTCATGTTCTCGATCACGCCGGCCACCCGCAGGTAGCTCCGCCGAGCCATGTCGGCGGCCCGGATCGCCACCTTCTGGGCGCTGACCGCCGGCGTGGTCACGATGACCATCTCGGCCCGGGGCAGCATGCGGGCGAGACCCATCTGCACGTCGCCCGTGCCGGGCGGCATGTCGATGAGCAGGTAGTCCATGGGTCCCCAGCGCACGTCCTCGAGGAAGTGCTGCACGGCCCGGTTGAGCATGAGGCCCCGCCACATCAGCGCCGTGCCCTCGTCGTCGACGAGCAGGCCCATCGACACGACCTTCAGCAGGCCCGCGCCGACGGGCTTCTCGATGGGCAGGATCTTGCGCTCGCCACCCTCGGTGTCCTCGACCGTCCCTTGCAGCCGGCCCTCCACGCCGAGCATGCGGGGCACCGAGAAGCCCCAGATGTCGGCGTCGAGGACGCCGACGGTGAAGCCCCGGGCGGCCAGGGCGGCGGCGAGGTTGACGGTGACCGACGACTTGCCCACGCCGCCCTTGCCGGAGGCCACCGCCACGACCCGCGCCGTGGCGGGGATCTCGGTGTCCGGTGCCCGCTCGGCGGCGTTGCGCCGGGCCCGGTCCATGGCCGCCGAGCGCTGCTCGGCCGTCATCTCGGTCCAGTCGATGCGCGCCCGGGTGACCCCGGGGTGGGACTCGACCCGGGTGCGCACGTCTTTCTGGATCTGGGCGCGCAGCGGGCAACCGGCGGTGGTCAGCGCAACCTGGATGGTGACCTCGCCGTCCTCGTCGACCGTCGCCGACCGGGCCATGCCCAGCTCGACGATGTTGCTGCCGAGCTCGGGGTCCATCACGCCGCGCAGCAGCTCGATGACCTCCTCGGGTGTCGGGGGCGTGCGGCGGTCGGCCACGGGAGGATTCTACCGGCGCTCACCGGGTAATCTCGCGGTGTGGCCGACCCACACGAGCACGCGGCGGATCCCGCACCCCAGGCCCGGCTCGAGGTGCTCAAGACCCTCGGCGACAACACCCGCTACGCCATCTACCTCGAGCTGGTGCGGTCACCGGTGCCGCTGAGCACCGCCGACGTCGCCGAGACGCTCGGCCTGCACCCCAACACGGTCCGCCCGCACCTCGAGCGCATGCGCGAGGTCGGCCTGCTCGAGGTGCGCGCCGACGCCCGGGGGGTGGTGGGCCGCCCGCAGCACCGCTACTTCCCGGCGCCCGACGCCCCGTCCCTGGGGCTCGAGCCGCCCGCTTACCCCGTGCTGGCGTCGCTGCTCGCCGACGTCGCCGCCGCCGCCCGCCCCGGCGAGGACGAGGTGGCCGCCGCCGGAGCGTCCTTCGGTCGCTCGACGGCGCACGGCACGCGCCGCCTTCCCTGCGTCGAAGCCCTCACCGCTGAGCTCGCCCGCCTCGGCTTCGACCCCGCCGTGGCCACCGACGCCGAGGGCACCACGATCGCCTTCACGCACTGCCCGTTCGGCGAGGTCGCCCAGGCGCACCCCGAGGTCGTCTGCCACCTGCACCGGGGCATGGTCGAGGGCTTCGTCGAGGAGCACGGCGGCGGGCGCGTCGTGCGGTTCCGCACGCTCGTCGACCGGGACCCCTGCCGGGTCGAGCTGGCCGCCGGGTGAGTTTGCGGTGGGGGGCGAGGGCCCGTCGCCGCTATCCTTGAAGGAGCGACCGAGGACGAGGAGGCACAGGTGATCACCCTCACCGACAGCGCCGCGACGAAGGTGAAGGAGCTCATCGAGGCCGAGGGCGACGACGCGCTCGCGCTGCGCGTGGCGGTCCGTCCCGGCGGCTGCTCGGGGTTCAGCTACGAGATGTTCTTCGACCGTGAGGTCGGCGCCGACGACGTCACCGAGGACTTCGGCGGGGTGAAGGTCGTCGTCGACCCCTCGAGCGCCCAGCTCCTCACTGGCGCCACCCTCGACTACCGGGACGGCCTGCAGCAGGCGGGCTTCTCCATCGACAACCCCAACGCCCAGCGCACCTGCGGCTGCGGTCAGTCCTTCAGCTGACCGGCTGATTTCGCCCGGTCCCACTCCGGGGCCGTGACGTCGCTGGTCACCACCGCCACGGGCAGGGCCCCGTCGAGGTCGTCGAGCAGGCGGCGCAGGGCCCGGCGCCGGACGGCGCTCGTCCCCTCGCCGGCGTCGACCACCACCAGCGGCCGGGGCTCGGGCTCGGGGTCGGCGTCGGCGGCGGCGTGCCGGGCCGCCCGGTCGAGCTCGCCGAGGGACCGGCCGGCCAGGAGCTCGGCGAGCCGGGCGCGCGCCTCGGCGCGCGCTTCGGCGGCCCGCAGCGCATCGAGGCGCCCCGCCGCGACCCGCTGCCGGGCCTGGCGCTCCCGCAGGCCCGCCAGGAGGACGGGCAGCCGCTCGGGGGCGCTGTCGGGCGCGCCTCTGGCGGCGTCGACGGCGCGGCGCCAGGCGTCGAGCGCGGCCTCCCGCTCCCGGTCGCCGGTCGCCAGCGCCACCTCCGCGGCCGTCAGCGACTCGGCCGTCGTGGCCACCTCCGCCGCCAGCCCCAGCACCTCGTCGAGCGTGTCCACGTCGGCGTGGACGCCGGCCAGGTCGATCCACGCCGCCATGGCCTCCTCGAGCGCCGCCGTCGCCGCGTTCAGGCGCCGCCGGTGCTCCTCGTTCGCCTCCTCGATCATCTGGTGCAGCTCGAGCGGATCGATGACGAACCCCGGGGCGGCGCCGATCGCCTCGGGGGGCACGGCGTCGGGGAACAGCCGCACGGCCACGGCTGTGGCGGCGCGGCCGGCGGCGTCGAGGTCGGCGCGCACGCGCTGGCGGGCGCGTGCCATCGCCAGGGCGACCACGAGCACGGGGAGCAGCATGGCGGCGAGGACCGTGGTGGTCGACAGCTCGTTGTCGAGCGCGAACCCGGCGAGGACGAGCCCGGCGCCGGCGCCCTGGAGCAGCCGGATGGCGATTCGCCGGCGGAGCCGAGCGGCCTGGTCCCGTGCCGCCTCGAGCTGCACCGACGCGCGGTGCAGCTCACGCGACGCGCCAGGATCGCGTGGCGGCGCCGCGGGCTGGTCCTGCTCGAGGCGCCGCACCGTGTCTGCGGCGTCGTGGACGCGGGCCGCCAGCAGCCGCGCCCGATCGGGGTCGGCGGCCGCTCCCCGGGCGGGGTGGTGCTCGAGCCGGCGGGTCGCGTCGGCGTGTGCGGCGCGGGCCCGGTCCCGCGCCGCGGCCGCCGCGGCCACGACGGCCTCGGCGCGCTGGACCTCGGCCGCGGCCGCTCGCAGCGCGTCCGCCCGGGGCCGCAGGTCGGGCTCGGCGGCGAGGGCCCGCAGCTCCTCGGCGCACCCGAGCAGCGCGTCGTCGGCCTGCGGGTCGCCGGCGGCGATCAGGTCGGTGAGCCGGCCCGCCTCGCTGGCGGTGCGGGCCAGCGTGCGGGCCCGCAGGCAGCGGCGGCGGCGGTCGATGGCGAGCTCGGCCTCGATGGCTGTGGTGGCCAGGTCGGCCCGGGCGGCGCGCGCCAGCCGCAGGGCGTCGTTGACCGGGTCGGGGCTGACCAGCACGTGCACGCCGGGGTCGAGCCCCATCGCCTGCGGGTGGTCCTCCGGCACCGTCGCGTCCCGTGCCACAGCCAGGGGTTCGGCGCGACCCCGCTCCGTTCCTGCGTCGCCGGCAAGACCGCCGCCCACCTCGGTAGCCTGGTGCTGACGGCGGCGTCAGTCGCCGTGATCGGGGGAGGACATGACCGACACCTTGGCGCCGGACACCTTCCGGCTGGTGGAGGACGCCCAGCTGCGGGGCATCCTCGACATCCACATCGACGACATGCTCGAGTACGTCCACTCCGGGCTGCGCGACCTGCCCGGCTACCTCGAGCTCTACGACCGCTACCTCCGGCAGCGCTGGAACGTGAACGAGCTCGACTTCACCCGGGACAGGACCGACTGGACCGAAGCGATGACCGAGGACGAGCGCGCTTCGTTCCTCGCCATCGCCTCGGGCTTCCACCACGGCGAGCGCCAGGTCGAGATCGAGCTGCCGATCTTCATGGTCGGCTGCGACGAGGACCACAAGATCTTCATCTCGAGCCAGATCGAGGACGAGGCCCGCCACGTCGTGTTCTTCGACCGCTTCTACCGGGAGGTCGTCGGCCTCGAGGGCGACATCATGGGCACCCTCGACGCCTCGTACCAGTGGATCTCCGAGACGTTCGTGGGGCCCTTCGGGCTGCTCGCCTACCAGGCCGAGGAGCTGCGCCGGAACCCCTTCGACGAGCGGGCCCGGGTGCGGTACGCCACCAACTACTTCCTGTGGATCGAGGGCGTGCTCGCCCTGGCCGTGATGAAGATCACGCTCGGCTACGCCCGGCGGCGGGGGTTCCTGCCGGCGTACTACACGGGGTTCACCGCCACCGCCCGCGACGAAGCCCGGCACGTGCAGGGCGGCATGCGCTTCCTGCGGGACGCCGTCGACCGCGATCCCACGATGCTCAACGAGATCTTCGACACGCTGCGCACGATCCTGTTGATGAGCAGCACCACCAGCCGCCTCGTCTACTTCGAGCCGCTCGGCCTCACCCGCGACGCCGTGCTGGAGATGCTGATCACCCAGCTGAACCGCAAGCTGGTGACCGTCGGCTTCGACCTGCCCGACGACATCCGGGGCATGGTCCAGATGATCTCGCCCCAGCTGGCAGGGGGGTGACGGCGTGCCGGCGTTCATGACCCCGGAGTGGGCCGAGGCGGTGCGCGACGCGGTCAACCGCGGGCCGGACCCCGACTACCGGGCGGGCAAGCTCGAGGAGTACTGGAGCTGGATCGACAACGCCCGCCAAGGCTTCGAGGGCAGCGTGGCGCTCGCCGTGCGGGCCGGGCACGACCCCGAGGCGCTGCAGGACCGCGCGCTCCTGCTGCGGTTCTCGGGCGGGACGTGCACCGAGGCGGCGATCGTCGCTCCCGACGCCGCCCGCGACGCCACGTTCGTGCTCGCCGGCGACCGCGACGCCTACGTGGACCTCGCCGCTGGCTACGAGGCCGGCAAGGTCGTGATGTACCGGCGCCTGCTCCTCGAGCAGGGGCACCTGCTGGCGTTCTTCAACCGCGTGTACTTCTTTGTCGAGATGCTCGCGGTCATCGGCACCGTCCCCACCGAGTTCCCCGAGCCCGCCCTCACGTGAGCAGGGCGAGGGACCCGGCCAGCTCGTCGGCGTCGTAGATGTAGTCGAGGCGGTCGAGCACGGTCCCCCCGGCGTCGACCACGAACAGGCTCGGCTCGTACTGCAGCTCGGCGGCGGCGACGGCGGGCGCGACCTGGGTGGCGGTCTCGTCGTCGTACACCTCGGCGTGGATCACAGCGGCGTCACCGGCTGCGCCCTCCTGCTCGAGCAGCAGGTCGAGGGTCGGGCCGCAGATGCCCGTCGGGCAGAACGCTGGCGTCGAGATGAGCAGCACGAGCGGCCGGCCGGCCTCGAGCGCCTCGTCGAGGCTCACGTCGTGGAACGGGCAGGCCGGCTGCCGGGTGCAGATCGGGTCGACGCCCCGAGGGTCGGCGTCGGTCGGCGTGGGCACCGAGAACATCGGGTCACCGGGGAACGGCGTGCCCGGCACGGCGCCGGGCTCGGCGACCGTGAAGGCGGCGGCGGCCACCTCGGCCCCCAGGTCGACCCGCAGGTCGTACACGCCCGCCTCGGCGAGCTCGAACCGCAGCGGGTAGTAGGCCCGGGGGATGCCGGCCCCGTGCCGCGCCAGCTCGCCCGCCGCCACGACCGCGTCGCCGGCGTCGAGCACCTCATAGGGGAGGCGGGCGGGCCCGCTGGCGAGAGGGATGCCGGCGGCGTCGGCCAGGGCGAACGGCAGCCGGCCGGGCCGGCCCGCGGGCACGAGCCCGTCTCGGAACATCCGCACGAGCCCACCGACGTCGCTGTCGCCGCCGGGCGGCCGGTCGCCGTTCTCGCCGGGCCCGGCGACGGGCCCGGCGCCGCCGTCCCCACAGGCGGCGAGGACGGCCGCCGCGGCGGCGCCGGCGAGGAGCGACCGCCGGGTGAGGCGGTGGGGGCGCGGCTGGTGGGGAGTCACGACCCGGCGAACCTATCCTGCGACCGATGCCCACCGGCAGTCACCTCCCGCCCGCCGGCGCTTTCCGGACGCTCGACGTCGTATGTGCACGCGGAGGGTCCGGAAAGCGGGGTGGGGCCGGCGGCGCCGGCGCTTTCCGGACGCTCGACGTCGTATGTGCACGCGAAGGGTCCGGAAAGCGGGGTGGGGCCGGCGGCGCCGGCGCTTTCCGGACGCTCGACGTCGTATGTGCACGCGGAGGGTCCGGAAA
>SIRW01000052.1 GCA_004366205.1 Actinomycetota bacterium | reverse complement strand
TGTTTCGGACCGGATCCCCGCGGTGCCCGGGTACGAGCTCGAGGCCCCCGTCGCGGCCGGAGGGTCGGGCGCCGTCTACCGGGCCCGGCGCACCGCCGACGGGGCGACGGTGGCGGTCAAGGTCCTCGACGGCGCCGGCGGCGCCGAGCGGGCCCGGCACGAGGCCGCGGTCCTGCTCGCCGTCGACCACCCCGGCGTGCTCCGCGCCCATGAGGTCGTCGCCGGCGGTGACGGCGCCGCGCTCGTCACCGACCTCGTCCCCGGCCGTTCCCTCGCCGAGCACCTGGCCGGCTCAGGACCGCTGCCCGCCGTCGAGGCGGTGCGGGTCGTGGCCGCCGTCGCCGGCGCCGTGCAGGCGGTCCACGACGCCGGCTACGCCCACGGCGACCTGAAGCCCGCCAACGTGCTGCTCGGTCCCGACGGTCCCGTGCTCGCCGACTTCGGCTCGGCCCGCCCGCTCAGACCCACGGACCGGGCGGGCGACCTCGAGGGCCTCGCCCGCCTCGCCCACGCCGCCCTCACCGGCGCCTCGACCGTCGGGCCGCTGCCATCCGTGGGCGACCTCGCCCCTGCCGTTCCCCCGGCGGTGGCGGTGGCGGTGGACGACGCCCTGTCGGCCGACCCCACCCTGCGGCCGCGATCGGCCGCCCGCTTCGCCGCCGAGCTGCGGCGCGCCGCCGCCCCGGCGCCCGCGCCGGGGCCGGTGACACGGGACTTCGGCCCCCGCCCGCCCCGCCCGGCCCCGCGACCGGCGCCCCGCCGCCCGGTCCCGATCGCCGCCGTCGTCCTGGTCGCCGTGCTCGGCGCCGCCCTCCTCCTCAGCCCGGTCTCGCCCGTCGGCGCCGACCGTGCGGGGCCGGCCGAGGTCACCCTCGCCGTGCGCGCCGAGCCCCCGCCGCCACCCGGGCGGTCCTGCCCACCGCTCCCCTCCGCCCCGGCCGGCGCCGTGCCCCTCCGGGGTGACGTCTCCGGCGACGGCTGCGACGAGGCGGCGTGGTGGTGGCCCGGCGAGGGGGTGCTCGAGGTCCCCCAGGGCGCCGTGGCGCGCCGCTATGCCCTGGGCCGGCCGGGCGACCAGGCGCTGCTGGGCGACTGGGACTGCGACGGGCAGGCGACCCCGGCGCTGTACCGGCCCGCCACCGGCGAGGTCTTCATGTTCGCCGGCTTCGCCGGCGACCTCCCGCGCAGCAGCCACCCGCCCGTCCCCCGCCGCCCGGGGGGGCTCGCCGGCGTGACCGCCACCGCCCAGGGCTGCCACCGGGTCGCCGTGCAGCCGCCGTCGGCGCCCTGACCGCCCCGAGCGGCGTGGGTCGCCGCGGCTCCCGGCTCCGGGCCGGCGGCGTCAGCCGCCGGATCGGCCAAAGCGCTGGCGCACGGCCTCGCCGACCTCGTCGAACGTCGCCGCGATGGCGTCTCCCAGGCGGAGCGCGGCCTCGCGGGCCTCGGCCCGGAACCGGGGGTCGCGCCCGGTGTCACCCACGGCCGTGAGCGCCCGGTCGACCTCGGCGACCACCGACCGCAGTGCGTCCTCGAGGCGCTCCCCGTCGCCGCCGTCCTGCTCCCGCCCGCGGTAGTGCTCACGAAAGCGCTCGCTCAACCTGCGGAAGCGCTGCGCCACCTCACGCCACTCGTCGCCCTCGGGCGCCCCGGGCGCGGACTGCTCGTGCTCCTCCATCGTTCCTCCTCGGATCCGGTCGCGAACGGCCCGGCTCCGAGGGTACGGCCCGGGCGCCACACCGGCGGGCTCCGCCGATGTGCCGGCCACCCTGCGCGTCGTGGAATGATCCCGGGGACCCGCCGGTAGCATCCGGCGACCCCGTCGGTCCCCACACCCCACGGAGAGCCGCGTGGCGGCGAGCCCCACCAAGCGACGAGAGCGACCCGCCGCGGCCCGCCTCGTGCTCGTCCTCGCCCTGCTCTACCTGTTCCTGGTCGGGGTGGGGCTGCTCGAGGCGGGCATCAACCAGCTGGGAGGCGACGTCCAGGAGCGCCTCTTCGCACGCGTCGCCAACCCACTCGCCGGCCTCTTCGTCGGGGTGCTGGCCACCGTCTTGGTGCAGTCCTCGTCGGTGACGAGCTCGGCGATCGTCGGCATGGTCGGGACCGGCATCGTGGGGGTTCCCGAGGCGGTCCCGATGATCATGGGCGCCAACCTCGGGACCACCGTCACCAACACGCTGGCCTCGCTCGGCCACGTCCGCCACGGACCCGAGTTCCGGCGCGCCTTCGCCGCCGCGACCGTGCACGACATGTTCAACCTGCTGAGCATCGCCGTGCTGTTCCCGATCGAGGTCACGACGCGGGCGGTGTCGCGGCTCGCCACCGTGGTCACCGAACCCCTCGTCGGAACCGGCGGCACCACGTTCCGAAGCCCGATCCGCGAGGCCGTGCGCGGTCCGGTCCACTGGCTCGAGAGCGTCCTCGACAACGTCATCCCGACCGGGGCCGGCCTCGGCGTGCTCATGGTCGGGGTGGGCATCGGCTTCATCTTCATCGGGCTGGCCTCGCTCACACGCAACATGCGGGTGCTCGTCGCCGACCGCATCGAGCGCAGCATCAACCGGCTGCTCACGGGGCGCTCCGGCACCCTGCTGGCGCTGCTCGCCGGCGTCGTCATCACCATCGCCGTGCAGTCCTCCACGATCACCACCGCCGTCATGATCCCGCTCGCCGCCGCCGGCATCCTCCGCCTCGAGGTGCTCTATCCCATGACCCTCGGCGCCAACCTGGGCACCACGATCACCGCGCTGCTGGCGTCGCTCGCGACCGGGCGGCCCGAGTCGGTGATCGTCGCCGTCAGCCACCTGATCTTCAACGTGGCCGGCGTCCTGCTGTTCCTGCCCGTCCGCCGGCTCCGGCGCATCCCCATCGCGGGCGCCGAGCGCATCGCCGAGGTGGCGGTGCGCCGCCCGGCGCTGATGGCGGTGTACGTGGCCGGTACGTTTGTCGTCCTACCCCTCGCCGGCCTGCTGGTGGTCGGCGGCTGAGCACACGCCCGCCGTCCATCGGCGGCAAGGAGCCTCTGTGGTACTCGAGTTCTTCCGCGGCAGGGACGAGAGCGGCCTCGACCACGTCGAGCGCCAGATCGTCACGATGCTGGCCGACTGCCGGCACAGCTTCGACGCCGCCATGCACGCCCTCATCACCGGCGACCCGTCCTCGCTGGCCGACGACATCGCCGCCACCGACCGCCGCATCAACGCCACCGAGCAGGCCGTCCGGCGCGAACTGGTCGTGCACGCCAGCGTCCACGGCGGCCAGGACGTGCCCCTGGTGCTGGCCTACATGATGATCACGCGGATGCTGGAGCGGGTGGGCGACCAGGCCAAGAACATCCTCGACCTCGCAGCCGAGGGGGCGTCGTTCGCCGGCGCGGTCGACCGGGAGCAGATGATCGCCCTGCGCGACGAGATCTCGGCGATGTTCCCCACCACCGCCGAGGTCTTCACCGGCCGTGACGACGAGCGCGCCCGCGAGGTGCTGCGCCGGTGCGACGAGCTGCTCCGGCACTTCGACGAGCTCGTCGCCGAGCAGATCCGCTCCGACGAGCCCGGCCGCCACGCCGTGCCCCGGGCCCTGCTGTACCGCTACATGAAGCGGATCACCGCGAACCTGGCCAACGTCATGTCCTCGGTCGTGCTGCCCGTCGACCGCATGGACTACTACGGCCGCGAGCTCGACGACCAGGGCGACTGATCGCGTCGACGACGGGGCCCCGGCTGTCTTGGCGGGGAAAGTCCCGGCATCCGGGATCTTCTCCGCCAGGAGCGTCAGGGGCGGCGGCCGAGGAGGGCGAGCAGGCGGTCCTGGTCGCTGGCGTCGTCGGCGACGGGCACCTTGTGGCCGAACACGCCCGACATGCGCACCATCTGCTCGCGCTCGGTCCAGTGCGCCAGCACGAAGCGCACCACGTCGGCGTCGAGCGCCTCGTCGGCGCCGATGGCGCGCGCCAGGTCCCAGGCGTGCACGAGGAAGTCGGTCGTGAGCTGCGTGGCGTACTCGCGGGCGGACTCGTCGCCGTAGGACAGGTGGACGGTGCGGTCGAGCGCGCCGCCCTCCGCGAAGGCGGCCAGGGCGGCCGGAACCGAGTCGTGCCAGGCCGCCTTGGGGTCGTCGCCGAGCACGTCGCCGTCGAAGCGGTCGCCCACCTCGGCGATCGTCCGGCCGGCCATCAGCTCCGGGGCCCACAGGCACTCCGAGACGACGTGGTTCACGAGCGCGCGCACGTCCCAGTCGGTGCAGGGCGTCGGTGCGCCCCACTGGTCGTCGGCGACGGCGTCGACTCGGCGCCCGAACTCGTCGGCCGCCCGTCGCTGCAGGTCCACCAGGTCGGTCATGCTCTCACCATGAACCTTTCCGGCGCCGAGCGCCACCCCGCCGTCACTCTCCACGTCGAGCGGCACGGCCCCGACGACGGACCGCTCGTGGTGTGCACGCACGGTGGCGGGTCGAGCTCGGCGACGTGGCGCGCCCAGGTCGCTGGGCTGGGCGCCGACCGGCGGGTGGTGACGTGGGACCTTCGGGGCCACGGCGCCTCGGCGGCGCCCGAGGATCCCGGCGCCTTCCACCGCGATGCCGCCCTCGGCGACCTGCTGCGGGTGCTCACCGGCGCGGGCGCCACCGCCTCGGCGCCCGCCGCCCTCGCCGGCCACTCCTTCGGGGGCTACCTCTCGCTGCTCGTCGCCATCGCCCGGCCCGAGCTCGTGCGGGGGCTGGTGCTGATCGCCACCGGACCCGGGTTCCGCGACCCGGACGCCCGCCGGGCGTGGAACGAGGCCATCCCCGCCACGGCGGCACGCATGGGCGCGCCGGAGCGGGTGCTCGGGCTGATCGCCCAGCCCGACTCGCTGGTGATCGACCGCCTCGGCGACGTCCGGGCGCCGGCGCTGGTCGTCGTGGGCGAGAAGGACCGCCGCTTCGGCAACGCCGCCGGCTACCTCGCCGCCAAGCTGCCCGACGCGGAGCTGCTCGTCGTGCCCGACGCCGGCCACCACGTCCACGAGCACCGGCCCGACGCCGTCAACGCCGCCATCGCCCGCTTCCTGACCGCCATCGGCCACTGACCCGCGACCCGGGCCGTCACACCGCGTCACCACTTTCCGGACGCTGAACGTCGCATGTCGACCGCTAGCGTCCGCAAAGCGCCGGCACCACGGCCACCACCCGGCTTTCCGGACCGTCGACGTCGCATGTCGACCGCCAGCGTCCGGAAAGCGCCTGCGATGCGGACCGCCCCGAGCGCCGCATGCTCGACGAGGGGTCGGTGCTAGGGAAGCTGGTTGCCGAGCACGACGGTCCCCGCGGCGGAGAACATGCCGCCCACGCCGTGCGCGACTGAGATGGTGACCCCGTCGACCTGGGCGGGCGCCTGGCCCCGGACCTGGCGGACGCTCTCCTGGATGGCGAACATGCCGTACATGCCCGTGTGGGTGTAGCTGAGGCCGCCCCCATTGGTGTTCAGGGGCAGGCGGCCTCCGGGCGCGGTGTTGCGCTCCCAGATGAACCCGGCGGCCTCGCCCGGCGCGCAGAAGCCGAGGTCCTCGAGGCCGTAGAGAGGCAGGTGGGCGAAGGCGTCGTAGATCATCAGGTGATCGACGTCAGCGGGCGTGATGCCGGCCTCGGCGAACGCCTGGCGGCCCGACACCCGGAACGCCTTCGACGTGGTGAGGTCGTCCATCTGGCTGACCAGCGGCGTCTCGACCGACTCGCCGGTGCCGAGCACGTAGACGGGGCGGTGGGGGAAGTCCCCGGCCCGCTCCCCCGCGGTGAGCACGAGGGCGCCGCCGCCGTCGGTGACCAGGCAGCACATGAGCTTGCGGAACGGCCAGGCGACCATGGGCGAGTCGAGCACGTCGTCGACCGTGATGGGATCGCGCACGTAAGCCCGGGGGTTCATCCCCGCCCACTCGCGCTGCACCACGGCGACCATGGCGAGCTGCTCCTCGGTCACGCCGTGGGTCTTCATGTACCGCAGCACCGGCAGGGTGAACAGCGTGGGTGGACCGACCGGGCCGTAGGGCAGCTCGAACTGCACGTTCAGGCCGGCCCCGGCGCCGCCCCAGCCGCCCATGCCCACCCGGGACCTCCCGCTCTGTCCGTGGGTGATGAGAACGGTCGAGCAGTGGCCGGCGGCGATGGCCGCGGCGGCGTGGCGGACGTGGAGCATGAAGGAGCAGCCGCCGACCTGCGTGCCGTCCACCCAGTCGGGTGTGATCCCGAGGAGCAGCGCGAGCGTGGTCGGGCTCTCGCCCGCGCAGGCGATGCCGTCGACGTCGGCAGGGGTGAGCCCGGCGTCGGCCAGGGCGTTGAGGGCGGCGTCGCAGTGCAGCTGCGTGCCGCTCATGTCGGGGATCTTGCCCAGCTCGGTGGTCTCGGCCGAGCCCACGATGGCGGCGCTGACGGGGCGCATCACGCACCACCGCCTGCGGGCCGGAACACCGGGAGGTGGATCTCGTCGGTGAGCTCGAGGAACGTGACCTCGAGGGCCATGTCGAGCTGCAGGGCCTCGGGCGTCTGCTCGCAGTCGACGATGTTGGTCATCATCCGGGGCCCCTCCTCCAGGTCCACGAGGGCGATGGCGTACGGCCCGTCGAAGCCGGGGGCGGGTCGGTGGTTGATCACGTAGCTGGCGAGCGTGGCCCGACCGCTCGCCGCGAAGACGCTGACCTCGCGCCCGGCGCACGCCGGGCAAAACGGCCGGGGCGGGAAGTACACGTGCCCACAGGCGTCGCAGCGCTGCAGGCGCAGCTCGCCGGCGCGGGCGCCGTCCCAGTAGTGCTGGGTGTCGGGCGTGGGTCTGGGCACCATGCGGGTCGGTCGGTCCACCGCGCTCCCCTCCGTGTCTCGGCTGCGGCGCATCGTGCCGACAGTTCGCCGTTCTAAACAAATCGGGGCGGCGCGGCTACCGCTCGTACGTCGGGTAGCGGTCCGACTCGGGGAGCTCGTCGAAGTGGGTGCGGGCGATCGAAGGGTCGAAGACGCGGGGCTCGCTGGCGGGCCACTCGCCGGGGCGGTACCGGCGGCCGTCCTCGACGAAGCGGTACATGCCCTGGGCCCGGTTGCCGATCTCGTCCTCACCGGCGGCGCCCGGGTCCCACCAGACCTCGGTCACGTCGTCGAAGGCCGTGTAGTTGTCCCACGGCCAGAGCCCGTGGCGGCCGAACGAGCGTTGCAGCACGGTGCGGCGGCCGCCCCCGCTCGGTGGGTACCGGAACAGGCCGTCGCGGAACGTCGCCGGGTTGAGGTCCGGCCCCGCCATGTGGATGCCGGTGAACAGCAACCACATCGGCTGGTAGAGGATCTCGTTGGACGCCCGGGCCCGGGGGGGCCGGCCGTGGTGCCACACGTGCTGGTGGTACGGCTCGATCTGCTCGTACGGGGGTCGGATCCACAGCTGGGAGATGCCGAACGCCCGCGACCACTGGCGCTGGTCGTAGGTCCGGCCGAAGAAGTTGGTGTCGACCAGCGAGCCGCCGGCGATCACCCACTCGGGCCGGTAGCCCTGACGGCTCGCCTCCTGGGTGAAGAACACCGGGGCGAGCGGATCTCCCGAGAACACCACGGTCGTGATCCCACGGTCCTGGAGGCGGGCGATGACCACCCGGGCCTGCTCCTGGGCCCGGTTGATGTCGGGCTCGTAGGCGATGCGGTCGTCGAGCGCCGTGCCGTGGCGCTGCAGCTCCTGCTCGAGGAAGCGCACGGCAGGCTGGTAGATGCCGTCCGCGGTGTCGAGGTGCACGAGGGCGATGCGGCGCGTCGTGCCGTGCATGGCCGGGTCGCCGGCGTGGCGCGCGGGCCGGCCGGCCAGCCGCTTGCCGACGTACTCGGCGAGGTGCAGGAAGGCTTCCGTCCCCGACATCTGGGTGCCCCACACGAACGGGGCGCGCTCGTGGAAGAACTCCACGGGCCGGGCGATCTGGCCGATGTACACGACCCCCCGGGCGGCCAGCTCGTCGGCGTAGGCGACGGGACCGCCGATCGCCACGAACGCCCGCAGCTCGTTGGCCACGTAGCGGGCGTCGGCGCGCGCCGCCACGTCGTCGTCGGAGTCTCCGCTGGCCTGCACGTACTCGAGCCGTACCCGTCGCCCGTAGGTCTCGTAGTGCTCCTGGAACATCGCCGCCCAGTCGCGGTAGGTCTGGCGGACGTCCTCGCTGCTGTCCTCGGCGCCCGCGGCCCGCAGCAGGGCGCTCACCGCCGGGTCCTCCTGGGCGGAGTAGATGGCGACGACGATCTCGTCGCCGGTGACGCCCTGGTACGTGGCGCCGGGGTTGGCGCGGGGCGCCACGCAGGGCGGCGCGTAGACCGAGGGGAAGCGGATCCGCCCGGTGGCCGGATCGCAGTTCGGGCCCATGGCCTCGGGTGCGACGGTCGGTCCACCGGCCGTGCCGCCGCCCGACGCGGCGTCGCCGCCCCCGGCCGGGCCGGCTGCACCGCCACCAGCGGCGCCGCTGTCGCCGGTCGCGTCCGGAGCGGCGCCGGCCGGGCCTGAACCCGACGTTGCACCCGGGCCGGTCCCGGTGCCCGGGGCGCCGGCGCCGGGGCCGGTCGCGGCGACGGCGTCGCCGGTGGGCTCGGGTCCGCCGGGCAGGAGGTTCACGAGCAGCACGATCACGACGAGGGTGGCCACGACGGGGCGGTACGGCCGCAACCCCGCCGCGACCTCCGACAGGGTGCGATCCCCGAGGCGGGCGCCGGCAGGCGCGGGACCGGTGGCCTCCATCACCACACCCCCACGCTGCCGGTGTCACCGTCGGCCGCGGGGACGTCGTCGAACATGGCGCAGACAGCCACCGCCGGATCGAGCAGGGCGATCATGTCGCCCTGGTTCAGCGGCACGTTGAACGCCGGCGCCAGCACCACGAGCAGCAGCGTCAGCGTGCCGAGCTGGGCGCAGGCGGGGTCCACGATGGGCTTCAGGGGCGAGAGCGCGGCCCGGGCCTCGTCGGGCAGCGGGGGAGGCGGGATGCGCGGCAGCGCCGGGAGCGGGATGGTCGGAAGCCCGTGGTCGGGCATCAACTCCGCCAGCTCGAGCAGGATGTCGATGGTGCCGCCGAGCTCGTCACCGCTCCGGCACCCCGCGGCGATCTCGACGAAGCGCAGCACGCTCTCGCCGGGGACGTCGTCGCCCGCGAGCGCCTGGAGGGCGTCGCGCACCCCTCTCGTCTGCTGGGTCGCCTCGGCCGCCACCGGGACGCCCAGCTCCTCGTCGAGCTCGCACTCCACGCTGGGCACCTCGCCGTCGTCGCCCGGTGGGGGTGGCGGCGGTGGGGGCGGCGCGGGGGGCGCGGCGACGTCGTCGCCGTCGGGGGACGGCGGCGGAGCCACCGGGGCCGGCGCCGGGAGCGATCCGGCGGGGGGCGCCGAGCTGGGCGCGTCCGTGCCGTCCGGCACCGGAAGGGTGCCCGTGGCGGCCGGCCCGCTGCCCGGGTCGAAGTCGGCGACCGCGGGCACGGGGGCCCGGGGGTCGCCGGCGAGCACCGTGATGCCCACCAGCACCGCCGCCACGGCGGCGACGAACTGGCGGTTGCGGCGCAGCACCGCCACGAACGCGCTCGGGTCGATCCGGGGTGCAGGCATCAGCGCCTCCTGTCGGCGGTCGTGCTGGTCGGGGCCCGGAGGGGTGCTCGGCGCCGGGGCCGGCGGCCGGTCGCGACGCCCGAGCGGGCGATGACGGCCTCGTCCTGGCCGAGGTACGAGGCCACGACCTCGGGATGGTTGACGACCTCGTCGGGCGGCCCCTGCGTGAGCACCCGGCCGAGGTGGAGGGCGAGCATCTCGTCGGCGACCGAGGTGACCAGGGGCATGTCGTGCTCGATCACGAGCAGGCTGGCGCCGGTCTCGTCGCGGATGCGCCGCAGCAGGGGGCCGAGGGCCTCGGCCTCGCGCTGGGCGATGCCCGACGAGGGCTCGTCGAAGAGCACCACCGACGGTCGGTGCGCCAGCACGCACGCCAGGTCCACCACGCGCCGGGTGCCGGTCGAGAGCTCGGCCACGAACTTGTCGCGGTAGTGACCCAGCCCCATGAGCTCGACGAGCTCGTCCACCCGGGCAGCCACCGCCTGCTCGGACTCGGCCACGTTGGCCAGCCCGAGGGCGGCGGCGACGGGGTCCCGGGTCTGCACCTCCCGCTCGAGCGCCAAGGCGATGGTCTCGGTCACGGTGAGCCCCGGGAACAACCGGGCGTCCTGGAACGAGCGGCCCAACCCGAGGCGGGCGCGGGCCGCAGGCCGCAGCTCGGTCACGTCGACGCCGCCCAGAACGACGCGCCCGCCGTCGAGGGGCGCGAAGCCTGACACGAGGTCGAACACGGTGGTCTTGCCGGCGCCGTTGGGTCCGATGATCCCGATGACCTGGCCCCGCTCGAGCGTGAAGCTCACGTCGTCGACGGCGAGGAGGCCGCCGAACCGCTTGCGGAGCCCGGCCACCTCCAGGGCCGAGGCCGTGGCGCCGGTGCCGGCTGCGGGAACGCCGGTGCGGGCGGCGGCCGCGCCCCGGCGGACGTCGGGGGCGGACCGGCCGGCGCCCCGGGAGCGGGCGGGCGCCCGGGAGGACCCCGGGGCGCCCGTCACGGTGGCCGCTCCTTCGAGGAAGACCGACCGCAACACGTCGGGGCGGTCGAGCAGCTCGGCGGTGGAGCCGTGGAAGCGGATCTCGCCCTTCTCCATGAAGTACGCGGTTTCCGCCACGGTGAGCGCCACGTTCACGGACTGCTCGACGAGGATGATCGTTGCGCCCCCGGCCTGGATGGCCCGAACCAGCGCGAGCAGCCGCTCGACCACGGCGGGCGCCAGCCCGAGGGAGAGCTCGTCGATCATCAGCAGCCTGGGCTGGGCGATGAACGCCATCCCCAGCGTGAGCATCTGCTGCTGGCCGCCGGACAGGTTGCCGGCGTCGTCGTCGAGCCGGGTGCGCAGCTCGGGGAACAGCTCCAGCACCCGCTGCTCGGCCTCCGTGGTGTACGCCGGGTCGCGGCGGTGGAGCCACCCGGCGGCCCGGAGGTTCTCGGCGACGGTGAGGCTCGGGAACACGCCCTTGCCACCCGGCACCTGGATCACGCCGCGGCGGACGATCTCGTGGCCTGCCAGCTTCGTGAGGTCTTCGCCCCCGAAGGTGATCCGGCCGGCGGCGGCGCCGACCAGGCCCGAGATCGCCTTCAGCAGCGTGGACTTGCCGGCCCCATTCGTGCCGAGCAGCGCGATGACGTCGCCCTCGTGCACCTCGAGGTCGACCCCGAACAGCACCTGGACCTTGTCGTAGGCGACGTCCAGGCCCTCGACGCGCAGCAGCGGCGCGCCCGAACCCGTCATGGCCCCTCCCCCGTGTGCCCGCTTCCCCCGACGCGGGAGTCGCCGCCACTGGGGCCGGCACCGGTGAGCACGGCGGGCGGCGGCTCGCCGTCGTCGCGCTGGTCGGCGACGAGCGACGGGACGAGGAGGCCGCGTCGGGTCGCGACCGCCCGCAGGAAGCGGTCGCGGATCCAGTAGAGCCCGCCGCCGAGACCGCTGGGGGCGACCATGAGCACGACGAGCAGGCCGGCGCCGCTGCCCAGGAACGCCACGAGCGGGCGGAGGCCCGCGGGGAACAGGCCCCGGAACCAATCGAGGCTCTGCACGAAGGTGGCGCCGAGGAGCGCGCCCGGGATCGATCCCAGCCCGCCGATCACGACCATCGTGAACACCCGCAGGCTCTCCTCGGGCATGTAGGCGGAGCGCCCGAGCGTCTCCTGGTGGTGCACGAACAGGGCGCCGGCGGCCGCGGCGATGAAGCCGGAGATGGCGAAGGCCGTGAGCTTCGCCCGCACGGCGTCGATCCCGTAGGACTGCGAGGCGAGCTCGTTCTCCCGGGTACCGATCAGCGCCCGGCCGGTGCGGCTGCGGCGGATGCCCCGCACGGCCAGGATCGTGAGGCCGAGGGCCAGCAGGCACAGGTAGTAGTACCGGGTGTCGGTGTCGATGGCGATGCGCCCGAACAGCGGGTTGCGGTGGATGCGACCCCCCGGCAGCCAGCCCATGAAGTCGGGGTTGAGCAGGAACGACGACGTGAACAGAGCGAACGCCAGCGTGGTGACGGCCAGGTACAGGCCCCGGATGTGCAGCGCGGGGATGCCGATGAGCACCGCCGCGACCATGCCGGCGAGGCCGGCGGCGACCACGGCGAGCGAGAGGTCGACGCCCCACACCGATGTGACGTAGCCCCCGACCGCTGCCCCGATCCCCAGGAACGCGACCTGACCGAGGCTGATCTGGCCCGCCCACCCGGTGAGCACCACCAGCGAGACGGCGACGATCCCGAAGATGAACACCGCCGCCGCCAGGTTGGTGTGGGCCTCGTTGAGGACGAGCGGCAGGACCAGGAGCACCGCACCGAGCGCGGCGAGCACCAGGCGACGGGCCGTGCGCACCTCGGGCAGGTGGGCGAGCTCGGTCGGGACGGGCCGCACCTCCTTGGCGGCCTGCCAGGTCGAGGCGGCGGCGGCCTGCACCCGGCTCATGACCTGCCGGCGCTGGAGCAGCAGGGCGCCGAGCACGACGACGAACAGGATCGGGTCGACCAGCACCGAGCGGCCGGTGTCCCACACGATCGACATCTCCACGACGCCGAGGGCGACGGCCGCCACGAAGATCACGCCGAGGCGTTCCATCCGGCCGATGACGCAGGCGGCGAGGGCCCGAAGCAGCACCCCGGGCCCCAGCACCTGGCCGATCGGCAGGCCGATGATCCCGGCCCGCAGGATGAGCGCCACGGTCGAGAGCACGGCGGCCACGACCCACACCACGAGGTGGACGCGCTGCACGGGGATGCCGAGCAGGGTGGCCCGGTCGGCGCTGTCGGCGCTGGCGCGCACGGCGATCCCCATGCTCGTGTACCGCAGGAAGGCGACGAGCCCGACGATGGCGGCGGGGATGACCAGCATCGCCAGCAGGTCGTTGCCGCTGAAGGTGATCGGGTGGATGGTGATGCCGAAGTCGAACGGCGAGGGGTACGACTGCGGGGGCACGGTCAGGTCGAACGCCCGGGGCAGCACCACCCCGACACCGGCGAGGATCTGGGCGAGGCCGATCGTGGCGACGGTGAGGATCAGGCGCGGCGCCCGGAAGAACCGGCGGATGACGAGCCGCTCGAGCAGGGCGCCGAGCGCCACGGCGGCGACGATGCCGGCGAGCACGGCGAGCGGGAAGGGCCAGCCCGGGCCGACGATCAGCAGCACCGCGAACGCCGCCGGTGCGGCCCCGAGGTCACCCTGGGCGAAGTTCACGATCCGGTTCGCCCGGTAGATCAGCGAGATGCCGAAGGCGATGAGAGCCGTGAGGCCGCCGACCACCATGCCCTGGACGAGCACACCCGGGGGCGCCGGCCAGAGCAGCTGGAGCAGGGCGTAGAAGGCGAGCGCGCCCACCGCCCACACGCCGGCCCGGGCGGCGGGGGGCAGCCCCGCCAGGTCGAGGCGCGGCCCCGCGACGCGCTCGGGGGCCTTCCCGGCGGCGTCCTGGTGTGGTGCTTCGGTGGTGTGCAGCGTCGACCCCCGGCTCGCGTGCGTCCACCCGTGGCGGACACCAGGGGGAACGACCGCGGCCCGCGGCTTCTTGCGGTCCTTGTGCGAGAACCTGCGGCGCGCCGCCGAGCGCGCGTCCCGTGAGGTCGCGTACCCTCTGGGTGGCGATACGGGGAGGGGAGCCCATGACCGACACCGGCACGTTCCGGCCCAGCCCGGGCCAGGTCGCGCTGATCGAGCCCGCTGAGGGCGACGGCGGCGTGATGACCGGGCTCGTGCTCGAGGCAACCGGCAGCGAGCTGTGCCGCATCGACCTCGGGGCGTCGGGGCCCTTGCCGTCCGACGCCGAGCGCGTCGTCATCAGCGTGTTCGCCCCCGATGCCCTCTACCGGCTCCACGGGGTCGCCCGACCGACGGGGGTGGCCGGGGTGGTCACGGTCGAATCGGTCCACGAGGCCGAGCGCGTGCAGCGCCGGACGGCGCCGCGCCTGGCGGTGCGCCTCGGCGCGGCGCTCGCCGGTGACGGCGCCGAGCCCGTCGCCGCCCGCACGCTGGACCTGGGGGCGGGCGGGCTGCGCGTGGAGACGCTGCGGCCCGTCCCGGCCGACGAGGTGGACGTCACCGTGACGCTCCCGGGCGGTCGCGTCGTGCGCGGCCGGGGGCGGGTGCTCGGCGTGGACGTCGACGGCGACAGCCACGAGTACCGCCTCGCCTTCACCGACCTCTCCCCCGCCGACGCCGCCGCCATCGAGGCGCTGGTGGGCGGCCCCGCCGACGTCGCCCGCCCGGCGTAGCCAGCCGCACGTCGAGCCGGGCGGCTGACGCCGCCGCGGTAGCGTCGCTGCCGTCAGGGTGAGAACGAGGGGGAACGATGAAGGCTGCCGTGCTGCGGACCATCCCGGGTGAGCTCGAGATCGACGACGTCCAGATCGACACGCCCGGCCCACGCGAGGTGCTGATCCACACAGTCGCCGCCGGCGTGTGCCACAGCGACCTGCACTTCATGGAGGGCAAGTACCCCTACCCGACGCCCGCCGTGCTCGGCCACGAGTCGGCCGGCGTCGTCGAGGCCGTCGGGGCCGATGTCGCCCACGTCCAGCCGGGCGACCACGTGATCACCTGCCTGTCGGTGTTCTGCGGGCACTGCGACTTCTGCATCTCGGGGCGGCCCGCGCTCTGCGACAAGGCCACCGTGCGCCGGCCCCTCGACGCCCCGCCGCGCCTGTCCGCCGGCGGCCAGCCCGTCTTCCAGTTCCTCGACCTGTCGAGCTACGCCGAGCAGATGCTCGTGCACGAGAACGCCGTGGTGAAGATCCGCGACGACATGCCCCTCGACCGCGCGGCGCTGATCGGGTGCGGCGTCACCACCGGCCTCGGCTCTGTGTTCCGCACGGCCCGGGTCGAGCCCGGCCAGACCGTCGCCGTGATCGGTTGCGGCGGCATCGGCCTCAACTGCGTCCAGGGAGCCCGCATCGCCGGCGCCGGGCGGATCATCGCCGTCGACATGGTGGCCTCGAAGTGCGAGCTCGCCCGCACCTTCGGCGCCACCGACGCCGTCGTGGCGTCCGAGGGCGACCCCGTCGCCCAGGTGCTCGAGATGACGGGCGGGGGCGTCGACCACGCCTTCGAGGCGATCGGCATGGCCGTCACCGCTCAGCAGGCTTTCGCCATGGCCAAGCGCGGGGGCACGGCCACCGTGATCGGCATGATCCCCATCGGCGAGACCGTGTCGGTGCCCGGCGTCGAGCTGCTCTTCGAGAAGCGCCTGCAGGGCTCGAACATGGGGTCGAACCGCTTCCGGATCGACATGCCCCGCTTCGTCGACATGTACCTCGACGGCCGCCTGCTGCTCGACGAGCTGGTGTCGGCCCGCCGCCCGCTCGAGGAGGTCAACGAGGCGTTCGCGGCGATGAGGACCGGCGAGGTCGCCCGGTCGGTGCTCGTGCTCGACGAGTCCGCCGTCTGAGCCGGGGCGGCGCGCCGCCGGCGGCCGTGTTCAGCGGAAGTTGGGGGCCACCCGCTCGATGAACAGGTCCATGGTCGCCTTGCGGCGATCCATCGGCCCGAAGTTCCACTCGGGCACGATCAGCTCGTCCACCCCCGCATCCCGGTAGGCCCCGACGATCTCGGTGACCTCCTCGGGCGTGCCGACGATGGCGAGCTGGCCCCGGGTCTGCTCGCGCTTGTCGGCGAGCCACACCTCGTCCTCCGACAGGAACAGCATCGCCTGGCTCGAGCGCTGGATCTCGGCCGGGTCGCGACCGATGTCGTCGCAGTGGCGCTCCAGCACCGTGCCCTTGTGGCGCATCGTCTCGGGGTCGCCCCACACGTTCCACTCATCCGCGTACTGGGCGGCGATGCGCATCGTCACCCGCTCGCCCCCGCCCCCGATCAGCAGCGGCATGTGGCCGGTGACCGGCTTGGGCTCGCACGGGGCGTTGCGCAGCGTGTAGTGCTTGCCGTGCAGGCTGGTGTGCCCCGGGCCGAGGAGGCCCTTGACGACCTGGCACGCCTCCTCCAGCCGGGCGAGGCGCTCGCGGGGTGGGGGAAGGTCGATGCCGTAGGCCCGGTGCTCGTTCTCCTGCCAGCCCGCGCCGAGGCCGAGCACGGCCCGGCCGCCGCCGCTGATGTGGTCGAGCGTGACCGCCATGTTCGTGAGCACAGCCGGGTGCCGGTAGGTGTTGCCGGTGACCAGGGCGCCGATGCGGATGCGCGGCACCAGCGCCGCCAGGCCGGTGAGGGTGGTCCAGCACTCGAGCATCGGCTGGTCGACGTCGCCGCCCGCGGGCATGAAGTGGTCGGCGAACCAGACACCGTCCCAGCCGGTGGCCTCGGCGTGCTGGGCGGTCTCGAGGACCTCGGGCCAGGGTCGCTGCGGGCTGGGCCAGATGCTGAAGCGCATAGGGCCAATCTAGGTGAGCGGGCCGGGGCGCCGGTCGGGGCGGCACCTATGCTCCCCCGGCGATGCGACCCCTCGACGGCCTGCGGGTGCTGGACCTGTCCCGGATCGTGGCCGGGCCCTTCGCCGGGCGGATGCTCGCCGACCTGGGTGCCGACGTCGTGAAGCTCGAGCCCCCCGAGGGCGACACGACCCGCTTCTGGGGCGAGGTGCGCCACGGCCTGTCCGGCTTCTACACCCAGCAGAACGCGGGCAAGCGCAACGTGTGCGTCGACCTGAAGGCGCCCGGCGCCACCCACCTGGTCCTGCGGCTCGCCCGGCGGGCCGACGTGCTGATCGAGAACTTCCGCCCCGGCGTGCTCGATCGGCTCGGCCTGGGTTGGGCGGCGGTGTCGGCTGCCAACCCGCGGCTGGTGATGCTCTCGGTGACGGGCTTCGGCCAGACCGGACCGCTCGCCCGGCGCACGGCGTTCGCCCCGGTCATCCACGCCGAGTCGGGCCTGCTCGCCCGCCAGGCCGCGTTCGACGATGCCTGGCCGTCGGACCCGATGCTGTCGATCGCCGACTACAACGCCGCCCTCCACGGTCTCGTCGCCGTGCTCGCCGCCTTGAGGATGCGCGACACGACCGGTGCGGGCCAGCACGTCGACCTGGCGATGCTCGACGCCATGCTCGCCACCGACGACTACGCCCACCACGCCCTCGACGGCTTCCCCGTGCGCCGCCTGGGCGGCGAGGTGTGGGACGCTCCGGGGGGCCCGCTCATGATCGCCGGTGAGTTCCGCTTCGTGTGGCGCCAGCTCAGCACCGTGCACGGCGTCGCCGACCCGACCCCCGCCGGTGCCGACCTGGACACCAAGATCCGGTGCCGGCGAGAGGCGGCAGCGGCGTGGATCCGCTCGTTCGCCGACCGGGCCGCGCTCGTCGAGGCGCTCGAGGCGGCCGGCATCGCCTGGGGCGACGTCCCCGCCGCCGAGGACGCCTTCGACCGTCCCCAGCCGCAGGCCCGCGGTGTCGTCGCCGAGGTCGACGACCGGGGCGGTGGCGTGCGCCGCGTGGTCCAGTCGCCCTACCGCTTCTCGGCCGCCGAGTCCGGTGTGCGGGGCGGCGCCCCCCACCGAGGCGAGCACAACGCCGAGGTCCTCGCCGATTGGCTCGGCGCCGGCGCCGACGAAGTCGCCGCGCTGGCGTCGAGCGGCGTCCTGCTGGCCGGCGAGCGGGGCTGAACCACCCACCTCCCCGCTCGCCCCGTCCTCCTCTCGTGCTGTGAGGATCTTCTATGGCTATGCAGGAGAAGATCCGCACAGAAGCGCCGGCGCGAACCCGCTCAGCCGCCGGGCATCGACTGGGGTTCGCTGTCGGGCTCGAAGTCGTCGTCGCGCGGATCGCCGATCTCGACGGCCTCGAGCCGCTCGACCTCACCCTCGTGGTCGAGCTCCCAGAGCAGCATCACACCCAGATCGGCGTCGGCGCACAGGGTGGCGGTTCCCTGCTCCGTCACACCGGGGATCCGGCCGGGCTCCACCCTCAGGCACAGCGCCGACCGGCCCGCCACCTGGCGGCGCTCGGTGGCCGCGCCCCATGGCGCGCCGGTGCGGGCAGCCTCCTGCAGGCCGAGCACCGGACCGGTGAACGCGCCGAGCATGCCCGTCGCCATCTGCTCGCCCATGCCCGGCGGGAACCGCATGCACTCACCATCGCTGCAGGCCACCACGTCGTCGCCGTCGACGATGAACTTGCCGTCGTCCGTCAGGAGAGCGAATCGGGGCGGGTCCTGGCTCAGCGTGAACTCCTCGCCCGCCTCGCCACCCGACGTCGCGCGATAGGTGATGCGTACCCGGACCTCGGCCGCCTGGGCGAGCAACGCGCTCAGGTCCTCGTCCTCGTCGCCACCGTCCGGCGGCGCGGCATCGGGTGCGGTGGTCGTGGTCGCTTCGGGGTCGCCCCCGATCGTGGGGTCCTCGTCAGCGCCGCAGGCACCTATGACCAGCGTGGCGACCAGGGCCAGCAGCAGGTACTTCGATCGCATCGGGCGTGCCTCCTCGTGCTCCGAACGGTGCACACCATTGCACGCGGGCGGACGTCCTAGCGTGAGCCCGTGGCCGTGGCATCGGGAGTGAGCCGGCACGAAACCAACGAACACCAGCCGGATGGCGCCGAGTTGCGGTTCTACGCCGAGCTGAACGACTTCGTGGCGCCCGAGCGACGGTACCGGACCTCGACGTGGCCCGTGCCGTTGCGCCCCGCGGTGAAGGACGTGATCGAGGCCGCGGGCGTGCCCCACACCGAGGTCGACCTCGTGCTCGTCGACGGTGAGCCCGTCGGGTTCGACCACCGTGTCGCGCCGGGCGCCCGCATCGCCGTCTACCCGGTGTTCGAGACGCTCGAGGTCGGCCCGCTGCAGCGCCTGCGGCCCGAGCCCCTGCGCACCCCCCGCTTCCTGCTCGACGTGCACCTGGGGAGGCTGGCGCGGTGGCTGCGACTGCTCGGCTTCGACACGGCGTGGGAGCCCGACGCCGAGGACGGGGATCTGGCCCGGCGATCGGCCGACGAGCACCGCATCCTGTTGACCCGGGACCGGGGGCTGCTCAAGCGCGGCGAGGTGACCCACGGCGCCCACGTCGCCGCCACCGACCCCGAGGCCCAGGCCGTCGAGATCGTGCGCCGGTTCCACCTGGCCGAGCGCATCCGGCCGTTCGCGCGGTGCCTGGCGTGCAACGGGACGCTGGCGCCCGCCGCCAAGGCCGAGGTCCTCGACCGCCTCCCACCCCGCACCGCCCGCGAGCACGACGACTTCCAGCGGTGCCGCTCCTGCGACCGGGTCTACTGGCGCGGCAGCCACCACGAGCGTCTCACGTCGCTGGTCGAGCGGGTGCAGACGGCCACCCGGTCTGCGACGATGGGTCCACGACCACGGGGCGAAAGGGGGCCGTGATGGCCACCACCGATGCCGTCGCCGGCACGGCCGTCGACACGATCCACCCGCTCGAGCCGCTCAGCGCCGCCGAGATCGAGGCCACCGGTGCGATCCTGCGCCGCGAGGGGATCCTCACCGGCGCGACGCTGGTCGTGAGCGCCACCCTCGACGAGCCCTCGAAGGAGGCCGTGCTCGCCTGGCGAGAGGGCGACCCCGTCGACCGGCGGGCGTTCGTCGTGCTGCGCGATCGGGCGGCCCGCACCACGGTCGAGGCCCTGGTGTCGGTCTCCGCCGGAGCCGTCGTCAGCCGCCGGGAGGTGCCCGGCGTGCAGCCCTCGGTCGTCCTCGACGAGCTGATCGAGGCCGACGGGGTGATCCGCGCCGACGAGGGGTGGCAGGCGGCGATGCGGGCCCGGGGCGTCGAGGACCTCGACCTCGCCATCATCGACCCGTGGCCGGCGGGCTGGTACGACGAGGCCGACGACCCTGAGCGCCGGCTCGTGCGGGCGCTCACCTGGGTGCGAGCGGCGCCGGACGACAACGGCTACGCCCGGCCCGTCGAGGGCCTGCTCGTGCTCGTCGACCTCGACCGCATGGAGGTCGTCGAGGTCGAGGACCACGGCGTGGTGCCGCTGCCGCCGAAGTCCGGCAACTACTGGCCCGAGGCCATCACCAGCGCCGGCAACCACCCGCGGTTCCCCGGGGTGCGCGACGACCTGCGCACGATCGAGATCACCCAGCCCGACGGGCCCAGCTTCACGGTCCGGGGCCACGAGGTGACCTGGCACAAGTGGCGCTTCCGGGTGGGCTTCACCCACCGCGAAGGGCTGGTGCTGCACACGGTTGCCTTCGACGACCGGGGCACGTGGCGGCCCGTGCTGCACCGGGCATCCCTCGCCGAGATGGTCGTGCCCTACGGCGACCCCAACCCCACCCACTACCGCAAGAACGCCTTCGACGAGGGCGAGTACGGGATCGGCTTCCTCGCCAACTCGCTCGAGCGGGGCTGCGACTGCCTCGGCGAGATCCACTACTTCGACGGGGTCCTCGCCGACGGGCAGTGCCGGCCGCGGGTGATCCCCAACGCCGTCTGCATGCACGAGGAGGACTTCAACGTCGCCTGGAAGCACACCGACTTCCACACGGGCCGGGTCGAGGTGCGACGCCGGCGGCGGCTCGTCGTCTCCTCGTTCAGCACGGTCGGCAACTACGAGTACGGCACGTTCTGGTACCTCTACGAGGACGGCACCATCGAGCTGGAGATGAAGTCCACCGGCATCGTGTCGACCGGCGCGGTGGCGAACGGTGGCGACCCCGAGTTCGGCACGCTGATCGCGCCCGGGCTCTACGCCCCGAACCACCAGCACTTCTTCTGCTACCGGCTCGACATGTGCGTCGACGGCCCCACCAACACCGTCTACGAGGTGCACAGCGAGGCCGCCGCCGGCGACGCCAACCCGCACGGCAACGCCTGGCGCGTGGTCGAGACGCCGCTGCGCCGCGAGTCCGAGGCCCAGCGCACGATCGACCCGCTGCGCGGCCGGCACTGGAAGGTCGTGAACCCCAGGGTGCGGAACAGCCTCGGCCAGCAGGTCGCGTACCGGCTGATGCCCGCCGCCAACGTGGCTCCGTTCTTCACCGACGACGCCGCTGTGGCGGCCCGGGCGGCGTTCGCCCGCAACCACCTGTGGGTCACCCCGTTCGCCGCCGGCGAGCGCTTCGCAGCCGGCGACTACCCCGCCCAGCACCCCGGGGGCGACGGCCTGCCCCGCTGGACCGCAGCGGACCGGTCGATCGAGGGCACCGACGTCGTGCTCTGGCACGTGCTTGGCGCCCACCACCCGGTCCGCCCCGAGGACTGGCCGGTGATGCCCGTCACCAGCGTCGGCTTCATGCTCCAGCCCGTGGGGTTCTTCGAGGGGAACCCGTCCCTCGACCTGGCCCGCCCGCGGGCCCACGAGGCCGCCTGCCACTGAGGCGGCGTCGCCACCGGCGCACGGTGCCGGGGCGGACGGCGTGCCCGGGCCGCCGAAGGCGGGAAGTAGCGTCGGCGGCCATGGCGACCGACTTCAGCGTCCATCAGTTCGGCATCTACTTCGGGTGGCGCGAGGACAAGCGGCCCGAGCTCCCACTCACCTACGACGAGCTGCAGGAGGCTGCGCGCGCGAGGGTCGGCAGCGGGCCGTACGGCTACGTGGCCGGCGGCGCGGGCAACGAGGACACGATGCGGGCCAACCGCGAGGCGTTCCGGCGGTGGCGGATCGTGCCCCGGATGCTCACCGACACGACCACCCGCGACCTGTCCACCGAGGTGCTGGGCCTGTCGCTGCCGGCGCCGGTGTTCGTGGCGCCGATCGGCGTGCAGACCATCGTGCACCGTGAAGGCGAGCTGGCCACGGCCCGGGCGGCGGCGTCGCTCGGCATCCCCTACATCCACTCGACCGCGGCGAGCCACTCGATCGAGCAAGCGGCCGAGGCCAACGGCGCCGGCCCCCGCTGGTACCAGCTGTACTGGCCGAACGACCGTGAGCTGGCCGCCAGCTTCGTGCGGCGGGCCGAGGCTGCCGGCTACGGGGCGGTGGTCGTCACGCTCGACACCAAGCAGCTGGCGTGGCGGCCCCGTGACCTGGCGGGCGCGTACCTGCCGTTCCTGTGGGGGGAGGGCATCGCCAACTACCTCACCGACCCGGTGTTCCGCTCCCGGTTGGAGCGGCCACCCGAGGAGGACCTGCAGTCGGCCGTGATGCAGTGGGCCCGGGTGCAGTCGGACCCGTCGATCACCTTCGACGACCTGGGCTACCTGCGGGAGCACTGCTCGCTGCCGGTGGTGCTGAAGGGCATCCAGCACCCCGACGACGCCCACCGCGCCCTCGACGTCGGCGTCGACGGGATCGTCGTGTCGAACCACGGCGGCCGGCAGTGCGACGGGGCAATCGGGTCGCTCGACGCCCTGCCGGCGGTGGTCGACGTGGTCGACGGCCGGGTGCCGGTGCTGTTCGACAGCGGCATCCGCTCGGGCGCCGACATCGTCAAGGCCCTTGCCCTGGGGGCCGATGCCGTGCTCGTCGGCCGGCCCTGGGTCTGGGGGCTGGCCCTCGGCGGTGAGGCCGGGGTGCGGCACGTCTTCCAGGCGCTGCTCGCCGAGACCCACCTGACGGTGGGGCTGGCCGGCAAGGCGTCGGTGCGCGACCTCGAACCCGACCTGCTGGTCTGCGAGGACTGACGGCGGTCAACCCGGCCAGTGGTCTGCGAGGACTGACGGCGGTCAACCCGGCCAGTCGGGATGGGGGCCGGCGAGCTCGGCCATCGACAGGGCGTACTCGTCGCCGAGCAGGATGAACCAGTCGACCAGGGCGAGGTCCTCGCCCTGGTGGCGGGCGCACAGCCGCCTCCAGTGCTCGATGTCGGCTTCCTCGACGACCGGCGGACCGGGCGGGCGCACCGACACCAGCACGAGCCGGGAACCCGGCAGGTCCTGGGCCTCGGCGATGAGCACGGCGTCGAGCTCGTGCAGCGCGTCGCCGTCGGGTGGTGCGCCGATGACCGGCAGGGCGAAGCCCCGTCGGGCGATGCGGTTCTCGATCAGGGCGACGCACCCCGCGTCGGGGTTGTCGGCGAGCACGGCGCCGATGACGTCGAGGGCGGCCTCGGCCGAGGCCAGCTCGACCCAGCGCTGGCGGCGGACGGGGACGGGCGGCGGCGGGGGCGAGGCGGGCCGGCGAGCGCGCCGGCGCGACGGCTGGAAGGGACGGAACACGACTTCCTCCAGGGCACAGGGCACAGAGCTCATCCGGGGGAAGCGGTGCCGTCACACTAGCCGGGGGGTGTGCCACCGACGAGGGGCCGTTCGCCCCGGGGTCGGTCGGGCGGCAGGCCGGGAGACAGGCCCTCCGCGAGCGAGCCGCTCAGGGCAGGTAGTTGCGGGGGTTGCGGGGCTGGCCGTTGACCCGCGTCTCGAAGTGCAGGTGCGGCCCCGTCGAGCGTCCGGTCGAACCGACGTAGCCGATCAGCTGGCCCCGAGCCACGCTGGCACCCTGGCTCGTGACCATGCGGCTCTGGTGGGCGTAGAGGGTGGTGAGGCCGCCGCCGTGGTCGATCACCACGGTGTTGCCGTAGCCGTTCATCCACCCCACGAAGATGACGGTGCCGCCGTCGGCCGCCACGATGCTCGTGCCGGTCGGGGCGCCGATGTCGATGCCGGCGTGGAGCCGGCCCCAGCGCATGCCGTACTCGGAGGTCACCCGGCCCCGGGTCGGCCACATGAGCCGCGCCCGGTTGTCGGGCGCGGACGGTGCGTCGTCGACGGCCGGCACCGGCGCCGTCCCGCCCCCGGTGCCACCGCGGCTCTGCGAGCGCCGCCGCTCGGCGTCGGCCCGGGCCCTCGCCTCGGCTTCGGCCCGGGCGGCGGCGGCCGCCGCGGCGCGGGCGCGCTCCTCGGCCTGCCGGCGAGCGAGCTCCTCGGCCTCGCGCCGCTGGATGATGGCCGTGAGCTGGGCCTCGGCCTGGGCCTGGGCCTCGATCTCGGCGAGCACCTCTCGCTTGTGCTGCTCGAGAGCCCGGCGCTTGTCCTCCTGCTCGGCTCGGGCGGCCTGCAGGGCGCCGAGGCGCTCTTCCTCCTCGGCCCGGTGGACCTCGGCGCGGGCGGCGGCCTCGGCGGCCGCCTGCTCCTGGGCTTGCAGGTCGAGGCGGGCGGCCCGCAGCTCGTCGATGACGGCGGCGTCGCGGTTGGTGACCTCGCCGAGCAGCACGTGGCGGCGGGCGGCGGCGCCGGCGTCCTCGGCGCGCAGCACCTCGACGTAGGCCTCACCGTGGCTCGTGCCGCCGCCCTGCATGTACGCCTCGACGGCGCGGTCGACGAGCAGCGCGGTGATCTCACCGACCCGCACCCGGGTGGCCTCGGCCTCCGCCCGGGCCCGATCCCGCTCGGCGAGGGCGGCGGCGACGGCCTGGCGGGCGGCCTCGAGGCGGCGCTCCTGGGCAGCGACGTTGGCGTCGAGCGCCCGCACGGCGGCGAGGAGCTCAGCCTCGCTGGCCCGCACCACGTCGAGCTGGGCGGCCTGGCGGGCCCGTTCGGCCCGGACCCGGTCGCGCTCGGCCCGGGCGTCGGCGGCGGTCGTGCCGCTGGCGCCGACCGACCCGGAGGGCAGCCCGACGAGGCCTGCCACGAGGGCGACGACGACGAGCGCGATGAAGAAGGGGCGGGTGCGGGTCACGTCGAGGGGGTGCAAGGGCAGCCGAGAGGAGACGCTGCACTGTAACACGACCGCAACATGAAGTGGCGCATCCCCCACTCGCCGCGATCCTCACGATCCGGACGGACGCGCCACCCACCGCGTCGACCGCACCAGCGCCCGGCGGGCGCACGGGCCCGACCGTCCCCGCCCCCGCCCCTGCAGGTGGCGCCCACGTGGGCGGCTCCCCGGCCGGCCGCCGCGCCGCAGGTGGCGCCAAGTCGCGCGCCAAGTGGGCGGGCACGCCACGCCAAGCCGGCCCCAAGCGCCCGGCTCGAAGGTGCACACGACGGCAACCACCCACCCCAGAGGAGCCCACCGTGCACGCACCCACCACACCTCAGGCCGACCGCTCGAACCCCACCGCCAGCCACCCCGACCCCGGCAGGCCCTCGGCCCTCGGCCGGCTCGCGGTGCGCTGCTACCGACGACGCCGGCGGGTCGTCGCCGTCTGGCTGGCCGCCCTGGTCGCCGCCGCCGTGCTCGCCTCCGCCTTCGGCTCGGACTACCGGGTCGACTACACCGTGCCCGGCAGCGAGTCCGCCGGGGTGTTCGAGCTGCTCGGCGAGCGCTTCCCTGAGCACGCCGGCGACACGCTGCTCCTCGCCTACCGGGCGCCTCGAGGCGTGTCCGATCCAGCGGTGGCGGCGGCCGTCGAGAAGCTGACCGCCGAGCTGGCGCGCTCCCCGATCGTCGTCGTCACCGCGCCCGGCTGGCCCTCGCCCGACGGGACGATCGGCACCGTCACCGTGCAGCTGGACCGGCCCAGCGAGCAGGTCCCCATCCCCGCCGTCGAGGCGCTCATGGAGCAGGTCGCCGCGGCGCGGGCTGCCGGGCTCGAGGTCGAGCTCGGCGGCAACGCCGTCAGCATCGCCGAGATGGGCGAGACCAGCACCGAGGGTGTCGGCCTGCTCGCCGCGGCCGTGATCCTGCTGGTGGCGTTCGGCTCGGTGCTGGCCATGGGCCTGCCGATCCTGATGGCGCTGTTCGGGCTCGGCATCGCCATGTCGGTCGTGGCGCTCGTCGCCGGCCTGCTCCAGGTGCCCGACTGGGCGCCGTCGCTCGCCACGATGATCGGCATCGGCGTCGGCATCGACTACGCCCTGTTCATCGTCACCCGCTTCCGGGGCGCCCTGGCGGACGGCGAGGAGCCCGAGCAGGCGGTCGTGACCGCCCTCAGCACCTCGGGCAGGGCCGTGCTGTTCGCCGGCTGCACCGTCGTCATCTCGCTCTTCGGACTGTCGACGATGGGCCTCGAGTTCCTCCACGGCACGGCCATCGCCACCGTGACCGCCGTGCTCGTCACGATGGTCGCCTCGGTCACGCTGCTGCCCGCCGTGCTCGGCTTCGCCGGGCGCTCGATCGACCGCCTGCGGGTGCCGCTGGTCGGCCGCCGCAGCATCGCCCGTGAGGCAACCATGGCGTTCCGCTGGAGCCGGGTCGTGCAGCGCCGGCCCCGCACCGCCGCGGCCGTCGGCTTCGCCGTGCTCGTCGGGCTCGCCGTGCCCGCCGCCGGACTCCAGCTCGGGTTCCCGGATGCCGGCAACGGCCCCGCCTCGCTCACCAGCCGCCGGGCCTACGACCTCGTGAGCGAGGGCTACGGCCCCGGCGCGAACGGGCCACTCGTGATCGCCGTCGACCTCGGGGACCGCGCCGGTGTCGACGGTGGCAGCGGCGACGCCGCCGGTGGCAGCGCAGGCGGCGACGGCCTGGCGGCACTGGACGCACTCGTCGCCCGGCTGGCAGCGACCGACGGCGTGACGGCGGTCCTGCCGCCCGTCGTCAACGCCGCCGGCGACACGGCCGTCGTGACCGTCGTTCCGGCGACCGCCCCGCAGGACGCCGCCACCGCCGAGCTGCTCGACCACCTGCGAGCCGAGGTGATCCCGTCCGTGACGGCCAGCACGTCGGTCACGGCTGAGCTCGGCGGGCTGACGGCCGCCTTCGTCGACCAGAGCCGGTACATCTCGGACCGGCTGCCGCTGTTCATCGGCGCCGTCGTGGTGCTGTCGTTCCTGCTGCTGATGGCGGTGTTCCGCTCGGTGCTCGTCGCCCTGAAGGCCGCCGTGATGAACCTGCTGTCGATCGGCGCCGCCTACGGCGTGATGGCGGTCGCCACGAGCGGCGGCTGGCTCGGCGACGTGGTCGGCATCCCTGAGGCGACGCCGGTGCCGGCGTTCGTCCCGATGATGATGTTCGCCGTGCTGTTCGGCCTCTCGATGGACTACGAGGTGTTCCTGCTGTCGAGGATCCGTGAGGAGTACGGCCGCACCGGGGACAACGCCCTCGCCGTGGCCGACGGCCTGGCCTCCACGGCCCGGGTGATCACCGCCGCGGCGGCGATCATGATCACGGTGTTCGGCGCCTTCATCTGGCACGACACGGTGTTCGTCAAGATCATCGGCCTCGGGCTGGCGACGGCGATCCTGGCGGACGCCACCATCGTGCGGATGGTGCTCGTGCCATCGACGATGGAGCTGCTGGGCGACCGCAACTGGTGGTTCCCCCGCTGGCTCGACCGCCTCGTCCCCCACATCGACGTGGAAGGCGCACGCACCCCGGTCCACGTGCCCGCCCCGGCCGCAGATCGCGGGCCGGAGCCAGCCCCGACCCCCGCCGCGGCCGGTGGCCTCGCAGCCGTCGCCGGACTGCCCACGGGCCGCTGACCGGCCTCCCCCGCCTCACCGCCCGCGCCGTTGCCGGGCCCGGACCCGCCACCTGCGGGACCGGGCCCGGTGCGCGCCTACGATGCGGCCATGGGCAGAGGCGAGCTCTCCAAGCGACGCTGGAAGAACGACCGCATCAAGAAGAAGAAGGCGCGGGACCGGCGCAAGGCGCAGGCGCGCGGCGCCGAGCGGGCCGGCACCGGCCCCGACGCCAGCGAGTCCTAGCCCAGATTCCGGCGCCACCCCGGCTTGCGCCCCGCGGGCCCGCGGGCCGTTTGTGCGCGTGCGCCACCTGTGAATCGATTCTTGTGGTCGCAGATCGCCCTCCAGGGCGAAGATCCGCCACAAGAATCGCGATCCTGACCGGTCCCGCACCTGGCGTCAGGCAGCCGCACCGGAGTCACCGCCCCCCGTGCGGGCCGGCAGCGGCGGCACCCGTGGGATCAGCGCCCACCGGCGGAGCACCACCGTCACCCGCTTGCTGACCGAGGGCGGCAGCTCGCGGTGCACGTCGGCGAGCAACGCGTCGACGTCCGGCAGCGTGGAGAGCAGCCGGCGGCTGAACGACCCCTCGTCGTGGCGAGCCGCCTCGTCGGCGTCGATCGCGCACCGCCAGCGACGGGCGATCACCGCGCCACGCAGCTCGGGCCAGCCGTGGGCCCGGGCGAGCAGGAGCCCGGCGGTCGCCACGTCGACGTTCTCCCCTGCCAGGGCGAGTGCCTCCACGGCGGGATGCATGCGCACGGCGCGCCCCCAGTCGAGCCTCGCACCGGCGCGGGCGGCCCTGACGAGCGCGCTCAGCCAGCCGACGGCGAACACCCGGCACGTGGAGCTGTCGGGCGGTGGGGTGGGCAGGCCGAGCGAGCGGCGCAGGGCGTCGGGCACCAGGCCCACGTCGCCCGGGCGCAGGTCCTCGCGCTCGCTGCCGTCGGCGAGGCGCACCCGGGTGCCGAAGCTCCCCGCCCGCGTCACCGCCGCGACCACCCGCACCCGATCGGTGCGCGGTGCTCGGCGCGCGTCGCCGGCGAAGGTGCGCATCGGCTCGGCGTGCGGGACGTGCCGCATGGTGGCGCTGCTCACGGCGGCGATGCCCGTGCACGAGGCCGGGAGAGTCGTGCGGTACAGGTAGCTGGCGACGTGCTCGCCGTCGAGGTCGCGCCACTCGGGCGGGCCGGATTCGTCGACTACGACGAGGTGGCATCCCGATCGGATGCCTCGTTCGGTGGCGAGGGCGTCGACGTGCCCCGCCAGTTCGTCGCCTGTGGACATGGACTTCCTCCTGCGGATCACTACGGACCGGGGGAAGTCGGGACGCACCATACCCCCCTTGCGGCTGTGTGGAAAGACATGAAATGATCCCCGCCGTGCACGGGTGCTGGGGACTACGTGCCCGCCTCACCGTCAGCGTCGTGGTGACCGCCGGCCTCGTCGCGCTTCCCGCGTGCGGCGCCCGCGACAA
>SIRW01000051.1 GCA_004366205.1 Actinomycetota bacterium | reverse complement strand
GCGTCGCCGCCGCCCTCGACGACGTGCGGGCCGCGGCGCGGGGCACGCAGAACCTGCTGCCCCCCATGAAGGAGGCCCTGCGCCGCCGGGCGACCCTGGGCGAGGTCAGCGACGCCCTGCGCGAGGTCTTCGGGGTCTACCAGCCCGCCCGCTAGACGGCCGCACCCCTCACATCCGGGGGGCGGCTGCCGACAGGGATGCCAGGCGGCAGGCGTGACCGCGGTTACACTGCGTGGCCGGCGGGGGTAGGACGACCGGCGATCTGTCCGAAAATGGCGCTTGGAGGCGCGGTGGCCATCTCGATCGACGACAGGCGGCTCGTCGAGGCCCACAAGGCCGGCGATCCCGCAGCCTTCGCCGATCTGGTCCGCAACCACCGCCGCGCCCTGATGGGCCACGCCGTGCGGCGCCTGCACGACCAGCAGGCCGCCGAGGACGCCGTGCAGGAGACGCTGCTGCGGGCGTACCGGGCCCTGCCCCGCTTCAACGGCGAGTACAAGGTCGCCGGCTGGCTGCACCGCATCCTCGAGAACGTCTGCGCCGACGAGGGCAACCGGCGCAAGCGTGAGTCGCTGCTCGTCGACCGCGTCGCCGGCTGGGAACGCTTCGTCGAGCCCGCCGCCGACCAGGTGATCGGCCTCGAGCTGCCCCGGGCCGAGCTGGCCGCCGCGCTCGCCCGCCTGCCCCGCAACTACCAGGAAGCGCTCGTGCTGCGCTTCGTCGACGAGCTGCCCTACGACGAGCTCGCCCAGGCCGCCGGCGTCACCGAGGACAACGCCCGGGCGCGGGTGCACCGGGCCCGGGCGGCCCTGCGCCGGGCGCTTGGCACCGTCGCCGCCTTCGGCGCCTTCCTCGTCCCGTTGGGCCGCAAGCCCGACAAGGCATTGGCCGCCGCCGGCGCGCCCGCGCCCGACGCCGGCGCAGCCAGCACCGTCAGCAACGTCACCAACGCCGGATCGGTCGCGGGCGCCGGGGTGGCGGCCCAGCTTGCGCCCGTCGCCAGCGAGATCGCCACCGGCAGCAGCCTGGCGGCGCACAAGCTGGCCATGGCCATCGGCCTGGCCGCCGCCGTGGCCGTGCCCTCGGGCGTGCACCTCACCCAGAGCCGGGCGGCCGCCCCGCCGCCGGCGCCCGCCGCGGTGCCCGGTGCGGGCGGTGACTCGGCCACCGGCGCGGGGCCGTCGGCCGCCGCGGGGGCGGGGACGAGCGGCGACTCGCTGACCGCGGCCGGCGAGGCCGGCGCGACGGCCGCGGCCGGCGGCGTCACGACGGAGACCGGCGCTGACGCCGGCGCCGTCGGCGAGGGCGCCGGCGCAACCGACACCGACATGGCCACGGGCCGCACCACGGCGCCGGCCACCGGCGGTCCGGGCGGCGGCGCGACCGACCCGGTCCCCACGGCGCCGGTGGAGGAGACCGCCGCGCCCAGGGGGGCCAGCCTGGTCGCCACCGACCTGCGCATCACCGAGGCCGGGCCCCGGCTGGCCATCGAGGGCGCCATCGAGCTCACCACCGACGACGGCACCGTCGCCGGCACGGTCACCGGCCGGGCCCAGCTCGGCGCCGCCGCGCCCAAGGACCCCGAGGAGCCCCGCCGGTTCGACACCGTGCTCACCGTCACCCTCGACGACGGCCGCACCTTCGACCTGCGCCTCGTCGGCCTCGCCACCGTCGTGGACGACGAGGAGCGCGGCCAGCGCACCTACAGCATCGAAGGCGCCTACCAGCTGACCGGCGCCGAGGACGTCGGCGTCGACCCCGACGGCGACTTCACCGCCCGCCTCGTGCAGGCCGGCGACGGCACCGGCAGCCTCGAGCTCGTCCTCGCCGACGGTCCCGCCGCCGAGGGTGGTTCCGCCGGCGACGGCGAGGTGACGGCCGCGGGCGGGTCGAGCGCCGGCGCCGGCGCCACCGCGGCCGGCGGCGGGCAGGCCGGCGAGCCCGAGCCCTCGTAGCCAGCGCCACCGCGCCACCCCGCCGGGGTCACCGCGGCCGGGGGCACTCGGGACGGTGATCCCGAGCGCCCGGTCAGCGCCATCCCGGCGCGCCGGCGCGCCCTCGCCTGCACCACGCCGGCTGTGCCACACTCTGCGAACTGCGCGTTTTGGTGCAGATCGGACGCGGCGACGGGGGTCGACGGTGATGGGCGTGATCAGAGCGGCGCACGCTTGCCCGCGGCGGCCGGGGGCGGTCGCGGCGGTGACCGTGGCGCTGGGCACCCTGCTGGCGGCCACGCTGGTGGCGATGCCCGCGGCGGTGGCCGACCACGTGGACGACGGCGCCACCAGCGAGAACCGTGAGGTCGTGCGCCTCGAGGGCGGCGACCGCGAGGGCACGGCGGCGGCGGTCGCCCGCTACACCTTCGATGACCCCGGCCACCACACGCTCGATGCCGGTGAGCCCACCCACGCCATCCTCGCCCGCCGCGACGTCGAGTTCGACGCCCTCGCCGCCGGCTTCCTCGCCGGCTGCCTCGGCGCGCCCGTGCTGCTGACGCCCTCGGCGCCGTTCACCGCCGGTGACGGCAGCCGCCACGACGTGCACCCCGAGACCCTCGACGCCCTCGACGACCTGGGTGTGGGAACGGTCGTGCTCCTCGGGGAGGCGGCGGCGCTGTCCGACGACGTCGCCGACGCCCTGGAGGACGAGGGGTACGACGTGGAGCGGGTCGGCGGGCACTTCCGGGAGGACACCGCCCAGGCGATCGCCGAGTACCCGGGGTGCGGCATCGGGATCGTCGAGGGGATGCGCACGGCCGTCCTCGCCCGCAGCGACGTGTCGGCCGACGCCCTGTCGGCCAGCGGCATCGCCTACGACGGCGGCTTCCCGATCCTGCTCACCGGGCGCACCGCCCTGTCCCAGCAGGCGGCCGACGCCCTCGACAACCTCGACATCGACCTGGTGCTCATCCTCGGCGGCCCGAGCGCGATCGGCCAGTCCGTGCAGGACGACCTGCACGCCCGCGGCTACACGACGCACCGGCTGTGGGGGCAGCTCCGGGACCAGACCGCCATCTCGATCGCCACCTTCGCCGTCGACGAGATGGGCTGGGACCTCGCCGAGGTCGGCCTGGCCCGCTGGGACGAGCCGTGGGACGCCATGACCTCGGGCCCCTACGCCGGGGCGTTCCGCAGCCCGGTGCTGCTGACCCACTCCGACGCCATCGGCCACAGCTGCGGGTTCATCGCCGGCCACCACGACGACGTCGAGCGCATCACCGTGTTCGGGGGGCCCGCGGCGGTGTCGGTGGCGGTCGCCACCACGGCCGCCCGCTGCGCGCCGCTGCCGCCCGACGAGCTGGTGCTGTCGCCGCAGAGCCGCACCCGTGCCATCGGCGAGACCCACGTCGCCACCGCCACCGTCACCGACGAGCGGGGCCAGCGGGTCGACGCCCGGGTGCGGTTCGAGCGCTACCGGCTCGCCGAGGGGAGCGGGTTCCCCATCGTGGGCCCCGGCGCCGGCTACACGCTCGACCAGGTCGCGGAGACCACCACCACCGGCGGCCAGGCGACCTACCAGTACCGCTATCCCACCAACGAAGCCGACGACGAGGGCGCCGCCGAGACCGACGACGTGATCGTGGCGTGCGTGGTCACCGAGGGCGACGAGCGGGAGAACGACGAGCCGTTCTGCGCCGACGTCGAAGCCGACGCCGGCCCGTGGGCCACCGTCGAGGCCCGCGCCGACATCCCCGCCGACGACGCCACCGTGCGCTGGCGCGAGGAGGCCGAGGAGGATCCCGGCAACGGCAACGGCAACGGCGGCGGGAACGGCGACGGACCCGACGCCGGCACCTACAACGGCCGCGTCAGCCAGCACGACGCGTCGGGTGAGCGGATCCGGGTGGTCGCCGCCGAGGAGGCGCCCGACGGCAGCCCCACCAGCCCGCCCGGCGGGGACGCCTGGTTCAGCTACGCCGACGGCACCTACCAGGTGAACGGCTCGCCCACCTCCAAGGCCGGCTTCGCCTGTGCGGTGAACCTGACGCTGAACCCGACCGGGTTCGCGTTCGACCCGCGGACGAACCACCAGGTCGGCATCGGCTGGAACCCGGGCGGGACCAGCGCGTTCAGCCTCTGGACGGCGGTCAACACCTTCGACTGCGTGACCGCCAACCCGCCCGGCTGAGCCACCTGCCTGGAGGTCCCAGCGGTGGTCGCCAGGAGCTCCAGGTGCCGCTCGCACCGCAGATCGAGGCCGTGCCCGCGTCCGAGGTGCCCGCGGGCGGAGCCGGCCTCGAGTGAGCGGCCGCGCTCGGGGCCGTCCGGCCCACATCGCCGAGTCCGCGGGGCTACGCCCGGAGCTCGACGAACCCGGCGGCGCTGAAGTCGCCGTCGAAGGCCAGCGCCTCCCGGATGCGCCGGGCGCGCATGACGACGAAGCTGGTGGCGTCGACGAAGGAGTACTCGCGCTCGGCGCGCTGGCGCAGCCATCGCAGGGCCCGTGCCTCCAGGTCGGCGGCGACGGGCACGACCTGGACGAGGCGTGAGCCGTCGAGGTGGTCGAGGAAGCCGACGGCGGCGGCGTGGCCCGCCCGCCGGCGCAGGTAGGTCCAGGTCTCACCCTGCACGTGGTTCGTGGTGAGCAGGCCCCCGCGCCCGTGGGCCTCGAGCAGGTGCCGGGCCTCGTCGTGGTGGGCGTCCCGACGGTTGCGGGCCGCCACCCAGAACGAGGTGTCGACGAAGATCACCGGTAGACGACGCCGTCGAGGTCGTCGTCGGGCTCGAAGTCGTCGGCGCCCACCATGTCCCAGAGCGGGTCGGCCGCCGGATCGGGCGGGCTGAGCTCCTGGCGCACGAAGCGACGGATGAGCGCGGCCTTGGACACGCCCTCCTGCTGGGCCCGGTGCTCGAGCGCCACGTCGAGCTCCTCCTCGATCATGATCTGCAACCGCTTCACGCCTGTGAGGTTACAGCAGATGGTGATGGTTACATCACGCCTGCGAGCGGGGAGCGGACGCTGCCACTGGCGAGGGCAGCCAGGCGTCAGCGGGCTGCCAGGGCCTGACGCCAGCGGTCCGACACGTCCCACGCCGAGGCCCATCGCTCGACGTACGCCTCGTCGATCGGGTTTCCCGCCCGGAGGATCGAGGCGACGTCGTCGCGGTCCCGGGGCCGCCAGGCGATGAGCTTGTGCACCAGGACGTCTTCGACGGTGAGCACGTTCCCCGCGGCCCGCTCCAGCGCGACCCGCTGGTACTCGATGCGGGCGAGGAGCACGTCGATGCGGTCGCCGTGGCCCCGGATCACGAGCATGTGGGGCTCCTCGCCCGGGTCGGCGACCTGTCGGACCGTGTACCCCGCCCGCTCGAACGCCTCGGCGAGGCCGTCGACGGGTTCGACGAGCAGGTCGACGTCGGTGGTCAGGCGGGGCGCGTCCCGGTACCGGAGCGCGGCCAGGGCCCCGATGAGCGCCCAGCGGGCGCCCGTCCCCGCGAGGAGCTCGGCGGCGGCGTCAGCGGAGTCCGAGGGCTCTCGCACGCCGGTAGAGCTCGCTCTCGGGATGCTCCTCCTCGTCGGCCAGGTCGGGCCTGCCCTGGGCCCGCCTGGCTCGGTTCGCCCGCTCGATCGCCCCCCGCAGGGTCTCGGCGTCGGGTTCGTCGTCGCACTCGATGGCCGCCAGGTCGCGTGCTACCCGCTGCATGTAGCGGCGGTCGTGCTCCGTGACGCCCACCCACGCAGTATGCCGCGCGTGGCCACGTGCACCGCGACCGTTGTGCCCGGGCCCCGGCGGGTCCACGCCCGCTTCGGGTGACCACCGGGTCGGGTCCGTCGCGCGCCTGATCCTCCTCTCTGCGCGGGCCCGGGCGGTCGCCGCACCGCCGCGGGCGGCTACGGTGCGTCGGACCGGTGTCACACGCGGGTGGCGCGCGGCGTTCGAGTTCCAGGGGTGAGCCGTGTCGATGGCGGAACGGTGGAGCACAGGCCGCGGTCGGGAGCGCCGGACCCGGAGCACCGCCGGGCGCGCCGCCACCCGCGCGGCGCGGCTGCCGGGGCTCGTCCTGGCCGCGGCCCTCGCCGCCGCGCCCACCCTCCCGACCCCCGCCGCCGGCGCCGTGGCCCCGCCGGCGCAGTGGCCGGCGGCCGACGTCGCGCCGGACATCGACGCCACGGCCCACTCGCTGCGGCTGTTCGGCGCCGACCGCTACCAGACGAACCTGGCCGCCGCCCTCGCCCTGCGGGGCACGGGCGGCTACCCGTTCGACACGGCCGACCGCTCCTCGGGCGGGGCGCCCGTGCTCGGCGAGGCGGGGGAGTGGTGGGGCGTCGGCGCCTGCCCGTTCTCGATCATCGTCACCGCCGCCGACGTCGCCGCCGACACCCTCGCCGCCGCCTCGCTGTCGGACCCCACCGACGGCTCCACCGAACCCCTGCTCCAGCGCTCGGCCGCGGCCAACCCCGCCTTCGACCCCGTCGGCGGCTTCGCCCGGGTCGACACCGACACCGCGCCCATCATCGTCACCGCCTCGGGCCGCCAGGGCGCCACCGGTCTGGCCCTCGCCGCCCGGGTCGCCGCCGCCGACCTCAACGACGGCGGGTGCACCACCGCCCGCCAGGCGATCGTCGTCGGCGGGCCCGTCGCCGTGCCACCCGCCGTCGACGAGGAGCTGGTCGCCCTCGGCTACACCGAGGTGTTCCGGGTGGCGGGCGCCGACCGCTACGAGACCGCCGCCCTCGTCGCCGAGGCGCTCGGCACCGGCGAGGGCGTCGAATCCGGCGCCACCTGCCTCGACCCCGACGCCGCCGACGGCACCGCCCGCCAGGGCTTCCACGGCAACGCCGTCGTCGAGTACCGCCCCTCGGCCACGACGTGCCGCCTCCTCGGGCGCACGGTCGTGCTCGCCGACGGCATCACCGGCGCCGACGCCCTCGCCGCCGGCTGGTGGACCTCGTTCTGGCAGGCGCCCGTGCTGCTCACCGGCCCCGGCGGCACGCTCCCTCCCGCCACCCGAGCCGCGCTGCAGACCCTGGCCGTCGAGCACCTCGTCGTGTTGGGCGGCACCTTCCGCATCCCCGACGCCACCGTCGCCGAGGCCCGCCAGATCGCCGGCGTCCCCGCGACCCGCACCGTCCGGGTCGCCGGCGCCGACCGCTACGCCACCTCGGTCGAGATGGCCCAGGTGTTCGGAGGCTGGTGGCCCACCGGCGACGGCGCCGACTTCGTCGGGTCGATGGTGTGCCTGGCCGCGTCCATCGGCGACGGTCCCGCCTCCCGGGGCTGGCCCGACGCCCTCGCCGCCGGCCCGTGGTGCGGGGCAGCCAGCGGCGCCGCCCACGACCCCGGCGCACCCAGCCGGGCCCTGCCGCCCACCAGCGGCGAGGCCCCCGCCGTCGTCCCCGCCGGGCGGCGGCCCGCCCGCGACGCCGTGCCGGTGCTGCTCACCCCGCCCGGCGCCAGCACGCTCGCCCCGTCGGTGAGCTCGCTGCTGGTGGAGGCGTTCGACCCCGGCGCCGACTGGTGCACCAGCCGGGCCGACCGCCCCGCCTGCGTCACGCCCGGGTTCGCCGTCGCCTTCGGCGGACCCGGCGCCGTGCCCGAGCAGGCCCTCCGCCAGGCGGCGACGCTCGTGTCGGGGCAGCGCTACACGGGCTTCGCCGACCAGGCGCCGTCGAAGGGGGCGGGGTTCTGGACCCGCCTCGACCTGGCGCCCGTCGCCGCCACCGGCGGGGACCCCGACGGCGGACCCGACCGGGCCTGCTTCCTGCGGGACGAGCTGTCGTCCGTGCGCTGGCTGGCCGTCGCCGGCGACGAGGCCCGCACCGACCACCGCGCCGAGCACGACGTGTACACCGCCGGTGTGTACGCCACCGACGCCGACGGGGTCCCCCGGGCGGCCGGCCGCAGCGCCCCGGTGTGCGTGGCCTGGACAGCCACCGACGGCCAGACCGTGCACGTGTTCGGGGTGAGCCTGTCGGGGCACGCCACCGACCCGCTCACCCTCGATGCCCGGGCCGCACGCCGGTTCACCCTCACCGCCCCCATCGAGCAGCACGGCCCGGTCGAGCGCAGCGGCGCGCCCGGCACGTCCACCGAGCCCGGCGCCGAGACGACGTGGACCTTCGCGTCCGACGGCATCGACGGCATCGCCGCCCGCTCGAAGGGCACGCCCGCCGCCGTCACCGGCGCCGCCCTGGCCCTCACCCTCGAGCGCGGGTCGAGGGTCGACGAGGACACCCCCGGCCCGCACACCTTCACGGGGACGGTGTCGCTGGCGACCTCCCAGGGGACGGTCACCGGCCGGGTCAGCGGCGAGGCGATCCTCGACGCCGACGCCGGCGTGTGGCGCCTTCGGGGCCGCACGACGTACACCGGCGGCACGTGGAACGTCACCGGCGGCGCCGGCGGTTTCCGGGCCGACCTGCTCGTCGGCCCCCCGCCCGACGGCGGCGAGGGGGCGGCGGAGGAAGGGGGCGCTGGCGGCGATGCCGTCGGCGAGGCCACCGAGGCCGTGGCCTGGCGCCTCGACGGTCTTGTGGACTGACAAGGGTGCCGCTCGGGAGCGGGTCGCCGTCGCCTGCGGGGGATCTCCGCGCGCATCGCAGGCCGACGTGGGCCCGGGGGCTGGCCCAGGCCGGTGGCGGGAGACGTCCGCAGCCCGCTGTGACGATGGAGCGACCTGGCCGCGTGGTTCGCCGCCTATGACGGCAGCCAGGCGCGCGACACCGATCGAGCCGCACTCCTGGGAGCGGTCAACGAGCTGCTCGGAGCGCGGCGGGCGCTCGGCGCGCTCGAGCCGGCGCTGCGCCGGCGGCTGGTCGGCCAGCTCGCCGGCTGAGCCCGGCGGCGGTGATGGCCCGGCCGGCCCGGTCGAGTCGATTCCGAGCTGCGCGCCGCCATCAGGGCTTCGGCCTGGCGCGCCGCGCTCGACGGGGTCCAGGGGTCGGCCCGGCGCGCGATGCTCGGGCGATGAGGCTGCGATTCGATCCTGAGGTCGACGGTGACGAGCGGGCCGCAGCGCGGGCCCGGGACGAGCTCGTCGAGCGGTTCCGGCAGTGGCTGGAGGGCCGGCCGGCGGCCCCTGGCGTGGATGCCTGGGACGCCCAGCTGCTCCTCGAGTGGAAGTGGTCCTACGTCGACGGGGACTACGGCTGGTGGGTCCGGGGCCACATCGACGAGCTGCTGCTCGAGCACCTGCCGCGCAAGCTGAGCGCCAGCCCGGACGAGGTGGAACCGCTCCCCGAGTCCCTGGCGGCGTTCTTCACGTTCCTCGAGGAGGAGGGCCTGCTCGACCCGCGGGGCGACAGCGCCGAGGCCTTGGGCGCCCGGGCGCGCGCACAGAAGCGGGCGTTCCTCGACGCCATGGCCGACCCCGCCAACTTCGGGATGGCGAAACGACTGTTCACCGCCGGCGGGATCGGGCTGGACGAGCCGCCGACGCAGGAGGCGCTGGACGAGGCCATGGCCGCGTTCAACGCCCTGCCGTTCGAGGAGCGGGGCCGCATCCTCGGCCTCGACGGCCTCGATGCCGCCGGGGGTCTCGGTGGCGGGGGACCGCTGCCGCCGCCCGAGGCCATCGCCCTGCCGGTGCGGCCGCTGCCCACCGACGAGGAGCTGGAGCGCGCCGCCGAGGACGTGGCGCTCCTCCGCCGGGTCGACGGGCTGCACCACGCCCTCGGCGAGGACGGGATCAAGCTCACCAAGGCCGGCAACCCCACGGTGGCGGACGGCAAGCGGCTGGCCGCCGTGCTCGGCGTCGACGAGGGCATCGACACCATCCGGTCCGCGGCCGAGCTCCCCGAGCTCTTCGGCGTGGCCCAGGTCGCCATGCGCGCCGGCGCCGTGACGCACCGGAACGGGCGGTTCGTGGCGGTCGGCCGGTGGGCGAAGCAGCCCCCGGTCGATCGCTGGCAGCGGGTCGTCGACGCCGTGTTCGAGGTCGGCCCCGCCACGCTGTGCTTCGGTGCGGTCGAGCCGGCGCCGGCGCACCTGGCAGCGGTCGCCGACGAAGGCGCCGTTCACTTCCTCGCCATGCTCTGGCTCGCCGGGGAGCCGGTGCCGCTCGAGGCGTTCGTGGAGACCCTCGAGGTGGCCAGCCGGATGTACCCCCGGTCGGCGCGGATCATGGCGTTGGCGCCGGACGTCGGGCGGTCCGTGTGCGAGTCTCGGGTCGAGGACGTGTTCGGGTCGCTGTCCTCGGCGGGCCTCGTGCACCGCACCGGCGACGAGGTCAGCCTCACGACCGCGGCGGCTCGCCTCGCCGTGGAGGTGCTGGAGGAGGAGGGCTTCGATCTCGTCGGTCCCGACGAGCTGCGTGCGTTGGACGCCACCCTGCTCCTCGACCTGCTGGAGGAGCGCGGCGACGAGCCGGGGGCGGTCGGCGCCATCTGGTGCGTTGGCCGCGGTGCGGAGGCCGCCGCCCGGGAGGTCGTGGCCGCCATGCTGGCCGACCCGGCCCCGACCCGGATGCTGGTCGGCTACGGGGTGCTGGGCGGCATCGGCGACGCCGCCGTCGAGGTGGTCCGCGGCGCCCTGGACACGCCGATCGGGCCGATGGGGTGGCTGTTCCTCACCGACCACGACGCCGTCGACCCCGAGACGGTGCCCCGGGAGGCGGTCGTGCGGGCGGGGGTGCACACCATGCTGGCGCTGTCCGAGCTGGGATCACCCGCCGACCTGGTCGAGTCGCTCCTCGGGGGCATACCGATCGAGGACCACGCCGGCCTCATCGACGACATGGCGACGAGCGACGACCCCGCCGTGGGTGACCTGCTCGAGACGCTGGGCCGCCACCACCCGCACAAGCCCGTCGCCAAGCACGCCCGCAAGGCGGCGCACCGCTGGCGGAGCCGCCGCGGCTCGGTCGCTCGCTGACCGGAGGCAGCGCCCGTCGCCGAATAGTGGGCGCGAAGTTGCCCGCTGGGGTGAGCGTCGGTCCGGTAATCGTGGTGAGGCAGCAGGAGGACACCCACCGGATAGGTCGGCAAGTGGGTGAGATCAGAGGGGCCTTCCTCACCGCCCCGGTCCCAGAGGACGCACAGAGCCGCCCACACGTCGTGGGCGGCTCTGTTGTTGTGGTGTTTAGGCCGCGGGGGCCAGGTCGTTCCAGCTGCGGGTCACGGTGGCGCCCTCGCCGGCGGTCTCGAGCAGCGGTCGGAGCTGGTCGAGGGTACGAGCGGTGTCGGGCGACAGCCAACGGGTTCCGCAGGCCGGGCACTCCTCCATCGGGACGTCGCGCACGACGATCACGACCGATCCGCGCTCGATGAGCTTGGACCGCCGCACCGGGCGACGTTCCGCTTGTTCGCACGTGGTGCAACGCATCAGCGCCTCCTCCGGTAGTCGGCGGACCACTGGTCCGGCGTGGGGCTCGGTGAGGATCCGGGCGTGCGTCCACGTCTTCGGGTAGGGGACGTCGCCCATCTCACCTCCAGGCCTCCTTTCGAGGTTCTACACCCCACCCTGCACGCCGGGACGCGTGAACCGAGGCCGCCCTTCTTGCTGGGGCTCTCTCGCGCTCCTATCACGCGAGCGGGTTCAGCCACCGCAGCTCGGGGAAGCGGGCGAAGTCCGAGTCCGCGCTGACCACCTGGAGGCCGTGCTCCAGCGCGAGCGCTGCGACGGCGGCGTCGCCCACCAGGTTGGCGGTCAGGTGCAGGCCCCGCACGAGCCCGCCGAGCAGGTCGCGGTGCCGCTCCCCGGGTACGGGGATCCAGCTGGCCGGCGCATCGAGCCAGTCCTCGACGTGCTCTCGCCGTCGCTGCGCTCGTAGGCGTCGAGCAGCTGCGTCGTCGGGCTGGCAGCCAACCGGACGTGCACCTCGCGACCGTTCGAGCCCCCCTCGGCCACATCACGAAAAGTGACGGGGGCAACACGTCCCGTTGTGTCCACTTTCGAGGATGCTTGCAATCGCCGGTCCCGGTCCCTAGGTTGGCGCCCGGCGTGGGCCCGGGACCCCTGAAGATCCAGTGTCACAAGCACCGGGGCGCCCGGGTTCCTGCTGTTGGCGGAGGACCCTCCTCCACCAGCCGCCGGGCCTCCCAGCAGGGCCGGCACTCCGGCAAGCAAACCGCAACCAGGAGGTTGTATGGCTCAGTCCACCTGGCGAGCGAGGCGCTACGTAGCGGCCTTCATGGCTGCGCTCATGGCGCTCTCGATGCTCGCCCTCGCTCCTTCGTCGAGCGCCGAGACACCCGACAACGTGACGGTCAAGCGCCTCGCTGGGCCCGACCGTGAGGGCACGGCTCGCGCAATCGCCGAAGATGTCTTCGACGAGGCAGCGGATGCGCTGATCGCCCGCCGTGACCTGGAGTTCGACGCGCTGGCAGGCAGCGTGCTCGCCGGGTGCGTGGCCGGTCCGGTCCTGCTGGCTCAGCCCGAGCCCCCGGTCCACCCCGACACCATGGCTGCGCTGGACGCGCTCGACACCGAGACCGTCCACCTGCTCGGCCAGGAGGCGGCCCTGTCGCCCGGCGTCGCCAACGCCTTCGCGGGCGCCGGCTACGAGGTGAACCGCTTCGGTGGCGAGTTCCGTGAGGACACCGCCCAGGAGATCTCCGAGGCCGCCGCCGGCATCTGCGACGTCGGCGAGACCGACGAGGGGCGCACCGCCATCATCGCCCGCCGTGACGTGTCCGCTGACGCCCTGTCGGCAGCCGGCATCGCGTACGCCGGCGGCTTCCCCGTGCTGCTCACCGCCCCGCAGGCGCTTGCCCCGCAGGCGGACGAGGCCCTCGACAACCTCGACATCGACCACGCCCTCATCCTCGGTGGCGAGGTCGCCATCTCGCCGGCGACGCAGGCAGCGATCGAGGCCAAGGGCATCAGCACCGAGCGCCTCGCCGGCTTCGCCCGGGAGGACACGGCCATCGCCATCGCCGACTGGGCGGTCGAGAACCTCGGATGGGACCGCAGCGAGATCGGCCTGGCCCGGCGTGACGTCCCCTTCGACGCCATGACCGCCGGCCCCTACGCCGGTGAGAACCAGACCCCGGTCCTGCTCACGTTCAGCAACCAGCTGCACCCCAACACCGAGGCGTACCTCGAGGAGCACGCCGGCGAGATCACGCACCTGGTCATCTTCGGTGGCCCGAACGCCGTCTCGGCCGCAGTCGAGAGCGCCGCCAAGGCCGCCGCCGAGTCGGTCGACGAGGACGCGCCGCTGGCGACGTTCACCGCTGCTCCCGAGCTGCGCCGCGTGTTCGTCCAGCAGGTGTTCCCCACCACGGTGCGGCTCGGCTTCGAGTTCGACCAGCCGGTCAGCTCGATCGGCCTCGACCCGGACGACTTCTACATCAACGCCTGGGACGGCTCGTGGCAGAGCGCCACGCAGGTCATCCGCGACGACGGGGCGCTCGACGGCTCCCGCAACGACGTCGTGCGCGCCGTGTTCCCCCGCACCTACAGCGACCACCTGACGCACAAGGGCAACGTCGTGACCGGCAGCAGCCCCGCGGTCTGGGAGGACACGACCACCGCCAGCGTGGTTGCCGGCGCCGTGCAGGCGCTGAACGACCCGACCCTGGAGAACCCCGAGGGCTCCTTCGGGATCCAGGCGGTCAACCTCGCGCCCGGCGTCACGCAGTGGCCGGACCTCGTCCAGGTCACGAACTTCAACACCACCAACAACACGGCCGACTTCGTGTTCAACGCCCCGGCCGCCCCGTACCAGGCCAACGCCAACACCAACGCCGGCGCGTTCCGGCTCGTCCTCGTGGGCGACACGGTCCGCACCGAGCAGGAATTGGGGCAGTACGAGGTCCGGGGCACCGCGGTCGCCACGACGCCTGACCCGAACGTGCTGCGGGTCACCTTCGCGGACCCGAACCACGGCCCCGACTTCCTCACCACCGCGCTGGTCAACGCCGTGCGGCGCGCCCACGTGATGGACGGCGTGTGGGGTGACAACG
>SIRW01000050.1 GCA_004366205.1 Actinomycetota bacterium | reverse complement strand
GCTGCGGGAGGCGGCGCCGGTCGAGGAGGTCCGCTTCGCCGCCACCGGCGGCCTCGATGTCTCCGGGCTGGCTGCGGCGGTGGGCGCGCCGGTGGAGGAGGTGACGCCCGGCGAGTACCGGGTGGCGGCGGCGGGCACCCCGGCGGTGGTGGCCACGATCACCGGATGGCTGGCCGAGCGGGACGTGGTCCTCCACGACCTGCGGGCGGGCCGCCAGCGCCTCGAGGACGTCTTCCTGCGCCTCACCGACCCGGGGGACGGCCCGTGAGCAGGCCGGCGCGGCCCGTCCGGGCCGTAGCGGCCCAGACGCGGGTCGAGCTGCTGCTCACCTTGCGGCGGGGTGAGTCGCTGCTCGTCACGCTCGGGATCCCGGTGTTGCTCCTGGTGTTCTTCTCGCTCGTCGACGTGCTGCCCAGCGACGTCGACGAGCCGGTCGACTTCCTGGCGCCGGGCATCCTCGCCCTGGCGGTGATGTCCACGGCGATGGTCAGCCTCGGGATCGCCACCGGCTTCGAGCGCCAGTACGGCGTGCTGAAGCGGCTGGGATCGACCCCACTGCGCCGGGGCCACCTGCTCGCCGCCAAGGGCCTGGCGGTGCTGGCCGTCGAGGTGCTGCAGGTGGCCGTGCTCGTCCCCGTCGCCCTGGTGCTGGGCTGGCGCCCGGGCGGCAGCGTGCCGCTGGCCGCCGCCGCGCTGCTGCTGGCCACAGCGGCGTTCGCCGGGCTGGGGATGCTCATGGCCGGCACCCTGCGCGCCGAGCTCACCCTCGCCCTGGCCAACGGCCTGTTCGTCGTGCTGCTGCTGCTGGGGGGCATGGTGATCCCCCTCACCGCCCTGCCCGACGCGCTGGAGGCGCTGGCCCGCCTGCTGCCCGCCGCCGCCCTGGCCGAGGCCGTCGGCGCCGCTCTCGACACGGGCGCCGCCCCGGCCGGGCCGTGGGCCGTGCTGGCCGTGTGGGCGGTGGCGACGCCCGCGGCGGCTGCCGCGCTGTTCCGCTGGGAGTGACCCGCGCCGGTCAGCCCGGCCGGGTGGGGTCCCGGGGGGCGGGGCCGGCGCGCTCGAGCTCGGCCTGGACCTCGGCCCACGTGAGGCCGGCGCCCGCGCCGCCGTCGCCCTCCCGCACCGACTCGGCCTCGGGCCAGGGGCGGCCCGCCTTGGGCAGGTCGGTGACGGCGCCGGCGTGGTCGTCGTGCGTGAAGCGGGCGGCCCAGCGGAAGAACAGCACGACGATGATGCCCCACAGGAACGACCCGAACCCGAGCTTCATGACGAGCCCCGCGAGCTGCTGGTCGGTGACCGCGGTGATGCCGAAGGCCACGCCGGCGTCGCGGTAGGCCTCGTAGACCAGTCCGTCGGCCAGCGCCAACCAGCCCGCCGGCACGGTCGGGAGCACGGTCTGCAGGAACAGGTAGACCATCTGGGCGGGCAGCGAGATGCGGAACTCGGGGATCGGCCCGCACACCGGCATCCACATGATGAAGGCGGCGACGACCACCACGGTGTGCACGGCGTAGTGCAGGAGGCCGTTGGCGACGGTGGCGTTCACCAGCTCGGGCCAGTGCGTCGTGAGCACCACGGCGTTGAACAGCACGGCGGCGGGCACCGGGCGGGTGATCCAGCGCACCCGCCGGTAGGCGTCCCCCCGGCCGATGACGAGGCGGGCGAGCCACTCGGGCGTGGCGAAGTACACCAGCGGGGGCAGCACGAAGGTGATGAGCCCGTGCTGGAACATGTGCACGCTGTAGAGGTGCTGTTCGGCGATGTCGTGCATGGGCCAGTCCGAGGACACCCACAACACGGTGAGGGCGGCCACGAACCAGCCCCACTGGCGCCGGGTCACGACCGGCTGGCCCGCGGGCACCACGCGGGGGCCGATCCGGCGGGCGGCCCAGACGTAGAGGAACGCGCAGCCGCCGACCAGGAGCCAGACCTCGGGGTGGGGCGAGAAGGCCCAGGGGTCCGGGACGGCGGCAACGAGCATCAGAACCAGAAGTGGAACGTGAACAGCGTGATGACGTAGACGGCGACCGCCAGCGCGAGGCCGATCATGAACAGCCGCGAGAAGATCCGGCTGTCGAACTTGAGGTGCATGAACCACATCACGACCATCCAGAACTTGATGACCATGAGGATGAGCAGCGCCGGCACCTCGGCCCGCCCGGGCGGGAAGTAGTAGAGCGCGATCTCGATGGCGGTGAGGACCCCGAGGATCAGCGCGACGCCGACGTAGGTGCGGTCGGGCGGGTGGCCGTGACCGCCGGGGTGGCCGGCGTGGTCGGTGGCCGGGGCCTCGCCGGCCTCGACCTCTCGCTCGGTGCTGTCGAGCTCTCGGGCTTCCGCCTCGGCCATCGCTGCTCCTATGGGATGAGGTAGACGATCGTGAAGATGATGATCCAGACGATGTCGACGAAGTGCCAGTACAGGCCGACGATCTCGACCGCCTCGGAGCGCTCCTGCCCCAACCGGCCTCGCAGCGAGAGCACCACGAGCGAGAGCAGCATGACGATGCCGACCGTCACGTGCACCCCGTGGAAGCCGGTGAGCGTGTAGAAGGCCGAGCTGAACACGCTGGTGGTGTAGCCCAGGCCCTCCCGGTAGAACGCGGTGAACTCGTACACCTGGCCGGCCACGAACGTGGACCCCAACAGCGCGGTGGCGCACAGCCAGACGCGGTTGGCACGCAGGTCGCCGCGCTGGATGGCGGAGAGCGCCAGCACCATCGTCATCGAGCTCATCAGCAGCACGAACGAGCTGACCGACGTGAACGGGATGTCGAAGATGTCGTGGGGACCGGGGCCGTCGCCCACGTTGCGGCGCAGCAGCAGGTAGGAGGACACCAGGCCGCCGAAGAGCAGGCACTCGGACCCGAGGAAGATCCACATGGCGAGCTTCTCGTTCGACAGGCCCGTGCTCGTGCGATGGGCGCCGGCGGCCGCACCCGTGGTAGAGGCGGCGACGGACGTGCCCGGGGTCGCGACGGTGTCGGTCACTTCGGCGCTCACTCCTCGTCCTCCTCGACGCCGACGGCGACGGGCTCGCGGGCCGGGTCGTGCTCGGCGGCGGGCTCGTGGGGCTCGGGGCCGTGGTCGGCGTGGTCGGCCTCGGGGTCGACCGGCGGCTCGGTGGCCCAGCCGTACAGCGCGACGAGCACGAGCAGCGCGCCGAGGCCGACCAGCCAGTACGTGTAGATCAGCCCGTAGGCGATGAGCGGCAGGGCGACCGCCGTGACGAGCGGCCAGTACGAGGGCGAGGGCAGGTGGATGTCGTGCTCGTCGACGCCGTCGGCGCTCGGGTGGGCCTCGTCGGCGACGGGTGCGCCGTGCTCGTCGAGGCTGTGGACCTCCTCGCCGGTGTCACGGCGCACGAGGTGGCCGAACTCGTTCTCGGTGTACTTCTGGTGCCAGAAGTCGTCCAGGTGCGTGACCGTGGGCTCCACCGCAAAGTTGTAGGGGGGCGGCGGGGACGGCACCGACCACTCGATGGTGCGGGCGTCCCACGGGTCGGCCCCGGCGGGGGGGTTGTTGCGGCTGGCCACGATGTTCCAGACGAACACCAGGAACGAGGCGCCGAGCAGGAACGCGCCGACGGTGGCCGCCAGGTTCCAGAAGTCCCAGCCCATGCCCTCGGCGTAGGTGTAGATGCGCCGGGGCATGCCCTGGAGGCCGAGGATGTGCATGGGCCCGAACGTGAGGTTGAACCCGATCACCATGGTCCAGAAGTGAAGCTTGCCCCAACCCTCGTTCAGGTGGCGCCCGAACACCTTGGGCCACCAGTAGTAGAAGCCTCCGAACACGCCGAACATGGCCCCGCCGAACAGCACGTAGTGGAAGTGGGCGACGATGTAGTAGGTGTCGTGCTGCTGGGTGTTGTGCGGCGAGATCGAGTGGGTGACGCCCGAGAGCCCGCCGATCACGAACTGGGCCACGAAGGCGATGGCGAACAGCATCGGGACCCGCAGCTCGATCTTGCCCTTCCACATGGTGGCGAGCCAGTTCAGGACCTTCACGCCGGTGGGCACGGCGATGAACATCGTCGAGAGCGCGAAGGCGGCCACGGCGACGGGCCCGATGCCGGAGACGAACATGTGGTGGGCCCACACGCCCCAGCCCATGAACCCGATGGCGATGCCGGAGAACACGATGAACGGGTAGCCGAACAGCGGCTTGCGGGAGAAGACCGGCAGGATCTCCGACACGATGCCCATGGCCGGCAGGATCAGGATGTAGACCTCGGGGTGGCCGAAGATCCAGAACAGGTGCTGCCACAGCAGCGGGTCGGCGCCCATCTCGACGTTGAAGAAGTTGGCGTCGAAGAACCGGTCGAACATCAGCAGGAACAGCGCCACGGTGATGACCGGGATGGCGAACAGCAGCAGGAACTGGGTGACCAGCTGCATCCACACGAACACCGGCATGCGCATGAGGCTCATGCCCGGGGCGCGCATGTTCAGCACGGTGACGATCAGGTTGATCGAGCTGACCAGCGACGCGATGCCCGTGATCTGCAGGCCGAGGATCCAGAAGTCGATGCCGTGGCCCGGGGAGAACGTGAGGCCGGCGTTCGGCGGGTAACCGGTCCAGGCGCCGTCGGGGGCGCCCCCGAGCAGGAAGCTCGAGTACAGGAAGAGGCCACCGGCCAGGAACACCCAGTAGCTGAACCCGTTGAGCCTTGGGAACGCCACGTCGCGGGCGCCGATCATCAGCGGGAGGAAGTAGTTGGCGAAGGCGGCCATGAGCGGCATGACCACGAGGAAGATCATCGTGGTGCCGTGCATGGTGAAGATGCGGTTGTAGGTGTCGGCGTCGACGAGGGTGTTGTCGGGCGTGGCCAGCTGGGCCCGGATGATGAGCCCTTCGAGGCCCCCGAGGGCGAAGAACACGAGCGCCGTGGCCCCGTAGAGGATGCCGATCTTCTTGTGGTCGATCGTGGTGAACCAGCTACGCCAGCCCGTGGTGGCCGTCGGGCGGCGGAACACCCCGAGGGGCCGCTGGCCGTTGGTGGCGGCGGGCAGCTCGAGCATGCGTTGGTCGGAGATGGCCATTCAGAGCGTCCCCTGCTGCGTCACTGGAGTGTCTCGAGGTAGTCGACGAGGGCGTCGATCTGCGCTTCGGTGAGCCCGAGGTTGGGCATGCCCCGCCCGTCGTCGGGCGCCATGGGCTTGCGGCCGGGCGGGTCGCGCAGCCACGCCTCGAGCTCGACCCTGGTCATGTCGAAGATGCAGCCCGCGAAGCACTCGCGCGTGGCGAGGTGCGTGAGGTTGGGTGACAACGGCGAGTCGGGCAGGACCTCCTCCCACTGGCCGTCGACCTGGTGGCAGCTGGCGCAGAACTGCCCGAACAGCTCGTAGCCTTCGCGTGCGCCGCCCGCCGTGGGCGGATCCGGCGGTTGCTGCATCGCCGCGAGCCACGCGTCCCAGCCGGCTTCGTCGTGGGCGACGACCACAAGGCGCATGTTGGCGTGCGACAGCCCGCAGTACTCCGTGCACTGCCCCTTGTAGCGGCCGGGCTCGTCGGCCTCGATGGCCCAGGTGTGGACGCGGCCCGGTACGGCGTCGCGCTTGCCCGAAAGCCGCGGCGCCCAGAACGAGTGGATGACGTCGTCGGAGGTGATCCGCAGCCACACCGGGCGCCCGGCGGGCACGTGCAGCTCGTTGGCGGTGACGATGCCCTCGTCGGGGTACTCGAACTGCCACCACCACTGCACGCCGGTGACGTTCACGACGACGGGGTCGTCGGGCTGGGCGTTGATGCGCATGACGGTGGCGACCGTGGGCACGGCGATGACCGCCAGGATGAGGGCGGGCACGATCGTCCAGCCGATCTCGAGGCGGGTGTTGCCGTGGACCTGCTCGGGCACGGCGGTGTCGTCGGGGCCCCGCCGCCGGAAGCGGATCGCCGCGAAGATGATGGCGCCCTCGACGAGCACGAAGACGGCCACCGCCACCCAGAACACGGGCACGAACAGGTTGTGGATGTCCTGGGCATAGGGGCCGGCCGGATCGAGCGCGTCCATGGGGGCATCGGCGGCGCACCCGGTCGCGAAGAGGAGGGCGGCGGTGCCGGCGAGCAGCTGGAGCGGGCGGCGGCGGGCGGGCATGCGGCTCCGAAGATGGTCGGGCGTGCTCGACGCAGCATCGCTCACCGCCGCGGCGCGTGCCAAACGGGCGGCGTGCCGGCCGGGCATCAGCGCCGCACCTCAGATCG
>SIRW01000049.1 GCA_004366205.1 Actinomycetota bacterium | reverse complement strand
TACACTGACCTCGTCGCGCAACAGGCCGTGTCCCACCACTTCGTAGCCCGCGGCGACTCCGTCCGCGAATCCACCACCCCGTGGCGGTTCGTGTGGCCATCAGAGCTCGATCTCATGGCACGGCTCGCCGGGATGGAGCTGCATGCCCGCTGGGCTGACTGGGACCGCTCGCCGTTCACCGGCGAGAGTACGAAGCACGTCTCGGTGTGGCGGAAGGAGGCTTGACGAGCCAGCGGGACGCGCTCGGTTCGGGTCAGTGCCTACGGGTCGAGGACGGCGAGGGTTCGCTTCGCTTGTTCCTCAAGCGTCACGGTCGTCGGCAGGCCCTGGCGGCATCTGCTCTCAATGAGGACGAGCCAGAAGCAGGCCATCACACGACGGCCTTGCGAAACCCGAGCACGGTCGGAGGCGGTGAGCTCTGTTGCGTCCGCCACCAGGTGCCAGAAGTCATCGCTCAACACTCGCGTGCTCGCGTGCTCTGCCATGTCCGCCAACTCCAGAGCGGGATCGTTATGGCCGCTGTTCTCCCAGTCGATGAGCACGAGCCCTTCGTCGGTCCAGAGGTAGTTGCTGAGATTCGGGTCGCCGCGGCAGAACCGCAGGCGCCCCGGCGAGACGAGCCGATCGAGCTCGAAGTCAGCGAACCATCCCTGCGCTGCTCGCCAAGCTTGGTCGACCACGTTGGCCGGGTCGCTCTCCTGTCCGGGCGAGTCCTCGCGCTCCTGTCCCAGAGCTGCGCGGGTGGCCCGAAGCCCCGATAGAGGAGCTTCTTGCGGTGGCTCCCGGGGCGTCGCATGCACGAGTCGGTGGGAGCCGCCAATCGCCGCGGCGTGCGCCGCGTCAAGCGCATCGGCCAAGAGCGACAAGCCACCGACTCGCTCCATCACTACGACGGGTCGCTCGCCAGCGTCAAGGTGGACTGGACGCGGAGCTATCCCGGAGCCAGCGAGGCTGACCAACGCCCCCCACTCGCGCTCCGGCTCGGTGCGGTTGAAGGCGCCGAAGACCTTCACGACCAGGCTTGGCTCGTCTTCTATGGCAAATACGTCGTGAGTCATGCCGCCGGAGAGGCGCTCGAGTCCGAACCGCGCCGGATCGACCGTCGGCCCCGCGACCGCTTCGCGGGCTCGCCTCACCACGTCATCCACGCGCATGCCTCGATCATGGCTTCCACGCCCCAGCGCCATCGCTGCGGAGGGAGGCTGTGCCCTACGATCGGGAGCGATCCTTCCCCCAGAATTTCCCCACGGGGCTTCGGGGGAAGGCGTTTTCCCCCAGTTTCCCCACGTCGTGTGACCACACATGACCACGCCTGACCACCACGAAGGGAGGGAGTCGCTGCGGCAAAGCCGCACGTCGGAGTGGGTTTTCGCAGGGAAGCCGCTGGTCAGCGGCTAGCGCGCTCGGAGGGATTCGAACCCCCAACCTTCTGATCCGTAGTCCGCTCCGAGGGGTGTCGGCTGGTGCTGCCGGGTGTCGTGCAGGGGCGCTGAGCAGGGCTTACGCGATCGAGCGATGACGGCTGATCCGTCCTCAAACGCCTCGTGCCGGACCATCCGGTAGAAGATCCGGTAGAAGTCAGTTACAGTTGTTGCAGATACGAGGAGGTGCCCATGGCGCGCACGAGCGTCCTGTCGAGTGCGGTTCGAGTCGAGCCGAAGAAGGCCGAACGGGAGTCCGCTGCACAAGTCGCGCGCGCCGTAGGCAGCCGTCGATCGTCGCTGATGCTCCAGCTTCCCGACGGTACAGCGGTCCCGTTGCCTCGGGCCCTGGTCGAGGTCTTGCGCGCTTCAGCCGACGAGCTGGCGGATGGTCACGCGGTGACGGTCCTGCCGTCGGAGGTCGCGTTGTCTCCGGCCGAGGCGGCCGAGTTGCTGGGCCTGTCTCGCCCCTTCGTCGTTCGCCTGCTCGACCAGGGCGAGATCCCATCTGAGCGGCTCCCTCGTAGTCGGCACCGGCGGGTGCTGCTATCCGACGTGTTGGCCTTCCAGGCGCGCCGTGATCGGCGCCGCACAGGCAGGCAGAGGATCGCCGCGGCCGTGGAGGAAGCCGGCCTCCCGTACTGACGCGGCCGGATGGGGCGCTTCTTCGCCGATACCAACGTCCTGTTTCCGTTCTCGGTCATGGACCTGCTGCTAGCCCTGACGGAAGACGGCGTGCACGAGCTCATCTGGACCGATGCGCTCCTCGATGAATGGCAGGACGTGATCGTCCGCGAGCAGAAGCGGACGCCCGAGTCGGCGGCGAGCATCACTGCCGAGATTCGCGAGTTCTTCGACGACTGCGAGGTTGAGCGCGCCGAGTACGAGGCTCTCGTCGACGAGATGCCCGGAGCTGACGAGGACGATCACGAGCACATGGCCGCCGCGGTCGCTCGGCAGCCCTGCACGATCCTGACGCACAACAAGAAGGACTTCCCGGCCACGCCCCTGCGCGATCGAGGGGTGCGCGTGACCGACCCGGACACCTACCTCTGCGAACTTGCTGACGATCTCCCCGACGAGGTCATCGACACGCTGGTACGTCTCGCCGCCGAGAAGTCTCGGCCGCCGAAGACGGCGGGAGATCTCCTGGATGACCTCGAGGCCGCGGGCGTCCCGAACTTTGCTGCGAAGGCTCGTTCTCTCCTCGCCGAGCGCGACGAGACGTAGCCGCCCTACCGCAACCGGTACAGCGCCATGTCGTAGTCGGTGCCGACGAGAGAGGACGTGATCACGTCTCCGTCGACGCCCGTGAAGGTGACGCTGCGCGCGTTCTCGTTGGAGAAGAACGCTCCCTCGACGGGATGGTCGACACCCTGTGCCTTGATCTGCTTGGAGAGCTCGTTGGAGAGGTACTGGGCGAGGCTGTTGTGCTGCCCGGTCCCGGCGCCGCCGATCGGCTTGCCGATCGCGGTCACGGTCTCGGGGAAGCGGCGCTGCATCTCGATCGCGATCTGATACGCGCTGATGTAGGGCCGGCCGAAGTGGTGGACCTCGTTGTTGCAGTGCACACCGGTGAGGATCTGCACCACCTTGTCGGTGAGGTCGTGCTCGGACCACAGGCTCATGTCGTTCTCCATTCCGTGCGGGTCATCCCGTGTGCTCCCGGCAGATGGTCGAGTCACCGTCGAACTGCGTGAGGTGCTTCCAGAGGAAGCACTCCCCACAGAGGCGCTCATCGCTGCGGGCTGCCTTCACGGCAGGGGTGCGAGTGCTTCGCGTGCGCCGGACCTGCGTCGGTGGGGTGATCGGGAGCAGGTCGCCGGCGACGGCTCGGTCACCGAGCGCCACAAGCGCCGGGTCTGTGATCTCGAGAATGGTGCGCGGGTACTTCACGAGCGTCGTGACCGCGTCCTCGTCGAGGTCGTCCCAGTCGATCCGGCCCAGCCACTCGACAGGGAGCAGGTGTCGCATACCGGGGATCGGTGAGTTCTCGCGCCACTCGTAGGTCCCGTTCACGCGGCCGACCACGAGCTGGCGGCGCGCGCCATCGGACGTGACGATGTAGTCGCCCATGAGCATGCGTTCGGCGAAGTCGCGGAGTCGCTGCGCGAGCGTTTCGAAGTCGGTCCGGTTCCTTGCTCGCGTGAGCTCCTCGAGCACCTGCGCTGGTGTCCGTTCCCGGACGTCACCGACGGTCGGGTATCCGACGGCGGCGACGCTGTTGGCTACGCACTCGTCGACAACCTCGCCGCCCTCGCCGGAGCGGACGAGCCAGAGCACGCGCCGGTGATCAGCCGAACTCAATGCGGTCCCCGGCGATGTCGACCTTGCCGCCCTTGAGATCGGCCAGGCGCTTGGTGCGGTCATCGAGGATCCCGGCGACCTTCGGTGCGAGGTCTTCCTCGATCCAGGCGTCGAACCCGGTCTGCGTGGGGCAGACCTGGACGCAGGCGTTGTACTCGTGCCTTGCGTCCCGCCCGCTGTTGACCCAGACGCGGTTCCAGTAGTCCATCTGGAACTCGAGCCGCCAGCGGTTGCTCGTGTAGCCGCGGAGGTGGTGGAGGAGGCTGTCGGGGTTGAAGCGGTAGTTGAGCTGCTCCAGCACGAAGTCGACCTCCTCGGCGTGGAGCTGCCGTGGGGCGGCGAGCAGGACGGCATACGCGGCCTCCGCCAAGCTGCGCGCGCCGGGGATGAGGCCGTGTCGGGCGAGTCCGTAGAGCGCTCGTCCACCCCAGCAGAAGCGCTTGTCCTTCGAGAGCGCGACGTTGATCGAGTAGCGGGGATTGCCGTTGTACTTCGGCTCGACGAACCGCACGACGTCGTGGGTCTTCACTGGCTGGGAGAGATCGACGTGGCACAGCTCTGCGTAGGCGACGTTGGCAAGCGTCCGGGGCACTCCGCGCGGGACCCCGTCACACCAGCACGGCGTAACACCCAGCTGGTCTGCCTCGCGGCGCTCCCAGGCCGACACCTCTGCATCGCATCGGGAGCAGCGCATCATGCGGCCGTACCCCACGGGATCGTCGCGTCGACCCAGTCGTCGAAGCTGCCGGGCCGAGCGTCGAAACGACGCCAGAGCTCGTCCGACCAGCGGTCGTGCAGGGCCAGGAAGTGGTCGATGGTCGCCTCGGTCGCCGGCTTGGGAATCGACCAGCTTCCGTCCGGACGCGGCACGCAGACGGCGTCGAGCGGTCGTGCCAACCATGCGAGGTAGCGGCGGGCGAGTCGATCCGGCGCGGCTGCGGGCCACGCGGTGGTCTCGGACGCGAGAAGCGGCGAGGGCCACCGGTCCGTGGTGATGAGGCAGATCCCCCACTGGGCTGCGTACCGGCGGAGGGCAGGTGAGACGTAGCCGGTTCCGCCGAACACCCGCATCACCGGTCCGACGGCGTACGCGTGCTGGCGGAGCCAGTAGTCGTCGGTCACAGCCTTGAACCGCATGAGGTCGTTCTTGGGGATCGAGCCGCGGTACGCCTTCCACTCCCCGATGACGACGGCCTCTCGTGTGGCGCCGGTGGCGTCGATCTGGTGGTAGAGACCGGAGAGGGATTGGCTGCCGAGCGAACGGACGCCAGAGAACACCTCGACGGGGCGCACACCGGTTGCGGCGAGGTGGCGCTCGACCCGGCGTTCGAACGCTCGACCGTCACCGGCCTCACCGGCGGCGAGGTGGGCGTTGGCGAGGCAGAAGAGGTCGCGAAGGAAGGAGGTGAACGAAACCACGGCTACTCGTTGGAGAAGTCGGGTGCGGCGATGCTGATGGTGGGCGGCCGGTCCGTGATCACCTCGTCGTCGCCCGCCGTGAGCAGCGTCAGGTGCGAGTCCACCGCAGCCGCATCGATGACCTCGAGGTTCTCCTCGGCGGCGAAGGTGATCATCTTGTGCGCCTTGCGCAGGAGGTCGCGGGGCTTCTTCGTGGAGTGGGTCCAGAGCTCCTCGACGGCGTCCTCGGTGAACGGCGCGAGCGCGTCCCTGGCGGCGTCGGGGTCCCGGCGAGCTGCGGTGAGGTAGGCGGTCAGCAGGCGCGTGGCCTGATCGAGCGTCCCGAGGGGCGGCATGACGACGACGATGTGGCGGTTGGCTTCGTCGACACGAAGGGAGGGCAGGTCGGCGAGCTGCCAGAACTCCTCGATGGAGGCGAGGGCTCGGGGGTGCATGGTGACGACGACGCTGACCATGTCGGCCATCGGCAGCAATTCGACGATGAAGTCGCGGAACCGCTCGACCTCGACGCTGCGCGTCTTCTTCGGCGTCTGCGGCGATGCGAAGTCCTCGAGCTGGTCGCAGAAGAGCATGACCTTGCCGATGCCGGCCGCCTTGATGAACAGCAGCAGCGTCGCGAGGTAGTTCGCGCCGGAGCGGCTGCGCTTCTGGGGCGTGACCTCGTCGAGGAAGTCCTGCACGGCGCGCGCTTCACCGGCGCACAGGGCGGCGAGGAACTTCTCCTCGGGCGGTCCGAGCGTGCGGCCCTTGAGCGCGCGGTAGGCGTCGTGGCACTGCTCAGCCAGGGTCATCGTGTCGTCGGTGCCTGCGACGGCGCAGAGACGCTCGTAGAGGCGCTCGTACAGCGTCGGCTCACCGTCGTGGCGGCGGAAGTCGGTGCCGTACTCCACGGCACTGAAGAACAGGCTGTTCAGGTTCTTCGTCGAGGCAGTGTCGAAGGACGCGAGGAGCGCGCAGATCGGGTTGTCCTCGGCGTCGCTCTCCTCCATGCCGACCTTGAGGAACGCGGCTTTGCCGAAGTCCTCGTTGAGGTAGCACGAGAGGTACTGCAGCAGGACGGACTTGCCGTAGCCGCGGGAGTCGGGGTCGAGCACGGTCGACTGCGACCAGAGGGCGCCGAAGCGCTGTCCGTTGTAGACCGCGCCGAGCACGAACTTGCCGATGGCCTCGTCGAACTGCTCGGTCTGGACCTCGGGCCGGAACAGGCGGCCGTTCTCTCGATCGTCGTTGCCGCCGAGGACGGCGATGGCCTCGGCGGGGAACGGGTTGTGCTCGAGGCCCCACTTGTTGCGGATCCAGGGGACGGCGGGAAGGGCAGGGGACATGGCGATCTCCTCGGTCAGTTCGTGGGCTTGGGGACGACGGTCATGACGTTGTAGGTACGGGTGCCGGCGGCGGTCGTGGTGAGCACGAAGGGCGCGGCCGACGACGGGACGTTCCCGACCGAGACTTGGTCGAGATGGATGCGCCAAGGCAGCTGCTCGCCACGCCGGCCGGCGATCATGTCGGTGACGGCGCGGTCGAACTCGTCGTCGACGATGCGCAGCTTCCAGCAGACGGCGGCGCGCACCTCCCACACCGGCACGTAGGTGGTACCGCTTGCGCGCTCCTGCTGGCAGTGGTCGTACAGGGCATCAAGTGCCTTGTCGCGCCACTCGCCGCCGGCGCGCCGCTCGACGGTCATCGAGCCAGTGCCGTCGAGCTCGATGCGGGCGGTGTTCCAGAAGCGCAGCGCGTACGGACCGGGGGCGTGGTAGGTGAACGATGCCAGCCCGAGCCAGCGGCTCCAGCGACGCGCGATCTCCATCGAGACGTAGTCGATCGAGCAGCCGGCCTTGCTGAACGCAAGCCGGACCAGCGCCTCCTCGCAGGTCTGCGTGAAGGTCCTCACCGTTGGGAACGGGTCCTTGCCGCGCGCCTGCGCCCGGGCGAGGATGCGGTCGAGGTACTCGTTCACGCTGGCGGCGATCTCGGTGGCGTCGGCACGCCAGCCAAGGTCGGACGACGCGAGCGCGCCTGCCACGAAGTCGCCGATCGCGGCGCGGTAGGTCTGCTGCGACCGTTGGCGATCGGGAAGGTCGCCCCATCGCAGGAGCGGCACCACGAATGAGTCGTGGCGATCGCCGATCGCACCGACGGTGGTGAGGAAGCACGTGAAGCCCGGGTGCGCGAGGACGAGGCGCGGGAGGAGATCGTCGTACGCGGCCCGCCGGTCGGTGTCCAGCAGGTCGACCCACGCGCGGCCGCTCGTGGTCGTCTGGTAGGTGGCGTCCTTGTGGGCGTAGGCCGAGTTTCCGCTCGAGGGCAACATCGCGTTGTCGACGAAGCCGAGACGCATCAGCTCCTTGATCGCGTCGGTGACGTTGCGCACGTACTTCTTCTCGTCGCCACGCCAAGCCCGGTACTCGGTCGGGTCCGGCGGATCTCCTGGGGTGCTCTGCCGGACACCCCAGATGTGATCGACGAGAGCGAGTCGGATCTGCTCGAACGGCAGGCCGGCGGCGACCGCCTTGGCGATCGTCTCGAGGTAGGCGAGCTCCTGGAGCCGGGGCAGCCCGCTGCCGCCGACGGTCACGCTGCCTCCAGCGGCCACGTGCCCGGCGAGGGGCGGCGGTACGGCTCGCGACGGACGGGGCCGCGGGGCCCGCTCGCCTTCGGCGTCCGCCAGCTGAGGCAGACCACCCGGGAGAAGACCGTAACGATCGTGTTCCCCTTCATCACCAGGCAGACGTCGGAGTCGGTGTGGGGATAGAGGAACAGCACCCCGGGACCGGCGGGCGCCTGCGTCCAGCGACGCGGGGTGGGGCGACGGGTCGAGTCGGCGGCGAGTTCAGCGAGACGTCGGGTCGCCTCCGCAGGCGAGACGTCGGCGACGCGCTGCCGGTACCGATCGACGGCGTGCCGGCTGATCCGGGGCTGCTGTGTGGGGTGCGGCTGCATGTAGATGATCGTGCTGCCGCTCGGCGATGACTGCAACCATAATGTTCGTCATCGCCGTCTCATGGGCCATGAGCAGTGATGTAGAAATAATCCTTCAACTGAGTTCCGGACAAGAGGGACGAATCCGGTCGCGGCGATCAGTCATCGTCCGTCCGCAGCGCGAGGTAGACGTCGCGGCCGTAGCTCGCCTTGAGGTCGTCAGCGAATCCCTTGTCGTCGTTGATCGCCTTGAAGATGTCGGCGTTCGCGTCCATACGCGACAGGACGGTGCTGAGGAACTTCTTGGCGAAGACGATCAGGAAGTTGTCGAGCGTGTTCGCCTTCGCCTGCGCGGCCAGCTCGGGGTCGGCGAGCCAGTCGCCCTTGAACTGCTCGAACAGCAAGGCGTCGGTGATGGTGAGGTTCAGCGCGTGCCGCTCGTTGAGCCGGTCGATGATGGCGGAGAGCCGCTCAGTCTGCGGGTCTGGTGACACGCCGCCGGCGCCCGGCAGCGCGCTGAGCGGCTCATCGTCGGCTGGAGTGCCGGCGAGGCTGGCGTCGACCTCCGCCGACTTCTCGATGCGGAGGTGGGTCAGCTCGACCTCGGTGCCCAGGTCGAGGCTCCCGTCGTTGGGGCGCTTGGGCAGGTTCGACTGGAGCGACTTGGCCCAGACGTAGAGCTTCTCGAGGTCGTTGTCGGTCCACGTGACGATCTGCGACAGGAACGAGTACGCGCGGATGAAGGCGTCGAGGTCCGAGCGGAAGCGCTCCTGGTCGTCGTCGTCGAGCTCGGTCTTGAACCGCTCGACGGCGCCGGCGAGCGCCGAATACAGCGCGCCGTTGCCCTTCCGTTGGTCGGGTGCGACCAGAGAGAACGCCGACCAGTAGTGGTCGACGTCGGCGACGGAGAACACGCCTGCCGACTCGATCGCGCCGGCGAAGCCGTAGAGGACGTTGCCGTCAACGGGCTCGACGATGGTGGTGTCGTAGAACGGTTTGAACCCCTCGGCGATCGTCTCGGGGTCGTTGCGGAAGTCGAGGACGAAGGTGTCGGTCTTGCCGGGGTGGGTCCGGTTGAGCCGGGCCAGGGTCTGCACGGCGTTGACGCCCTCGAGCTTCTTGTCGACGTACATGGTGTGCAGCAGCGGCGCGTCGAAGCCGGTCTGGAACTTCTCGGCGACGATCATCACCTGGAACCCGGTGGGGTCGTAGGGCGGTGACGGGTCGCCCTTGAACCGGCCTCCCGTCTGCGACTCGGGGAACCCGTTCATCCCGGCCTCGGTGTAGGCGGTCGACGGATCGTCGGGATCGATCACCTTCCCGGAGAACGCGACGAGGGCCTTCACGTCGGTGATGTGCGCATCGGCCAGGTACCGGTCGATCGCCTGCTTGTACCGCACGGCGTGGAGGCGGCTCGCCGTGACGACCATGGCCTTCGCCTTGCCGCCGATCTGCTGGGCGACATGACCGCGGAAGTGGTCGACGACGATCTTCGCCCGCTGGGCGAGATTGTGCGGGTGCAGCGAGATCGCCTTGGCGATCTGCGCGGACGCCTTGCCCTTGTCGACCTCGGGATCGCCGAGACCTGCCTGCTTGACCCGCCAGTAGACGCCGAAGGGCGTGTAGTGACGGAGGACGTCGAGGATGAAGCCCTCCTCGATGGCCTGGCGCATCGAGTAGGTGTGGAACGGCACCTTCAGATCGGCGCCAGCAGCTGCCGTCCCGAACAGCTCGACTGTGCGCGGCTTCGGCGTTGCGGTGAACGCGAAGAACGACAGGTTCTCTTGGTGGGCGCGCGCCGCGACCGCCTCGTTCAACTTGTCCTCAGCGGTAACGGGCTCGCCGGCCTCTTCCTTCTCGGCGATCTCGAGCCGGGCTTCCTCCGAGCCGGCCCCCAGCGCCGCCTTCAGATCGCGCGCTGCCTCACCGGTCTGCGACGAGTGCGCCTCGTCGACGATCACGGCGTAGTTGCGGCGACCGATGCCCTCGATCTTGTCGAGCACGAACGAGAACGTCTGCAACGTGCAGACGACGATCCGCGCCTGCTCGCCGGCCAGCGCCCCGGCCAGCTTCGTTGACTTCGCGCCTTCCTTGTCCTCGACTCGGACGACGACACCGGCGACCGACTCGAACTGGGCGATCGTCGCCGAGAGCTGATCGTCGAGGACGCGCCGGTCGGTGATGACCACGACCTTGTCGAAGACCGCCTTGTCGTGGTCGTCATGCAGCTTCGAAAGCCGGTGCGCCAGCCACGCGATCGAGTTCGACTTGCCCGAGCCCGCTGAGTGCTGGGCTAGGTACCGGCGGCCCGGCCCGTGAGCGCGTGCGTCGGCCTCGAGCCGCAGCACGCAGTCCCACTGGTGGTACCGCGGGAAGATCACCTTGCCGGTCGCCTTGCCGCTGTCGTCGATCTCGGTGTGGATGAATCGACCGAGCAGGTCGAGGAACGAGTCGCGCTGCCACACCTCCTCCCACAGGTACGCCGTGGCGTGCTTGCCGCCGGTTGCCGGCGGGTTCCCGGCGTGCCCGTTGTGGCCGCGGTTGAACGGGAGGAACTCGGTCGCTGCGCCGGCCAGTCGGGTCGTCATGAACGCGAGGTAGGGATCGACGGCGAAGTGCACGACAGCGCGCATGGCGAGGAACGGGTCGTTCGGGTCGCGGTCGGTCCGGTACTGCGTCTTCGCGTCCTCGACGGTCTGGTTCGTCAGCTCGTTCTTCAGCTCGACGGTCGCCACCGCCAGCCCGTTCACCCACAGGCACAGATCGAGGGTCTTCGTGTGCTTGGCGTGGTAGCGCTGCTGCCGGGTGACCGTGACGCGGTTCGCCGCGTACCTCTCGACGAGCAGCGGCGTCAGGCCGTGAGCCGGCTTGAAGTAGCAGAGATCGAACTTGAGCCCCCACCCCTTGACACCATGGCGGAGCACATCGACAGTCCCCCGCTTGTCGATCTCGGCTGCGACGCGCTTGCGGAACTCGATCTGTGCCCGATCCGGGTCGTTGCCCATCTGCACGAGGAGCTTGTTCCACTCCTCGATCTGGGTCTGTCCGATGAACGTGAGCAGCTCTGCCGGGGCGATCCCGGTTGCGAACTCGATGTCGTCGGCCAGTCCGGCGTTCCACCCGCCGTCGTCGACGAGCGAGTCGAACACCTCGTCCTCGAAGTGCCGCTCCTTGGACTTCGCCATCACGCAGCCTCGGCTTCAGGTGGAGGCGTGACGGCGCTGGCAATCAGGGCGTGCCGGTGTTCGCGTAGGAGGGAGACCTGGCGCTCAAGCGACGCACGGAGTTGCTCGTGCTTGGCTCGCGCACGCTCTGATTGTTGGACCATTTGTGCTTGCTCGTCGAGATCCGGCAGCGGGAGCGGCAGGTCACCGAGACGCGATTGGCTGAGTGTCGCGATCGACACCTGCGCGACGCCGCCGGTGAACCAGTGTCGGACCCACTCGGTGCGCAGAGCCAGGGCGAAGAACTCAGGCAGGAGTAGTGCCCGATCCGGCCTCACGACGTGCACATGGTTCTGGTGGAGGCAGTCGCTGACCTCGCCGCGCCACATACATCCCCGGCCGAGGTTGTCGGGGTTGCCGTTCCCCTCAAGCACAAGAACGTCTCCGGGCTCGAGGCTGAAGCGACGGGCGTCAGTGGGTGGGACCTCGACCTCAGCGACGTCGGTGAGGTCGAGGTAGCCGTCTTGAACGTTGGCGACACGCAGGTAGGGCCGGCGCGCCAGTGGACCCTCGTACCGCTTGCCGAGCGTCAGCCCGCCACTGATATGTGCAGCCCACCTGAGCGCGCGCGTCCGCGCAGTTCCGCTCGGCGCCAAGCCGTTGCCGCGAGCAGTGACAGCCAGTCCGAGGGCCGCACTTAGCCGGCGCGCCTCTCGTTCGTCGAGCCGCTTCAGTTGGTTCACGCGCCGATGAATGACCTCGTCGATCCGCGCGGTTTCGCGGTCGAGGTACTCCACGATGCGCCGCTGCTCGTCGAGCGGCGGGAGAGGGATTGTGAGCTGCTCGATGTCGGGCATGTAGATCGTCTTGTGCGTCGAGCCTTGCGTGCGCCGGAGGATGTCGTCGCGCTCACCCCGCAGGACCCAGAGCAGGTAGCGCGGGTCGAGCTGCGGGCCGCACGTCCACGTCACGAAGTCCTGGCTCGTGGCCATGTCGGCTCCGAGGATGCAGCTGAACCCGACCGACGCCGTGCGGGAGAACGCGACCGTCCCGGCGGGGTGCCGGACGGCGGCAGAGTTCGCGAGTCCGAGCGGGCTGATCTTCTCCTTGGTGTCGTGGACGACGCTGATCGACCCGTCACGTAGCTGCCAGACGTCGGCGAGGGTGAGCCACGGGATGGTGCACTCCGAAGGCTCCCAATAGGCCTCCACGGAACGGCTCGGCGTGTGTCCCGTCCCGAGGCGAGCCACCTTGCGGATCTGGACGCGCCTCACTCCGTGACCTCGTCGAGGAGGGCGCGAATCTCCGCCTCGAGCGCCTTGATCTCGGCGTCGATCTCGGCGACGGGTCGTGGTGGCGTGTACGTGTAGAAGTGTCGAGTCAGCGGGATCTCGTAGCCGATGCGTGTCTTGCTGTGATCGACCCATGCGTCCGGCACCCAGGGCAGCACCTCCTCGGCGACGTACGCGTCGACCGCGGCGCGGTGGTCTGCGTCGGCGAGCCGCTTGGCGGCACCGACGTCGGCCTCGTCCCACGTCGGCGTGCCGGGCGGCAACGGCACGCTCTCCTGCTCCCGCAGGTTGGCGTCGGGGAGCGGCTGGCCCTTCTTGGTCTGGAGCACGCCGTCGGGGTGCGAGACGGCGATGTGCTTCCACACCTCGGCGGCGATGGCAGGCGGCAGCGGCCCGAGCGCGTCGGCCATCTCCTTCTCGCTGGCGGCGGCAGTGCCGGCCATGGCGTCGAGGCGCTCGGTGAGCTCGAGCTGCTCGGGCGCGGTGAGCTTCGCCCACGCCTTGGTGGCTGCGAGTTCGGCGGAGGTGAGGTCCGTGATCGCCCAACGGAGCCGGAGCGGGCGCTCGACGGTGATGCGCTGAACGCCGAACGACTCATTGGGGAGGATCTTCACTCGGTCGTTCTCGGTGAAGTCGCCGTAGAGGTTCGTGATCTCGTCGATCTGCTCGGAGCTGATCTCCTTGCGCTTGTCGCCGAGCGACTTCCGCATGCGCACGAACAGGTCGCGCGCGTCGACGAGCTGCACGAGACCGCGCCGGTCGGCGCGCTTGCGGTTGGTGACAACCCAGATGTAGGTCGAGATGCCCGTGTTGTAGAAGAGCTGGTCCGGCAAGGCGACGATCGCGTCGAGCCAGTCGTTCTCGACGATCCAACGTCGGATCTCCGACTCCCCCGAACCGGCAGCGCCGGTGAACAGGGGCGAGCCGTTGAAGACGATGGCGAGGCGCGAGCCGCCCTGCTCGGGCGGGCGCATCTTCGAGATCATGTGCTGGAGGAACAGCAGGGAGCCGTCGTTGATGCGCGGCAAGCCGGCGCCGAAGCGTCCGGCGAAGCCGAGCGACTTCGCCTCGGCCTTCACGGCGGTCTCGACGTTCTTCCACTCGACGCCGAACGGCGGGTTGGCGAGGAGGTAGTCGAAGGTGCGGCCGACGAACCCGTCGGCCGAGAAGCTGTTGCCCGACACGATGTTCGTCGAGGACTGGCCCTTCAGCATCATGTCCGACCGGCAGATGGCGAAGGACTCGTCGTTGAGCTCCTGGCCGAACACCTCGAGGTGGGCTTTGGGGTTCATTGCCGTGAGGTGCTCGGCGGCCACGGCGAGCATCCCACCGGTCCCGCACGCCGGGTCGAGGAGCGTCTTGACCACGCCGGCGTCGCGCAGCAGGGCGTCGTCCTCGGCGAAGAGCAGGTTCACCATGAGGCGGATGACCTCGCGGGGCGTGAAGTGCTCACCCGCGGTCTCGTTCGACTGTTCCGAGAAGCGCCGGATCAGCTCCTCGTAGATGTAGCCCATCTCGGTGTTGCCGACGACCTCCGGGTGCAGGTCGATATCGGCGAACCGGGAGACCACGAGGTAGAGCAGACCGGCCTCGTCGAGCCGCTTAATCTGCTCCTCGAACCTGAACTTGTCGACGACCTCGCGTGCCGACGGCGAGAACCCGCCGATGTAGGCGCGCAGGTTGTCAGCGACGTGCTCAGGATCGGCGGTGAGCTTGGCGAAGTCGATCGGGGCGAGGTTGTAGAACTCGTGTCCGGACGCGGCGCACAGGGCGTCGTTCGGGTTGTCGATGCGGCCGGCGAGCTGCTCGGCGCGGGCGAGGACGGCGGGCTTGGTGTCCTCGAGGACGCAGTCGAGGCGCCGGATCACGACGAGCGGCAAGATGACGCGCCCGTACTCGGACTGCTTGTAGGTCCCGCGCAGCAGGTCGGCGACGGACCAGATGAAGTTGACCTTGTCGGTGAAGCTGCCGCCGTTGGTGAGCGTCATCGGGTGTCGCCTGAGCCCTTCGCCTCGTCGTTCAGCGCCCTTCGACGTTAGGACGAAACCGGCGAACTGGCCGGGCAACGGTGGTCAGAGCTCGATCCCCCGTCCGCGCTCGAGCGTTCGCTGCGGAGCAGGGCGAGAGAGGTGGTCGAGGCGCTCACGGAGGCGAGCCGACGACAGATCCCGCTCGGCGGCTTGCAGCTGTTCGGCGGCGGTGGCGACCTCGGTCAGGTGCGGTGCTGCCTCCTCCCGGGCGTGGTCGAGCCCTGTGTGTGCCTGGACGAGCCGGGCCTCCGCCGCGGTCAGTGCGCGGGTGGCCGCTCGCCGCCGCAAGATGGGCGCGTCGTCTGCGGCCCGGCGAGCGGCCCACACCTCGCGTTGGACTTCCTCGACGGCATGCTCGGCATCCCGGAGCGGACGGAGGTGCGGGTCGGTGCGCTTCTCCGCCTCGGCGAGAGCCCGACGTGCGGCAGCCACTCGTGCTTCGGCAGTTTGGCGAGCGACACGCGGTTCCTGATCGGCCAGGTGGCGGCGCTGGGCGACCGCTGGCAGGTCGGCCCGATCGTTCGTCAACACCTCCTCGAGGACGTCCCGTGCCAGGTCAGGGTCCCCGGTCACGACGAGGAGGCGGTTGACGTCCCGTCCCCGGGTGGCGCCGACGTAGAGGCTGCGATGGGTGGTCGCGGCGGTGACGATGGTCAGGCTGACGTCGACGGTGTCGCCCTGGTGGCCGTGCGCGGTGGCGGCGTAGCCCAGTCGGACGTGTTCGCGCGCGTACTCGGCCGGCAGGCTGACCTGTCCATGTCCCTGTTCGTGGGACACGGTGAGGCCTCCGTCTCGTCCGACGGCGGTGACCGTCCAGCGGTCGCGGTTGCGGATCGGTTCGCCGTTGCTCGTCCGCAGCTCGCGGTTGTTGCGGCGGGTCACGATGACGTCGCCGACAGCGGCTGACTCGCCACCGGCGATGCGCTCGGTGCGCGTACCGAGCTGGCCGTGCTCGCGTCGCAGTTCCTGGATGGCGTGGTTGAGCGCGTCGACGTGCTCGTTGGTCTCGGCGACGACGGCGACGGATCGACCGGCGGCGCGGTGGTCGATCCACTGGCGGGCGGCGTCTGCGGCGAGCGCGTCGAAGGTGCCTGTGCCGACTCGCCCGTGCTGGAAGTAGGCGTCGAGTGCTTCGGGGTTGCCGGCGCGCAGCCGGAGCGAGGCGGCTTGCTCCCAGCGGCGGCGGAAGCGGTGGATCGTTGCCAGCTCGTGGACGCGTCCGGTGCGGCACAGCTCGTCGAACATGCCGCCTCGTCCGACGGCTTGGAGCTGGCGGGGGTCCCCGACGAGGACGAGTCGCCACTGCTGGGACGCGGCGAGCTGGGTGAGGGTGTCGAGGTTCCCATTGCCCAGCATCCCCGCCTCGTCGACGATCAGCGTGGTACCCGGCGGGAGCCGGTACTCGTCGTGGGGCTGCCGGTCGCGCCACTCGTGGAGCAGCTTGGCGACGGTGGCCGCCGGGATGCCGGTCTCGTCCAGCAGGACCTTGGCCGCCTTGGCCGTGGGTGCGACGGCGAAGACGTGGCGATGCTGGGCGCCGAGGTCGGCGGCGGCACAGCGAAGGGTGGTTGTCTTGCCGGTGCCCGCGGGGCCGACGACGAGCACGAGCGGGTCGTGGCCGGCGACCGCCGCTGCCGCGTCCGCCTGGAGAACATCGAGTCCGGTGCGGTCGAGGGTCCGCGACGGCTGAGCGGGTGTGTCGTGGGCGTCGATCGCGAACAGGAGGATCCGCTCCTCCTGGGCGAGGACGCCCTCGGTGGTGAGGTGTGGTTCGACGGGGGCGATCCAGATGGACCGCCCGTCGGATGCTCGCCGTGGTCCGCGTTCTGACGGCGGATCGAGGGTCGTGCAGCTCTCGATCACACGGTCACAGGCACGCTCGACGGCTGCTGCCCACAGGCGCCCCGGCACTCCTGCGACTGGGGGCGTCAGGTCGCAGACTGCCTGGAGGATGTCGGCACGATTCCAGGACGACCCGGCGGCGGAGAGCTGCTCCACGACGTCCGAGACCGTGGGCGCCTCCGGCGTCGGGGCGATGCGCGCCGCGTCCCGCATCCGATCCACGAGCCGGGCTGGGGTCCAGCCGAGCGCCTTGGCTTCGTCGCGCCAGTGGTTCCCGAGGTCGCCGGGTGACTCGTGCGTCTTCTTGGCGCGCGTGTCCTCGGACGCTTCGCGGGTGAGCGCGGCTCGTTCCCAGCGGGTCGGGTCGCGGCCTTCGCGCTCGCGGAACTCGGTGACCTTGTCGGCGAGGGCGGTGTCGACCTGGGCGGTGCGCTTGGAGAACGCGTCGAGCAGCTCCTCCGGCATGCCGGCGATCTCCGCTTGGCCCTTCTCGATAGGTCCCCAGGCGACGCCGTACCGGCTGGTGAGCTCCGCGCGCAGTACCGACTGGTATAGGCCGCCGAGGGCGCGCTGCTTGCGCTTGAGGTAGCGGGCGTCGAGAGCCAGCCATCGCCCGTCCGGGGCGAGGACCTTGGCGGAGATGACCACGTGGGTGTGGAGCTGGGGGTCGTCCTCGCGGGAGGTCGCCTGTGGGAAGGCGGCCATGACCAGACCGTCCACGTCGGGGTGCTGTCGCCGATCGCCGACTCGGACTCGCGTGGTTGCGCCGTAGCGCTCGACATGGTCGAGCACGGCGCGGACGGCGAGGTTGTGCGCGTCGAGCAGTCCAGGGTCGCCGGTAAGGCCCCACCACACCGATAGCGACTTGGGGGCCGAGACCGTCGCGTCGAAGCCGGCGACGGCGCGAATGATGCGGCCCTTGCTGTCGACGCGATCGACGAGCGGATAGCCGAGCTGCCGCCCAGTCGTCGGGTCGTGTCCGGAGAGGAGCGCTTCGAGGTCGTCGGTCTCGACCGTCCCGGAGAGTCCGAGCGCGGCGGCACGCCCGCCGAGCCAGTGCCCTTCAGCCTCAGGGCCATCGCCGGTGAGGTAGCGGGTGTAGTAGCGCGCCGACGCTGCCGCGCTGTGGGCGTGGATGGTGGTCACCCGCAGCATCAGGTGCTCACGTTCCCGGCCGCGGGCACTTGTCTGTTCGGCAGTGGGTCGTTCCCGTGGGAGAGGTGGTCGGTCACGGCGTCAGCTCGCGGTCGGGTGCTCGAAGAGGTCGAGCTGGTTGCCGGGAATCGCAGGCTTGCGCCTGCTGCCGCGTGTCGGCTTCGGTGCCGGCGCGGCGACGGGCTCGAGCGGGGGTGCCGGCGCAGGTTCCGGCGCGGGCTCAGGCGTCGCTGCGTCGCGCAGCACCGCCAGGAGGTGGGACACCTCGACGCCGAGCATCTCGGCCAGCGGGTAGAGCGGGACGCGCAGCGTACTGCCGCAGTCGATGACCGGCAGGCCCGACTCGCCGCCGTTGGCTCGCCACTCGCGGGTCATGTCGTAGGCCTTGGTGCGGCCGACGCCCAGGAGACCCGCGGCTTCCTCCACGCTGAGCGTCATCAGCGGTAGGGCTTTGCGTGCTGCCACGGAACAACCTCCGGCTCGTGCTGCGCACTCCGAGAACGGCGCGTGGATTGTACCCATTCCCACAGCGTATGGCTAGTGGCAGCACAAGCGGTAGACCGTGTAGAGTCAGAAGCGTGGCACGACGGCCTAAGAACGCCCCACCCCCGCGACCCGAGGTCGACCTCAACCAGATCGTCGCCTACAACGTACGTGCCGCCCGGGAGCTGCGGGGCTGGACCCAGGATCAGTTCGCCGCCGAGCTCGAGCCCTACATGGGCCAGCGAATGACCCAGGCTGGCATCTCGTCGATCGAGCGGGCCTGGGACGGCGACCGCCGACGCGAGTTCGACGCCCACGAGCTCCTCGTGTTCGCCATGGTCTTCGAGCTGCCGATCATCTGGTTCCTGCTCCCGCCGCCGGGTGAGCGGCGCTTCCTGCGGGGCACCAACAGCCAGTCCAACGAGCTGTACATGTGGCTCATGGGTTCACCCGAGATGCTGCCGCCCGTGTACGACCGGCTGCGCGAGCACGGGATCGTCGACCCCAGCGACGCCGACGAGGCCGCCGAGAAGGTCACCGGGATCACGTCGCACGCGCGCCGGTGGAACTACCGGGACCGCCGCAAGGAACTGCTGCTGGCGCTCGTCGACCAGCACGCCGACAGCCTCGACAGCGCCGTCGACGAGCTCGGGCGGTGGATCGACCACCTCCGCCAGGTCGGCATCCGAGGGTTCTTGTCCGAGCACACCAACGACAGCGACTTCGCCAAGCCGCCCGGCAAGCGATCGGCGGACAAGGCGGCACGAGCCGGCACGGCGGACGAGCCGGCACGAGCCGGATCGGGAGCGGACGCTCCCCGCAAGCAGACGCGCGACACGCGCTGACGCGAAGGAGGCCGCTCGTGCGCGGCTACACAGCCAAGAAGGGCAACCGCTACTACGCCGTCATCTACGAGGGTGTTGACCCAGCCACCGGCAAGGAGCGACGCCGCTGGTATCCAGCCGGGACCCGAAAGACCGACGCCGAGAAGCTCGTCACCGAGCTGGTCAAGCGCCACAACGACGGCGAGTACCGCGCTCCCGACAAGGTCACCCTCGGGCAGTACCTGACCGAGCGGTGGCTGCCGGCACAGCGAAGCCAGCTCAAGGCGACCACGTTCCACTCCTACGAGAGCAACATCCGGCTGCACGTCCTGCCGACGCTCGGCAAGGTGCCTCTCGGCCGACTCGCCCCGGAGGATCTCGACGCCCTCTATGGCCGGCTGCTCGAGTCGGGACGCCGCAACAAGAGCGGTGACGGACCGGGGCTGAGCCCGGGCAGCGTGCGCTACGTGCACCGCATCCTGCGCAAGGCACTCGGTGACGCGGTGCGCAAGGGAACGCTCAACCGGAACCCGGCGTCCCTCGCCGACCCGCCGAAGCGGAGCACCAGCACCAGGCGCGAGGGCGAGATGCGCGTGTGGACGAGCGCCCAGCTCCAGACGTTCCTGGCCTCGCTCGACGGCGAGCGGCTGGCGCCGGCGTTCGTGCTCGCAGCCCATACCGGGATGCGACGGGGCGAGGTGGCCGGGCTCCGGTGGGCGGATGTCGATCTCGACGCCAAGCTGATCCACGTCCGACAGAACGCCGTGGTGGTCAACTACGACGTCCGTCTCACCGATGTGAAGACTTCGCACGGGAGGCGCACGATCGACGTCAACGACGACGTCGTGCGCGCGCTGCAGGGATGGCGGCGCAAGCAAGCCGAGGAGCGGCTCCTGCTCGGGGCGGGGTACGCCGATCACGACCTCGTCTTCGCCCGCGCTGACGGCGCGCTCACGCACCCCGAGCTGCTGAGCTCCACGTTCGAGCGCATGATTGGCCGCAGCGGACTGCCTAGGATCCGCCTCCACGACGTCCGACACACCCACGCCACCCTGCTGCTAAAGGCCGGCGTCCCAATCAAGGTCGTGAGCGAGAGACTCGGCCATGCGACGGCGAGCTTCACCCTCGACGTCTACGGCTGGGTCCTCCCTGGCATGCAGGCCGAAGCTGCTGCGGTGTTCTCGAGGCTGATGGCGGCACCAACGACGGCCGATGAGCGACAGGCCGACAGTCCGATGGCCGGACCAGCCTCGTGATGCCGCTAGCGGCCGTCGGGTTGGACGATCGCGAAGCCCGCACTTCGTAGCCTGCTGTCGTGGCGCTGTATCACGTGAGGATCTCTGTCGCCGGCGAACAGTCCGACGAGACGAAGCTCGACTTGACCGATGATCAGCTCGAGCAGCAGTTCCTCGCGCCCTACCGGGACGGACGACCCATCACTGTCAACGGCCGCGTCGTCGAGATGTCGGACCTCGAACGGATCCGCATCTCGACGTCCGATCACTCGGCCCGGGACTTCATCCCACGACTTGAAGCTGAAGATCGCGAGTCCTCGGTCGTCGTCTTCGGTGGCCCGTCGTACTCATGGCGCGCGGCCGGTCGAGCGCGGAATGTGACCGATGAGTACATCACGGGTCCACCGGGATCGGCTGCCTCCGCAGATGCCGACCCGAAGCTACGGCGAGTGAGCGTCCCGGCAGGACCTGGCGACGGCAGGACTGTGTTCCTCGTGCACGGTCGGCACCACCAGATGCGCGAGGCGATGTCGCAGTTCCTGCGTTCCTTGGATCTCAAGATCATCGAGTGGGAGCAGGCCGTGGCGCTGACAGGTGAGCCGAACCCGTACATCGGCGACGTAATCGCAGCGGGGCTCGAGGCAGCCGACGGGGTGGTCGTGCTCGCGACCCCGGACGACATTGTGAGGTTGGATCCTGCGCTGGCCGATGAAGTCGACGACCCTGAGCTGACCGAAGCACATCAGCCCCGCCAGAACGTGATCTACGAGGCTGGAATGGCCATGGCACTGGCACCCACCAGAACGCTCATCGTGGCCACGCCGCGGACGAAGATCCTCTCCGACATCGCCGGGCGCCATCTCGCCTACCTGGGCAACGCCGCGCAGGCTCGGAAGCGGGTGATCGGTCGGTTGCAGACGATGGGGCTCCGCGTCGACGACTCGGGCGAGGACTGGCTTCGTTCTGGCGACTTTGGGGACTGATCAGACGCCGATCCGACGTGGACAGTCCTGTGGGGTGAGTGTGCAAGCAGCTCTACGCGAGTTGCGCCAAGTAGGCGTTGCCATCCTCGGACTGGACGGGCCCATGGGTTAGCAGCGGGGACCGATTGCGCCCGGCGCCAACACGAGGCGCACCGGTTCGCGCGGTTGGACCGGTGCGCTGCCCTGACCAAGTTGCGTAGAGGTAGTCAGTGGCGCGGGTCATCGCGACGTAGAGCAGGCGACGTTCTTCACCGGGATCGCGGTCAGCGAGTGGCACAACGCCTTCCTCGACGCCCACGATGATCGCCGCCTTCACGGTGAGCCCCTTGGAGCTCGCCATCGTCATGAGTCGAACTGCACCCGCTGATCGGCCCGATCGGAGGTCGGTGCCGACCGGTTGGATCTGACCGAGGAATCGACCGAGACCTTCGGTCCTATCGATCAGGCCGTCGAGATCCCCAAGGAGCTCCGCGAAGTCCTCGTTGCACCCGCCGGACGCGTCAGCGTTGGCAACCAGCCACGCTCCCCAACCCGCGTCGCCAAGATCAGCGCCCTCGAGGTCGACCGCATCGATCACCGCCACGGCGGCGTTGACGGCGGTGCGAACCCGAGTTGCCGAAGCTCCGCCAAGGCCGTGGAAGTCCTCGGCGTGCTCGGCGAGTACCTGGCCGGCAAAGGTTCGCGCATGGTGTTCGGCACCGTCGTAGAAGTGGTTGCGAACTGCCGGGCCGATGCCCGGTGTTAGGTGAAGGAGCGTCCACCACGCCAGGGAGTCCTCGCGGTTGACGACGAGTCGTGCCAGGGCGATCAGTCGCCGGTTCTGAGGATCGGCAAGCATCTCGGCGACCGCTCCGGCGTTGATGACTGGCACGCCGTAGTCCGCCAGTCGCTCCGTCAACGGCGTCGACCAGGCGTTGTTGAAGTTGCTCCGGAACATCACGGCGATGTCCTCGGGGGCGATCCCTTCGCTGTCGATGAGCCACCTGGTGAGACGCGCCACTCCATCCGCCTCCTGTGCCCAGCTCGGGAAGCGGAGGTAGCGAGCTACGCCTTCCACGCAGTGCGGCGCGGGAGTCAGGGCCGGCCTTGGCGGCCGGCCGGGAAGCCCTTCGATGACGTGTCGAGCCCAGGCGAGCGCTCGTGTTGCACATCGTTGGCTGACCGTGAGCGTCAGATCAGCAGCCGCCGGATAGTCGTCGCTGATGAACCGCCTGATGCCGATGGGGTGGGCCCGCCTGAACGAGTAGATCGACTGGTCGTCGTCGCCCGTGGCCACCAGTACTCGGCCCCGGTGCGTGATCTGCCTGAGCACCGAGAGATCGCACTGGTTGAGGTCCTGGTACTCGTCCACGACGAGGTACTCCCAGTTCCCGATGTTGAGGTCCGGATGGTCCTCGAGTGCTCGAAGGAGCCGGAACGGCAGCTCGGCGAGTAGGGCGTAGCCGAAGATCCGACGGTGGTGCTCCCAGATCCCAGCGAAGCGGTTCCGCACGTCCTCGGGCAGGTCTGGGTCCTCGGCTGGCTCCAGTGACTCCCAGTTCGACGCCATCTCTGCCCGCGCCCGGTCGATCATTCGGACGTCGCAGTCCACCAAGACCTTGAGGTGCTGACGAATCAGCTCCGACCACTCCCAGTCGTCGGCAAGCCGGATTGGCTCCGGCAGGCCGCTGGTTCCCTCGTTGGCGAGGAGGGTCGCGATCGAGAACGAGTGGACGGTGCTTGGCGTCGCCAGGTGCTCTGGATGCTCGGCGACCTTCTCGCGGAGTTCGTTGGTGGCGGCCCGTGTGAACGTGAGGAGCTTGCCGCGCCGATCGAGCTGCTCGGCCGCTCGGAGCATCATCCGGATGACGGTGGCGCTCTTGCCCGTGCCGGGCCCGGCGAGCACGCGCGCGTCTCGTCCCAGGTCGTGTTCGACGATGGCCTGCTGCTCAGGCGTCGGCTCCCAAGGCACGCCGTCCGTTGTACACGCCGCCTGCGACACACGTGCGCGTACCGGGCGCTTCGGCACTCAGCTTCTGCGCAACACCGGAGCGCGGATGCATCCCGTTCGCTACTGCTTCAGATCGGCTCGTGTCGCCTGATCCGGTAGAAGATCCGGTAGAAGCGGACGGCATTCGCACGCTTGGCGGCAGCGCCGCAACGCTGTGACCAGGACCTTTGCTGCGCGCTCGGAGGGACTCGAACCCCCAACCTTCTGATCCGTAGTCAGATGCTCTATCCGTTGAGCTACGAGCGCTGGGCGAAGTCGACAGTGTAGTCGGCGGCCCCCGCAGGCCCTCCCTTGGGTGCCCGTCAGCTGAGCACGTGCCCCAGGCGCCCGGCGGCCTCGGCGCCCTCGGCGAGTCCGATCTCGAGCGCCTCGGCGCGGCGGGTGGCGTCCATGAGCGACAGGTTCGCCTCGGCGAAGCGAGCGCCGGGCACGACCGTGTGCAGCTCGATCCCGGCGGCGGCGAGCAGCTCGACCTCCCGCTCCAGTGAGCGGGCCGACAGCTCGCCGATCCCGCCGCCCGCCGCGCTCATCGGCCCGACGAACACAGCGGCATCGACACCCGATCCGGCGAGCACGTCGGCGTTGCTGCCCGACCACAGCCCCCCGTCGAGGAAGTGGCCGTCCTCGCCGAACGAGACGGGCGGGAACAGGCCGGGCACCGCGCACGACGCCGCCACCGCCCGGACGAGCGACACCCCGGAGCGCGGCGTGCACACCACCCGCTCACCGGTCTCCACCGCCACCGCGGTCACCCGCAGGTCCGCGTCGGGCCACTCACCCGACGGCAGCATGCGCTCGAACATCTCGAGCATCTGCTCCTCGGTCTGGCCGGTCGCTCGGAGCGCGGCGGCGCCCACGGCACGCGCCGTCGCGGCGTCCATCTCCTCGGCACCGCCCCAGAGGCGGAACACCTCCATGGCCGCCTCGGGATCGCGGGGCGGGGCCACGCCGCGACCGGCCCCCTGGGACGGCGCCGGGTCCCGCTGGGCGGCGACGAGCTCGTCGAGGGTGCGCCCGTGCAGCAGCTGGGCGCCCACGATCGAGCCGGCCGACGTGCCCACGAGAACGGGCGAGCTCGCAGGGTCCCACCCCAGCGCCCCGGCCAGGCCCGCCAGCACGCCGGTCTCCCAGGCGACGCCGACGACGCCGCCACCCCCCAGCACCAGCCCGACACCCACCTTCGTCTCCCGTTCCCGGCCCGTCCGTTGCCCTGGTCACGCTACCGACCCTCGCCGGCCGGCGGCGAGCCGGCGCCCCCCTCGCCGTTCCGGGTGCTCCACGTCTCACCAGCGTGAGACCACAGCCACCCAGAACCGGGTGGGCGGGTTGGCGGGCGAGCGGGTTGGCGGGTGGGCGGGTGCGCGAAACCGGGTGGGGTGGCGGGGTCAGGTGGTGCGGCGGTAGGCGAGGAGGGCGGTGTCGTCACGGCCGGCGTGGCCCCCGAGGGCGCGCAGGAGGTGCTCGCACATGCCCTCCACGTCGTCGGGGCCGGTGCGCACGGCGTCGACCAGCCGGTCGAGACCCTCGATGAGCGTGAGCTCGTGGCCCTCGACGAGCCCGTCGCTGTAGAGCACGAGCATGGCGCCCGGCTCGAGCGGCACCTCGAGCTGGCCGCCGGTCGCACCGGAGGCGACGCCGAGCGGCGGGCTCACCGGGCCCTCGAGCAGCCGTACGTCGCCCTCGGGGGTGCGCAGCACCGGCGGGGGGTGCCCGGCGTTGGCGACCAGCAGGGCGTCGCGGCGGGTGTCGCACTCGACGTAGACCATGGTGGCGAAGGCGTCGTTGCGCAGCAGGCTCATGAGCCGGCCGAGGCCCTCGATCACACCCGCCGGGGGCCGTTCGTCGGTGGCATAGGCCCGCAGCGCCATCCGCAGCTGGCCCATGGTCGCGGCGGCGGCCACCCCCTTGCCCATCACGTCGCCGAGCGCGAGCGCCACCCGGTCGCCGTCGAGCTCGATCACGTCGTAGAAGTCGCCGCCCACCTCGACCCCCTCGCCGCCCGGCAGGTACCGGCACGCCACGTTGGCGGCGGGCACGGCGGTGAGCAGCTCGGGCAGCAGGCTGCGCTGCAGCGTGACGGCGATCGACCGCTCGTGCTGGTAGCGGAAGGCGTTCTCGAGGGCGATGCCGGTCATCAGCGCGAACTGCAGGAGGATGGCCTCGTCGCCGGAGCTGAAGTCTCCCGACCGGGGGCCGCTCAACTGCAGGACGCCGAGCGGCAGCCCGTTGCTGCGCAGCACCGGGGCGACCAGCACCGGGCCGGCCGGGCCGGCGCCTCGCACCGGCCGGCCCTCGGTCTGCGCGGCGCGGGCGAGCGCGTCGTCGACGGGATGGTCGTCGCCTTCGACCTGGGTGAGCTGGACCCGCCGACCGTCAGCGGTCGTGTCGAGGTGGGCGACGATGCTGGCGGCGTCGTGGATCGTCTTCGCCCGCTGGGTCACGATCCGCAGGATCTCGCCGGGCAGCAGGCTGCCGTTGAGCTCGAGGAACGCCTCGGCGAGCCGCCGGAGCCGCTCGGCGTGCTGCTGCTCGAGCCGGGCGGCCTCGGACGCCTCCTTGAAGCCCCGAGACGCCATGTCGTAGGTGGCCAGGCTCTCGTTGAGGAACGCCCGCCCGGCGGCCGCGACCTCGGCGGGGGGCCGGTGCATGCCGAGCCGCTCGATCATCATGGCGAGCACGTCCTGGTGGGCGTCGACCAGGTCGAGCATGGAGAGCCCCACGGCGACCGCCCGCCGCCCGAGCTCGTAGGCCACCCGCAGGCCCTCCTCGTCCGGCGCCTCGAGGTAGCCCCGGAAGGCGGTGGCGTAGGCCTCGCGGAACGCGGCGCGCTCGGGCATCAGCCGGCCCCGGTGTGGCGCGCCACCAGCACGAGCGCATCATCGCCCGGAAGCCGCAGCGTGCGCAGCATCCGACCGGCGATCAGATGGGGCGGATCGTGACGAACGACCCGGCTGGCGAAGTCGGCGCGGATCCCGTCGGTGGCCAGCACGAGCAGGTCCCCGGGGCCGATCTCGGTCGTCCGGCAGCGCAACGGCGGCAGCTTGTAGCCGACGACGCCCCCGCTGAGCAGCATCGACTCGACCGGGCGGGGCGCCTGGCGGTCGCCGCGGATGACCGCCGCCTCGACGTTGCCGACCCCCACCCAGCTGAGCGTCGAGCCCTCCAGGCCCACGAGCGTCATGACCACGCCCCGGGTGGCCCGCACCTCCTCGTGGCAGTGCGCCACCATCGCCTCGAGCCCAAGGCCCCGCCCCGTCGACTCCTTCAAGGCCCGCAGCGTGCGCCGGGCCGCCGTGGCCGCCTCCTGGCCGTGGCCGAGGCCGTCGATGACGGCGGCGACCAAGCGGTCGCCGTCCTCCTGGACCAGGTAGGCGTCGCCGAGGAACTGCTCACCGGCCAGGGCCTCGCTGGCGACGGCCCACTCGAGCGGCCCCGCCTGACCCCGGGTGAGGTCAGCCATCCAGCCACTTCCGCATGGTCACGCGGGTGCCCACCCCCACCTCGGACCACACCTCGAACTCGTCCATCAGGCGGCGGGCGCCGGGGAGGCCGAGGCCCATGCCCGTGCCGGTGGAGTAGCCGTCGGTCAGGGCCGCCTCGATGTCAGCGATGCCGGGGCCCTCGTCCACGGCCACGACGCCGATGCCGGCCGTCTGGCGGCGAGTGAGCGCCTGCAGCTGGATCTCCCCCGCCCCCGCGTAGGTCGTGATGTTGCGGGCGACCTCGGAGATCGCCGTGGCGATCACGGTGAGGTCCGCGCCGGCGAACCCGAGCCGCTCGGCCAGTGCGCGGCCCTCGGACCGGGCCGTGACCACGTCGGCGTCGTTGGCGACCGGCACGACCAAGGTCTCGTCGATCGAAACGGCGGCGTTGGGACCGGAGTCAGTCAGCTCGGGCATCGTCGCCGCCGTGGAGCCACGCGTCGAGGTACGCGAGGCCCTCCTCCAAGTCGAGGGCGCACGCCACGTCCTCGAGGGTCAACCCCAGCTGCACCATGGCGAAGGCCACGTCGGGTTGGATCCCGACCACGACGGTCTCGGCGCCCCGCAGCCGGCTCATCAGCGCGATGGACCGCAGCGAGCGGGCGACGAAGCTGTCCATGACGTCGAGGGCGGTCACGTCGACGATGACCCCGCGCGACCGGTACCGGCCGACCTGCTCCCCCAGCTCCTCGCGCAGGCGCAGCACGTCGGTGTCGGACAGAGCCGACTGGATCGACGCGATGAGGTAGTGCCCCTGCTTGAGGATGGGGACCTGCACGCCCTAGTGCCCCCGGTCGTCCGGCTCGGTGCGGGCGTAGGCGCCGAGCAGGCGCTCTGCCTCCTCGATGCCACCCTGGAGGTCGCCGACGGCGTTCATCTTGGAGAGGTCGACGCCGATCGTGACCAGGGTCTGGGCGATCTCGGCCGACAGGCCGGTGATGATCACGCTGGCGCCCATGAGCCGGGACGCCTCGACGGTCTGCACGAGGTGGTTGGCGACGGTCGAGTCGATGTCGGGCACACCGGTGACGTCGATGACGACGACCTTGGCGCGGTTGGTGCGGATCCCCTGCAGCAGCTGCTCGGTGAGCTGGCGGGCCCGCTGGGAGTCGAGGACACCGACGATCGGGAGGATCAGCAGGCGCTCGCGCACCTGCAGCACCGGCGTGGACAGCTCGCGGATCGCCTCCTGCTGCTGGCGGATGACGCGCTCGCGCTCCTGCACGAACGACACGCCCACGGTGTTGGCGATGCGGTTGGCGGCAGGCTCGTAGACGTCGAGGACGCGGTTGAGCAGCTCGAAGTCGCCCTGGTACTTCTCGAACAGCGAGCGGGCGAGCACGTCGCGCAGCAGCAGGACGATGCCGAGGACCTCGTCGGTCTCGACGCCGCGGGGGATGATCCGCTCGGAGAGGTCGCGGGCGTAGTCCTGGAGGGCCTCCACCGAGCCGGTCTCGAGGACCTCGACGTAGTTGTCGTACACGGCGGTGGCCTCGAGGAAGATCTCCTCGGCGGTCATGGCCGTGAGCAGCTGCGACTCGGTGATGCGCTGGGCCCAGTTCTCGCGCAGCTCCGTGCGGTTCTGACGCAGGTGCGCCACCAGCTCGCGGAGCAGCTCGGCGTCGCTCGCGCTGGCAGGAGGGGTATCGGTCATGGGGCCTCCATCGGGCAACGCCGCGTCCGCCACGGCGCGTTGGGGTCCACGTACTCTACGGGGTCGGCCTGCGGACCGGCGTCGCCACAGGCCGCGGTGAGCGGGGTGCGCCTCACCCGAAGGTGAGCTCACCCGACTCGACGATGCGGCGCGACCAGGGCCGGCACAAGGCCCGGAGCTGCTCGCAGCGGTCCTCGCCCAGCACCTCGTAGGCCGGGACCGAGAGCTCGTCGGTGCGGTCCTCCACCCACTGGCGGTGGTCCCGGCCGGCGGGGGTGAGGCTCCCGCCGGCGTCGAGCCAGCCCCGGGCGCGGAGCCGCTCGGCTGCGGCCTGCCAGTCCTCGTCGGGCCAGGCCCGGCTCGCCCGGAGGACCGCGGCGGGCACCTCGCCGGTGGCCGCGTGCAGGAGCAGGGCCTCGCACCCGGTGACGCCCTCGGCGGTGAGTGCCGCCACGTGGGCGTCGCCGCGGAACTCGCGCAGCAGCGTCTGGGCGTGCCACAGGACGAGGTGGGGCTCGTCGGGCCAGGGCAGGGCGGCGTGTCCGGCGAACAGCGGGCGGCCCTCGGGACGCCCGGCCGCTCGTTCGGCCGCCTGGCGGGCCAGGCCGGCCGCCTCGGCGAGCGCATCGGAGGTGCACGCTTCCTCGCCGAGCAGCCGCCACAGCACGGCGCCGGCCGCCCGGTGCCGGGCGTCGAGCACGGCGGCGGGACTGGTGACCTCCCACGCCCACGGCACGGCGGCGCGCACGAGGTCGGGATGGAAGTTGAAGAACGTGGCGATCACGACCTCGGCGGGAACGGGGCCCATGGGTGCCGCCCGGCTGGCGAAGTAGCCGGGGCGGACCCGGTGACCGTCACCGCTCAGGCCCAGCGCGGTGTAGGCCTCGTCGGCCTCGCGGGCGAAGTAGACGATGGCGTGGAGCGGCTCGAGGGTGCGCCACGTCTTGCGGGCGATCGCTCGTTCCACGCGCCGGACGCTACCCCGGCCGGCCGGAGCGGGCCCCGGTGAGGATGCTCGCCATCTGATCGGCGTAGCGGTCGTTGAAGTAGCCGAAGACCGGCTCGATCTCGCGGAGCAGGTCGGCGTCGGGCGCCACGGCGGCGGCCAGACCGTTGAGGTACAGCAGGTTCTTGAAGAACAGGACGAGCTCGGACGGCAACCGGAACCCGTTGCCGACGAGGATGCGGATGACCTCCCCCAGGACGTCGGCGAGCTCGTCGAAGCGGACGGTCCCGGAGGGGACGGCGTCGGCCCGGGCCTGGAGCTCGGCGGTGACGGCCGCCAGATCGACGCCGCGGGGGATGGCGCCGAAGGCCGTCATGGCGTCGAGCATGGCGGCCACGTCCATGCCGGCGAAGGCGACGAGGAAGCGCACCAGGGCGGCGCGCTGCTCGGCGTCGATGCGCCCGACGATGCCGAAGTCGACGAGCGAGAACGTGCTGTCGGGGGTGACCAGCACGTTGCCGGCGTGCAGGTCGCCGTGGAACACGCCGTAGATGAGCAGCTGCTCGAGCACGCCGGTGATGGCGACCCGCAGGAGGCGGTCGCCGTCGAGGTCGGGGTACCGGCCGCTGGCGTCGGTGTAGCGGATGCCCGGCACCCGCTCCATGACCAGCACGTTGGGGGCGACGAGGCCGGGGATCGGGCGGGGGTAGCGCACGAAGTGATGGCCGGCGTCCTCCGACGCCATGCCCAGCTGCACCATGTTGAGCGACTCGAGCCGGAAGTCGAGCTCCTCGAGCACGAGGCCCGCGAACAGCGAGACGAACCCCGAGAGGTTGGCGGCCCGGGCACCGGCGGAGAGTCGTTCGGCGGCGGCCGCGGCGACCGCCATCGCCCGGATGTCGCGGCTGAAGCGCCGGTAGAGCCGGGGGCGGCGGACCTTGACCACGACCTCGGTGCCGTCGGCCAGCACGGCGTCGTGCACCTGGCCGATCGACGCCGCCGCGAACGGGTGCCGCTCGAGGTGCCGGAACGTGTCGCGCACGGGCCGGCCCAGGCCCCGCCGGACGACGGAGCGGGCGACGTCGGGCGGCAGGGCGGGCACCTCGTCGCGGCACCACCCGAACGCCTCGACCCACTCACGGGGGAGGATCCCCTCGGCGGTGGCGATGAACTGGCCCAACTTCACGTAGGCGGGCCCCCCGGCCCGCACGAGCTGCTCGGCGCGCCGCACCGCCGTGCCGGACCGCTCCACGGACCGGCGGCGAGCCAGGCCGACCGAGGCCGCGCCCGCCCGCAGCAGCTCGGTGAGCGCCTCGGGTGCTGCGAGCCTCGCCGTGCGCAGGCCGGTGCGGGCGATGGCGCGCACCGCCGCGGCGTCGGGCACCGGGCTGGCCAGCCGGGCGGCGTGGCGGGCGAGACGGGCCCGCCGGGCCGGCAGGTCGCGCAGCCACCGGGCGGTCTCGTCCCGCAGCCCGGGCACCTCGCCGATCCACGCCGAGCGCTCCAGCAGCTCGAGGGGGTCGGGCAGCGGGGGGACGGTGCTCGCAGCGCTCACGGTTACCGACGGTAACCCATTCGGTAACACCCTGTCGACCGGGGGGACGAGCCCAAACCGGCTCGTTCCGGGTGGGCCAGGTTCCACCCACGCGAAACCAGCGCCACCCAGAACGGGATGGGTCAGGGGGCGGAGGGTGGGGTGGTGCCGGCCCGGTGGCCGGTGGGGTCGTCGTCGGGCACGAACAGCTCGCGGAGCCGGCGCCGGTAGAGCTTGCCGTTGTCGTGGCGGGGCAGCTCGTCGACGAACTCGACCCGGCGTGGGCACTTGTAGTGCGCGAGGTTGGCCCGGCAGTGCTCGATCAGCTCGGCGGCGAGCGCGGCGCCGGGCTCGTGGCCGGCGCGCAGCTCGACGACGGCGAGCACCTCCTCGCCCCACTCCTCGTTGGGCACGCCGATGGTGCCGGCGTCGCCGACGGCGGGGTGGGTGAGCAGCACGGCGTCGACCTCGGCGGGGTAGACGTTGACGCCGCCGGTGATGATGAGCTCGGCGGACCGGCCGGTGAGGAACAGGTAGCCGTCGTCGTCGACGTAGCCCATGTCGCCGAGCGTGAAGCGATCCCCGCGGTAGCTGGCCTCGGTCTTGGCGTCGTCCTTGTAGTACCGGAACCGGCCGGTGGCCGGCGCCCGGAAGTACACGGTGCCGATCTGGTTGGGACCCGCGGGCTCGCCGGCGCCGTCGAGCACGGTGACCAGACCCTCGACCGCGGGCTTCCCCACGCTGCCGGGCTTGGCCAGCCACTCCTCGGGCGTGATGAACGTGCCGCCCCCCTCGGTGGCGGCGTAGTACTCGTACACGACGGGTCCGAGCCACTCGATCAGCGCCCGCTTCACCGGGACGGGGCACGGCGCGGCGCCGTGGATGACGAACCGCAGCGACGACACGTCGTAGCGGTCGCGCACCTCGGCGGGGAGGGCGAGCAGCCGGTGGAACATCGTCGGGACCATGTGGGTGTGGGTGACGCGGTGGCGGTCGACGAGCCGCAGGGCCTCCTCGGCGTCCCAGTGGTCCATCAGCACCACCGTGACGCCCGCGTTCAGCGGGCCCGACAGCGAGAAGGCCAGCGGGGCGGCGTGGTACAGCGGGCCGGTGCACAGGTGGCGGTCGGTCGCGGGGTCGTAGCGGCTGGCGGCGCCGATGGCGAGCGCCAGCGGCGTGGCGGCGGCGGCCCGGGCCTCGCCCCGGTCGCGCGGCGCCGGGCGGTCGACGCCCTTGGGCCTGCCGGTGGTGCCCGACGTGTAGAGCATCGTGCGCCCCAGCACCGGATCGTCGATGTCGTCGCCGGCCTCGCCGGCGAGCGCGTCGTCGTAGGCCTCGAAGCCGCCGATCGCGCCGCCCACGGCCAGGCGCACCTCGACCGCGGGCGCCTGCTCGACGGCCCCGCCCACGGCGCCGGCGAAGGCGGCGTCGGCGATCACGGCCCGGGCCTCGGAGTTGTCGAGGATGTAGGCGATCTCGCCGGCGGTCAGGTGCCAGTTCACCGGCGTGAGCCGTACCCCCATGCGGTTGGTGGCGGCCACGACCTCGGCGAACTCGGCCCGGTTGCCGCACACGAGCGACACCGAGTCGCCCGCGCCGATCCCCCGCGCCCGCAGCGCCCGCACCAGCCGGTTGGCGTTGGCGTTCAGCTCGCCGAAGGTGCGGTCCCCGTGAGGCGACACGATCGCCGGCCGGTCGGGCGCCACCGCGGCGTGCAGAGCGAGCGTCATGCCCGAGGCGACCGCCGCGGCCCGGGCCTCCCTGGTGACCTCGGCGGCGCCGGAGGGCGCGGCGCTCACCGGCCCACCTCCACGCCCAGCTCGTCGAGGAGCGGCCGGGCGTAGGCGATGCGCCCGGTCAGCTCGGCGGGATCCCCGGTGCAGAGCGCCAGGGCGGCCTCGACCATGCACGCCACCGGCTCGAGCAGCTCCTCGGGGACGTTGCGGTCGAGGCCGTGGTGGACCACGCCGGGGGTGCGCACCAGGCCCGAGGGCGACAGCACGTTGACGGCGACGCCGGCGTCGTGCACCTCGGCCGCCAGCCCGGTGGTGAACCGCTCCAGTGCCGCCTTGCACATGCCGTACACGGTGCCGCCCCGCATCACCCGCGCCTGGTAGGGCGGGCCCTGGGGGTGCCGCGCCGCGCCTGACGAGATGTTCAGGATCCACCCGCCGCCGCGCTCGCGCATGCCCGGCAGCACGCGCTGGGCGAGCTCGAACGGGGCCCGCACCTGCACCTCGAACATGAGCCGGTAGTGGCCCTCGTCGAAGCGCTCGACGGGCTCGAAGTAGGTGACCGCCGCGTTGTTGACCAGCACGTCGACCGGGCCCAGCGCGGCCTCGACCTCCTCGACGAGCCGGGCCCGATCGGCGGGGTCGGCGAGGTCGGCGGCGACGGCCACCGCCCGGCCACCGTCATCCGCGATCGCCGCGACCGTGGCGGCGATGCTGCCGGGCAGGGGGTGGTCGCCCTCCCGGGCGGTGCGGGCCGTGACCGCGACCGCGGCACCCTCGGCCGCGAAGCGGCGGGCGATCGCCTCGCCGATCCCGCGGCTCGCGCCGGTGACGAGCGCGACCTTGCCTTCGAGCCGACCCATCGGTTCCCCCCTCGGACGCCTCAGACTCATTCGGTGCTCGAACGATATCCCCGCCGGGGGCGCGGCGAAAGGCCGGGCGGCGCGGCTCGGGGCCGCGACACCGGGAACCGGTGCCGCGGCCCCGAGGCTGGAAGGCGGGCGAAGCCGTGGCTAGCGCAGGCCGAGGCGGCGGGAGCAGTGGGGCCACTGGCCCCACCCCGAGCGCTGCTGGAGGACCTGGGCGTAGTGCTTCTGGGTGGCGTAGTCGTGGTGGTGGGGGTACCCGGGCCCACCGACGGACCGCCAGGTGCTGAGGGCGAACTGGAAGTAGCCGAAGTAGCCGTTGCCGGTGTTCAGGTTGCGCAGGCCCGACTCGCACTCCGCGAGGCGACGCCAGACGTCGTCGCCGTAGGGGTCGCCGGCGGCGGCGCCGAAGCCGTTGTGGACCTCGGCGGGCTCGGGCTGGCCGGTGGCCATCCAGTAGCCCGCCACGGTGCCGTCGTCGGTGGCGAGCGGCGTCACGGCGACAACCGGCGCCCGCAGGTCGCGGTCACCCGCGGAGCCGAAGAACTCGGCGTCGCCGAAGGTGAAGAGCCCGCCGTCGGCGGCGACCAGCCAGTAGCCGTTGCCCGAGGGCGTGGCGGCCATGCCGGTGATCGGCTGCTGCAGGCGAACGTCGCCGAGGCTCCCGAGGAAGGCGGCGTCGCCGAAGGTGAAGATCCCGCCGTCGGACGCCACGAGCCAGTAGCCGCTGCCCGAGGGCGTGGCGGCCATGCCCACGATGGGGCGGTTGAGGCGCAGGTCGCCCAGGCTCCCCTGGAACGCGGCGTCGCCGAAGGTGAAGATCCCGCCGTCGGAGGCCACCAGCCAGTAG
>SIRW01000048.1 GCA_004366205.1 Actinomycetota bacterium | reverse complement strand
TCGGTTCCATGGGCAGGAGACGCTCGAGGCGCGCTGCCATTACGCCGCGCCCCGGCGGGCGCGTATCGTCGGAGGGCATGCCCTCCCTCGTGCTGCTCCGCCACGGCGAGAGCACCTGGAACCGCGACAACCGCTTCACCGGCTGGTACGACGCCGACCTCTCCGAGCAGGGGGTCGCGGAGGCCCGGGAGGCCGGTCGGCGCATGGCGGCCGAGGGGTTGGAGCCGCAGGTCGTGCACACGTCGCTGCTGGTGCGGGCCATCCGCACCGCCGACATCGCCCTGCACGAGATGGGCCTGTCGTGGCTCCCGGTCCGCCGGCACTGGCGCCTGAACGAGCGGCACTACGGCGCCCTCCAGGGGCTGAACAAGGCCGAGACCGCCGAGCGCTACGGCCACGACCAGGTCTTCGTGTGGCGCCGTAGCTACGACACCCCGCCCCCCGCCCTGGAGCCCGACGACGAGCGCCAGGCCAGCAAGGACCCCCGGTACGCCGGGCTGCCACCCGAGCTCGTGCCCGCCACCGAGTGCCTGGCCGACGTCGTGCGCCGGGCCCTGCCCTACTGGTACGACGCCATCGTCCCCGACCTGGCGGCGGGTCGGTGCGTGCTCGTGTCCGCCCACGGCAACAGCCTGCGGGCGCTGGTGAAGCACCTCGACGGCATCTCCGACGAGGACATCCCCGAGCTGAACATCCCGACGGGCCTGCCGCTGCTCTACGAGCTGGACGGGGAGTTCAAGAAGGTGTCGGCCCGCTACCTCGCCGACCCGGACGAGGTCGAGGCCAAGGCCCACGCCGTCGCCAGGCAGGCTGAAGGCACCCCCGGCGGCTCGACCGACGCCACCGATCTCGACACCGCCGGGCCCGTCGACGAGACCAGGCCCGCCTGACCGCGCCGCGGGCCGGCGCTCCGGGGGGAGGAGCGCCGGCCCAGCCGGTGGGGGTCGGATCGGCGGGGCTGCCGTCGGGGCCGGCGGCTAGACGGCGGCCACGTCCTGCTCGCCGGTGCGGATGCGAAGGGCCCGGTCGACCGGGGTGACCCAGATCTTGCCGTCGCCGATCTTGCCGGTGCGGGCGGCACCGACGATCGCCTCGACCACGGTGTCGACCTCGAGCGGCTCGACCAGCACCTCGACCTTCACCTTGGGCACGAAGTCCACCTGGTACTCCGCGCCCCGGTAGGTCTCGGTGTGGCCCCCCTGCCGGCCGAAGCCGCGCACCTCGGTGATGGTGAGGCCCTGCACACCCGCGGCGCGGAGGGCCTCCTTCACGGGCTCGACCATGTGGGGCTTGATGATGGCGGTGACGAGCTGCATGGGGATCACACCTTCTCGGTCGCAGTGGCGGGCGTGTCGACGACGAGGCCGGTGGCGGTGCCCATGTCGAAGCTGTAGCCCGGGGCACCGTGCTCACCGATGTCGAGGCCGGCGAGCTCCTCCTCGGGGCTGACCCGCAGCCAGCCGGCGGCCTTGATCGCCGAGAACAGGAGCCCGGCGGCGACGCAGACGAACACGAAGACGGCGACGGTGCCGATCAGCTGGGTGACGAGCAGGTCGACCCCGCCACCGTAGAGCAGCCCGCTCACGCCTTCCTCGAGGAACGGGGCGTTGCCGTTGGCGAGCAGCCCCACGGCGATCGTGCCCCAGGCGCCGCAGACACCGTGCACGGACACCGCACCGACGGGGTCGTCCACGCCGGCCCGCTCGAGGCCGAGCACCGAGAACACGACGATCACGCCGCCGATGGCGCCCGCGACGACCGAGCCGTAGCCGTCGAGGCTGAACGCCCCGGCCGTGATGGCGACGAGACCGCCCAAGAGGCCGTTGCCGGCCATCGACACGTCGGGCTTCTTCGACACGATCCAGCTGGTGATCATGGCGAGCACGGCGCCGGCGGCCGCCGCCAGGGCGGTGTTCACGGCGATGCGGGGCACCTCGATGTCCGCGGCGAGCTGCGAGCCGGGGTTGAACCCGAACCAGCCGATGAAGAGCACGAACACGCCGAGGATGGCGAGCGGCATCGAGTGCCCGGGCAGGGCCCGGGGCCGCCCGTCGGCGCCGTACTTGCCGATGCGGGGCCCGATGATGATGGCGCCCATGAGCGCCGCCCAGCCACCGACGGAGTGCACCACGGTCGAGCCCGCGAAGTCCTCGAACGGGGTGCCGAGCTGGGCGAGCCAGCCACCACCCCACTGCCAGTTCACGACCACCGGGTAGATCAGGCCGGTGATGAACACGGTGTAGAGCAGGTACCCGCGGAACTGCGTCCGCTCGGCGAGAGCGCCGGCCACGATCGTGGCGGCCGCCGCGGCGAACGCCGCCTGGAAGAAGAAGTCCACGGGCAGCATGAGGCTGTAATCGGCGGTCGGCGCGTCGGCGTAGCCCCCCCACAGCCACGAGAAGCCGAAGAAGTCGGCGCCGCTGTAGGCGATGTGGTAGCCGACCACGGCGAACACGAGCACGCCGACCGACATGTCCATCAGGTTCTTCATGACGATGTTCGCCACGCTCTTGGCTCGGGTGAGCCCGGCGGTGAGCATGGCGAACCCCGCCTGCATGAAGAACACGAGCACGGCGCACACGAAGACGAAGATGTTGTCCAGGATCATCTGCGTGTCGTCGAGAGGTATCTCCACGGGACCTCCTAGGGGGCTGACGGTTCGCGGCTGACGGTACGGAGGTCCGGTTTCCTGGCCGTGTGCGGCGGGTTACGCCTGCTTCACGTGTTCCTGACTCGGATCTGACGGAGCTTCGGCGCGCTCGAGCAGGTAGCCCCGGGACCGCACCGTGCGGATCGCCAGCCCGACCGGGCCGAGCCGCCGGCGCAGGCGCAGCACATGGACGTCGAGGGCGTTGCGACCGGGGGGGCCGTCGGGCCATCCCGCCCGGGACAGGGCGTCGCGGCTGACCACGGCGCCCAGCCGTTCCACGAGGGCGGCGGCGAGCCGGGCCTCGACGGGCGGCAGCGCGACCCAGCGGTCGTCCAGGCGGAGCACCCCGTCGTCGTCGAGCGCGGGAGCACCGGCCTCGTGACGGCGGGCCCGGACGAGCACCGCCCGCCTGCGGGCCTCGACGTCGGCGTCCGACGCCGGCAGGCGCACCCAGTCCTCCAGGCAGTCGGCGGGATCGGGCGCCGGCTCGTGCGTGTCGACGAGGAGCAGCCGGGGCGTCCCTTCCCGCCGGAGACGGTCACGGCGACGGCGTTCCTCGGGCCACCGGACCAGCTCGACGTCCATCGGCGGGACCGTACGGGGCCGACGTTTCCCGTCTGTTTCGTGATGATGAACACACCGGCTGACCCCGGCGCCGAGCTCGTGAACGAATTCTTGTGGCGGGATTTCGCCCTGGAGGGCGATCCACGCGCACGAGAATCCCGGGCCGCGGCGCGCGACTCCGGGCAGCGGTCCCCCGACAGGGTTATCGTGCGGCCATGGCGCTGCGCAGCAAGGGACGGGACACCTATCTCGACCACCTCGGCGAGGTCCCACTGTTCGCTTCCTTCAACAAGAAGGAGCTCCAGAAGATCGCCAAGGCCTCGACCGAGCTCGACGTGAAGGCCGGCAAGACCCTGGTGGAGCAGGGGAGGGTCGGCCACGAGTTCTTCCTCATCGTGGAGGGCAAGGCCTCGGTGAAGCGCAACGGGCGCAAGGTCGCCGACCTCGGCCCCGGGGACTACTTCGGGGAGCTGTCGCTGCTCAGCCGGCTGCCCCGCAACGCCGACGTCGTCGCCGAGGAGGACCTGAAGGTGCTCGTGCTCGGCCAGCGTGAGTTCAACGGCGTGCTCGACGAGGTGCCGGGCCTCGCCCACAAGATGCTCGCCACCATGGCGAAGCGCCTCCGCGAGGCCGACGCCAAGGCCGTCGGCCACTGACGGCCCGGGCAGCAGAGCCGTCGGCCACTGACGGCCCGGGCAGCAGAGCCGTCGGCCACTGACGGCCCCAGGCAGCAGAGCCGTCGGCCACTGACGGCCCGGGCAGCAGAGCCGTCGGCCACTGACGGCCCGGGTACGGGCCGGCACGGCCGGAACGAGTAGGTTCCCGGGTGCTATGAGCACGCAGGCCGAAGCAGCAGAGCAGCGGGACCAGCGGACGGGGGGCGGCATCAAGCCGTACCAGCTCGTCCTCGGCATCGGCGTCGCCTTCGCCCTGTTCACCATCGCGTCGGGCGTGGCCAGCACGGTGCTGGGCTGGGAGACCGACGCCGAGGTGCACCGGAAGGTGTTCGGGAACATCCCCGGGCCGCTCAAGGCGATCTTCTACTCGGTGATCCCCGTGCTCCTGGTGGCGGGGGCGTGGCTGTTCTCGCTGCGGGTCCGCAACTGGACGCGCGGCGGGCCCGACGACCGGGCCACCCGCCGCGACAACGTGGGCCGGCGCCTGAAGGACTTCCGCTCCGGTGTGTGGATGCAGACCCTGCTGCGGGACCCAGCGGCCGGCGCCATGCACTCGATGATCTACTTCGGGTTCCTGGTGCTGCTCGCCGTCACGACCACGCTCGAGGTCGACCACCAGATGCCGCCGGATCTCAAGTTCCTGCACGGCACCGCCTACCAGGCGTTCGCGTTCGTGGGCGACGCCGCCGGCCTCGTGTTCATGATCGGTGTCTGCTGGGCGATCTACCGGCGCTACATCCAGCGGGTCTACCGGATCCGCATCAAGTCCAAGCCCGAGCACGGCGTCATCCTCGGCACCTTCTTCCTGCTCGGGCTCACCGGCTTCACGACCGAGATCTTCCGCATCGCCCTCGACGGCCGGCCCGAGTTCGAGCGCTGGTCGTTCATCGGCTACCCGCTGTCGGGCCTGGTGGAGGGCTGGGGGAACCTGGCGCTGTGGCACCAGGTGAACTGGGTCGCCCACGTGGTGGTCTTCGGGCTGTTCCTCCTGATCCTGCCCGTCACGATGCTGCGTCACATGTTCACCTCACCCCTGAACATGTACCTGCGCGACCGCGAGCGCCCCAAGGGCGCCATGAAGCCGCTGCCGAACCTGATGGAGACCGAGCTCGAGAGCTTCGGCGCCGCCACGATCTCGGACTTCACGTGGAAGCAGCTGCTCGACACCGACGCCTGCACGATGTGCGGGCGGTGCACCAGCGTGTGCCCGGCGCACGCCACCGGCAAGGCGCTGGACCCCCGTGAGATCGTCCTGAAGGTCGGCGAGGTCATGGCGGCCACGTCCGATCCGGGGCCCGTGTCGCCGCCGATCGGCCTCGATCCCGAGATCACGATCAGCGCGGACTCGGTGTTCGAGCGGGTCACCTCCGAGGAGGTGTGGGCGTGCACGTCGTGCAAGGCGTGCGACGAGATCTGCCCGGTGAACATCGAGATCCTCGACAAGATCCTCGACATGCGCCGCTACCTGAGCCTGATGGAGTCGGACTTCCCGACCGAGCTCGGCGGCGCCTACCGGTCGATGGAGAACTCGGGCAACCCGTGGGGCATGAGCCAGGGCGAGCGGGCCGACTGGGCCAAGGACCTCGAGGTCGACATCGTGGACGGCTCAGCTGAGCTCGGCCACGAGTACCTCTACTGGGTCGGCTGCGCCGGCAGCTTCGACGACAAGAACAAGAAGGTCACCCAGGCCACGGCCAAGCTCATGCAGCGGGCGGGGCTCGACTTCGCCATCCTCGGCCCGTCGGAGATGTGCACCGGCGACCCCGCCCGGCGGTCGGGCAACGAGTACATCTTCCAGATGCTCGCCATGCAGAACGTCGAGACGCTGAACGGCATGGGCGTGAAGAAGATCGTCACCCAGTGCCCGCACTGCTTCAACACGCTGCTGAACGAGTACCCGCAGCTCGGCGGGCACTACGAGGTGATCCACCACAGCCAGCTGCTCGAGTGGCTGATCGAGACCGGTCGCCTCGACGTGTCCCAGGCCCGCCTCGACGAGCGCATCACCTACCACGACTCGTGCTACCTGGGCCGCCACAACGACGTGTACCTGGCGCCCCGGAACGTCATCGGGCGCCTCGGCGGCGTCGAGGTGGTCGAGATGGGCCGCTCGGGCACGCGGGGCATGTGCTGCGGGGCCGGCGGCGCCCGCATGTGGATGGAGGAGCACGTCGGGAAGAAGGTCAACGACGAGCGCTCCCAGGAGGCCATCGCCACCGGCGCCACCCGGGTCGCGACGGCGTGCCCCTTCTGCTACATCATGCTCGACGACGGCGTGAAGGCCCAGGGCAAGGAGGAGGACGAGGTGCGCGTGGCGGACATCTCCATGCACCTCCTCGACGCCCTCGAGGCCGCCGACCGCGGGAACGGCAACGGCACCGCCCGCCGACCCGAGGAGCCGCACCCCGCCGGGGGTGGCGCCGGCGACGAGCGCGAACCCGAGGTCGCCGCCGCCGGCGACACCACGCCGGGCGAATCGTCGCCACCGGACGCCTAGGCGTCCGGAGAACGCGCGCAAGACGCACCCGCGAACGGCGTTACAGGGTCGACGGAACGACGACCCACAGGGGGACAACCATGCGCAAGCTCGCGCTACTCGTCGCCAGCCTCATGCTGGCCCTCGGAGGCGCCGGCCTCGCCTACGCCGGACCCCCCGAGCACGCCCAAGGGAAGGGCCCCGGTCACGGTCAGGGCCACGGGAAGCCACAGTGCGACGCCGAGGCACCCAACCACACGCCGAACCACCCGGCATGTCAGGACGAGGGTGAGGAGCCGGCGGAGCCGGACTGCGAAGCAGAGCCCGACCATCCTGACTGCCAGGAGCCCGAGCCGCCCGCGCCGGCCGACTGCCCGCCGGCCACCGGTGCGGTCTCAGGTGTCGTGCAGCAGGTCTCCGACGGTGTCCGCGACGGCGGTGGTGACCCCATCGCCGACGGCGTCGACCAGTTGAACTGCGCGGTGATCGTCGCCATCGAGGACGCTCTCCTCGGCGGCGACGACGGCAACGGCGACGACGGCAACGGCAACGGCAACGGCGACGACGGCAACGGCGACGACGGCAACGGCAACGGCAACGGCGACGACGGCGACGGCGCCGAGTGCCCGCCTGCTGAGGGGACGATCTCCGGGCAGTTCCAGGAGCTCATCGACCAGGGCCGCGGCCAGGGCATGCCCGAGGAGCTGGCCAGCGGGTTCGAGACCCTGAACTGCCAGGGCACGGTCGCGTTGGAGGACGCCCTCGGCATCTGATCTGTCACGTCGAGGACATCGAGGGGGGGGTGGACCGCTGGGGTCCACCCCCCTTTCGCGCTCAGGGCTTGCGGAAGTACTTGCTGAGCGTTGACACCTGGCCCTGGTAGCTCGAGCCGATGGCCTCGCCGTAGAGGGTCTCGGCGGGCTCGGCGAGGTGCTCGAAGGCGAGCTTGCAGACGCGCAGGCGGTCCTGGACCATGAACGGCACGTCGTGGGCCCGCACCTCGAGCGCGGCCCGGCTGCCGGGCATGCCGGCCTCGTCGTAGCCGAAGCCCGGATCGAAGAACCCGGCGTAGTGGGTGCGAAGCTCGCCGCTGGTGGGGTCGTAGGCGACCATCTCGCCCGCGAACTCCGGGGGGATGCGGATGCTCTCAGCCGACAGGAGCAGGTAGAACTCCTCGGGCTCGAGCACCACCTGGTTGCCCCGCTCGCGCACGACCGGCTCCCAGTACTCGTCCGGGTCGTGTCCGCCGATCTCGCCCAGGTCGAGCAGCCGGCTGTTGCGCTTCGCCCGGTAGCCGACCACGCCGGCGTCGTCGCCGCGCAGGTCGAGCCCCAGGAACACGCCATCGGCCTGGGCGAAGTCCTCGGCGGGCACAGCGTCGTCGCCGACGAACAGCAGGCCGCTGCGGCGGTGCACGTCGAGCAGCTCATCGTCGGTCACGAGCGATCGGCCCGACATGAGGCGCAGCTGGTTGAGGGCCAGGCCCGGGTGCACCTTGACCGTGAACGTCGACGAGATCAGCTCCAGGTAGAGCCGACCCGAGTAGCCGGCCGTGATCTCGTCGAAGCGGTACGAGCGGTCGGTGATCACCCGGCAGAACACGTCGATGCGCCCGGTGGAGCTCTTGGGGTTGGCCTTGGCCCGCACGTTCGGCGGCAGGTCGAGCCGTTCGACGAGCGGGATCAGGTAGGGCCGGTTGCGCTCGAGCACACCACCCCGGCTGAGGTCGACCTCGCCCATCACGAAGTCCTCGAGGCGCTGCTCGACCGTGTGCGTGGTGTCGGGCAGGAACGAGCACCGCAGCCGGTAGGCGACGTCACCGAGGTGCAGGTCGAGGCTGGCGGGCTGGATCGCCGGGGCGTCGAGGGCGCCCGTGTCCCAGTGGACGAGACCAGCCTTCACGGCCCGGTCGAGCCACTGCGAGGGCAGCACACCCGGGCCGGGGAGGGGGAAGTCGGCGGCCACGGCCGCCGAACCTAGCCGTCAATGGCGGTAGAGTGAGCCGACCTGCGGGTGTAGTTCAATGGCAGAACGTCAGCTTCCCAAGCTGAGAACGCGGGTTCGATTCCCGTCACCCGCTCCAAGGCAGAGAGGCTGGTCAGGGCCACTACGTCCTTGACCAGCCTCTTGCGCGTCAGCGGATCATCCGCCATTCATCCGGCATCCGCTTCGCCATCCGGTGCGCGCTCGTCCGATGCCATCGCCTGCCGGAGCTCGTCGTCGATACCTGCCGCCATCGCGCGATCCGCTTGCGCGGTCCGATGGAGGTAGCGAAGCGCGGCCTGCGGCGACGTCTGCCCGAGTCGAGCCATCAGGTCCTTGAGCGTGGTTCCCGGGACCTTGGCCGCCAGCGTGTTCGCCAGATGGCGGAGGTCGTGGGGCTTCAGATCGGGGCGCACGCCCGTCTTCGCGAGAGCCTTGTGCCACGCCTTGTAGAACGACGCGCGCCGCACCCCTCCCTTCGGCCCGGGGAACAGCGGAGCATCGGGACCGGCGGCGACGTGACGATCGAGGTGGGCCTCGAGTACGGGGACGATCGACTCCGGCATCGTGACGTCCCGGACGCCGGCGGTCGACTTCGGACGACGCACCTGGATGCCGGACGACAGCTCCTGTCGCTGCTTGTTGACGATGACGCGCCGGTGCAGGAAGTCGAGGTCGCTGCGCGTGAGGCCGAGGAGCTCACCGAGGCGCAGGCCGCACGTCGACGCGAGGAGCAGCAGCGCTCCGTACGGCGGGTCGATCGCCTGCACGAGCGCGAGAGCATCGCTGACCGGGATCAGCGGTCGCTCGTCGCTGCTCTCCAACGCTGCGCCGCGCACCCGACACCGGTTCTTCGCGATGAGATCGTCCTCGGCGGCGGTGTTCAGGAACGCCATTAGGAGCCGGTAGCACTTCGCCGCCTGCGACAAGCTCACCCGCGCTGCGAGATCGGCGTGCCACAGGCGCACCGCTCGCCTCGTGATCGCGTTCAGCGGTGTGTCGCCGAACGTCGCGACGATGTGCTTGAGCTGGCTCGCATAGACCTCCTGGGTCCGCGGCGCGAGCCGCCGTGTCCGCATCCACTCGTCGGCGTACGTCCGCAGCGGCACACGTCCGGCCGTCGGATCGATCCACCGGTCCCGGGCGCGGTCGGCGCGCTGCTCTGCCTCCCACGCCTGCGCATCGCGCTTCGTGTGGAAGGTCTTGCTGTACTTCGTGCCGTCGGGCCGACGCAGCTCGACGTCGTATGCGGTCTTGCCGTTGCGGAGCCGCCTCGTCCGGATGGCCATCGCTCCTCCTCAGGAAGCCGGCCGCCGGCGCCGACCGGTGGCCGGTGCGTCGGGCAACAAGAGGGGCTGATCGACACGGAGGTCGATGACGCCCGAGGGCTGCTCGCCGACTTCAACGGTAGACGCCCGGTGTGACGTCGACGTCTCCGTGTTCAGCGAGGCGACGAAGGCCTCGATGTCCTCCACGCGAACGCGTCGGCACCCGTCGACCATCACCGACGTGAGCCGTCCGCTCGCGAGGAGCTCGTAGAGCTTCGATCGACCGATCGAGAGGACGCGCGCAGCGTCGTCCGGTCGAAGCAAGTACCTGTCCACCTCCACCTCCGTTCGCATGCATGTGTGCACATGCAGCGATCCGCGTCCGTGTCGCCAAGAACGCAACGAGGGAGTCCCCGCTCTCTACGAACTTCGGTCGAGGGAGTCCCTCGACGATCCTCAGCGCTTGCGCCTGCGCTCGTTGCGCTCCATCGCTCGCCGCTGCTGACGGCTGAGTGCAGGCTCGGGCGATGTGACCGGCGGCGCCGGCCCTCGCTGCTCACGCAGTTCGCGGAAGCGGGACTGGGCGGATGCAAGATCCGTCTCGGTGTTTCGCAAGCGCGCCTGCGTCCGCTGCAGAGCGGACTCCAAGCTTTCGATTCGCGCGGTCGCACGTTGGAGCGCAGTCTCGGCGCGAGCGCGTCCGCGGAGCGCGTCGCTCAGCTGACGCTTCAGCACTCGCCGCTCCACGCGCAGCTCGTCGACGCTCGCGTGCTCTTCTGCCTTTCGTTGCCGGTACGCGCGCACCCGTTCGGCCTCATTGGCCCACTTCCGCGGTCGGCCAGGCCCTCGAGATGGCTCCGGCGCGCGCGACGTTGACACGGCAATAACCGTACGTCATGAAACCCGTGATTTGCACCGCGTGCATATTGTGTGAGCCCGGCGGCCCCGGCCGCCGGCCTACCCCGGCACCCTCGCCCCACCCCCGGCCCGCGCCCGCCCTCCGGCCCCTCCGCCCGCGCCCTCGCCGCCCCGGCCCTCCGCCCGCGCCCCTCGCCGCCCCGGCCCCTCCGCCCGCGCCCTCCGCCCGCCCGCGCCCCCTCCGCCCGGCCCTCGCGTCGCCCACCCGCGCGCCTCCGGCGCCCACGCGTCGCCGAGTTCCCCTCCATCCGCGCATCCGGTCGGACACGACCAATTCGCTACGGCTGATTCGCCTTACTTCCGGTCGTAGAGGTCGTCCCGATTCCATGTGACGCTGCCGTGCCGCCGGGCGCGCTGGAGCGCTCGACGAGTTCGTCGGCGTGCCAGCCGATAGGCCACCCACGACTTCACGTCACCAGCCTCGCTGCCGAACTGGATCGTTTGCCTGTGGATATCGCTGGGAATGACACGCGTGTAACCCACGGAAGGGAGAGCGTCATGGCACGAGGACGCAGCGTTTCCAGGAGCGCATCGAGCGGCCGGTTCGTCAGCCGCGCCGCGGCGGCGCGCTGGCCGTCACGGACGACAACCGAACGAGTCGGACGCGGAACCGGCAATGCCCGGTCCGTGAACCGCAGTGCATCGACTGGGCGGTTCGTCAAGGCGTCGACGGCGGCGCGCCATCCGGAATCGACGATCACTCAGCGCGTGTAACGGACCTCAGCTCGGCGCGGAGCCGTGCCAGCTCGCGCTCGTGGCGGCCGATCGCCTTCTCGATGCGGCCTTGCTCCGCCGCTGCGTTCGTCGCCTTGGGTCGCGGCCTTCGTTCCTCGACAAGACCGATGGCTTCGGCGGCGACGATCGTTGCGGGATCGAGCCCGCACTCGGGACAACGTGTCGAACCCGTGAACGCGCCGTGCACTGTGGTGTGACTCGCGTGCGCCGCTCGTTGCACGACATGACCGCAGAAGAGGCGCAGCCGCCACTCCATCAGTTCGTGCTTCGGAGTCGGCCGCGACATGATCGCCGCCACACGCTGCAGGGTCTCCTGCGGCAGCGGTGAGAGCGGACATCAGATACTCCCTGTAGGCGGACACGACAGTCCTCGCTGACGGACAGGAGAATTCCTGGCCGGCGGACAGCTGGTCTCTGTGCCGGGTCCACCACGACGGCCCCTCCGACGGGTT
>ML178739.1:30333-60685 GCA_004366205.1 Actinomycetota bacterium | reverse complement strand
CGGTGCAGGTGCCGGCACGCCTCGGCGTGCACGATCACGACCTCGCAGCCGGCCTCGACGTAGCGGTGGAGCAGGGTGTCGGGCTCCTCGACCATCAGGTGCGCCTCGAAGGTGACGGACGCATGGGGCCGGCACGCGGCGATCACGTCGGGCCCGAACGTGAGGTTGGGCACGAAGCGCCCGTCCATCACGTCCCACTGGATGCGGTCGACCCCGGCCTTCTCCAGGGCGGCCACCTCATCGCCCAGCCGGGCGAGGTCGGCGGGCAGGACGGAGGGGACGATCAGCGGGGTCGACGGGACCGGCATGGTCAGACGATAGGGCGCGCCGGGCATCGCACGAAGCGTGTTGGTAAGGTCCCGTTCGCACGAACACATGACCGGTCCCCGGTCAGCGGTCGTAAGCCGGCGGGCGGGGGCCACGATCAAGGGGGGAGCTGCATGCGACGTGGGCGGGGAACCCGCGCCCTCGCCGTGGTGGCCGCGCTGGCGCTGGTGGCGGCCGGCTGCGGGAACGGCGACGACGACACCACCGACATCGGCATCGACGACGACCTGGCGGGCGTGACGCTCGAGGTGGCGGCGGTCTGGACCGGCGAGGAGCAGCGCAACTTCGAGCAGGTCCTCGCCGCCTTCGAGGAGGCCACCGGCGCCACCGTGAACTACACCTCGACCGGCGACGACATCGCCGCCGTGCTCGGCTCCCGCATCGCGGGCGGCAACCCGCCCGACGTCGCCATGCTCCCGCAGCCCGGCCTGCTGCGCGACTTCGCCCAGCAGGGGGCGCTCCAGCCCATCGAGGAGATCGCGGGTGACCTGGTCGACGCCCACTACGCCGAGACCTGGCGCGACCTCGGCACGGTCGACGGCGAGCTCTACGGCGTCTGGTTCAAGGCCGCCAACAAGTCGCTCGTCTGGTACAACGTCGGGGTCTTCGAGGACGCCGGCGTCGAGCCCCCCGAGACCTGGGACGACTTCCTCGAGGCGGCCCGCACGATCACCGACTTCGGGGTGGACGCCATCTCGGTCGGGGGCGCCGACGGCTGGACGCTCACCGACTGGTTCGAGAACGTCTACCTGCGCACCGCCGGCCCGGACCTCTACGACCAGCTGACCGACCACGAGATCCCCTGGACCCACGAGTCGGTCGTCGAGGCGCTCGAGGTGCTCGCCGAGGCGTTCGACCCCGACCTCATGGCCGGCGGCACCCAGGGGGCGCTCCAGACCGACTTCAACACCTCCGTCGCCCAGGTCTTCACCGACCCGCCCCGCGCGGCCATGGTCTACGAAGGCGACTTCGTCGCCGGCGTGATCAGCGGTGAGACCGACGCCGAGCTCGGCGTCGACGCCGACGTGTTCGAGTTCCCGACCATCGGCGGGGCGGGCGGCGTGGTCGGCGGCGGCGACGTGGCCGTGCTGCTGCGCGACACCGAAGGCGGCCGGGCCCTGATGCGCTACCTCGCAAGCCCCGAGTCCGGCGAGGTCTGGGCGGGCCTCGGCGGGTTCATCTCCCCGAACCAGGACGTCGACCTCGACGCCTACCCGGACGAGATCACCCGCAGCATCGCCGAGGCCCTCGCCGGCGCCGACGTGTTCCGGTTCGACCTCTCCGACCTCCAGCCCGCCGAGTTCGGCGCCACCGTCGGCCAGGGCCTGTTCAGCCTGTTCCAGGACTTCCTCGCCGATCCGGGCGACATCGACGGGGTGACGCAACGGATGGAACAGGAGGCGGCAGCCGCCCACGGTTGACGGGCCGGGAGCGGCGAGAGGACCGGTCAGTGAGCGGCACCGACCACGACGGCGACGCGGCCGGCGGCCGAGGCGACCCCGAGCGCCTCGAGCCACCGGTCGCCGCCGACGTCGCCGGCGGCCCGACCGCGCCGACCGTCGAAGCCGCACCCCCCGCGGCGCCACCGGGGGGCTCCGGGCGGACCCGCGGCCAGGTCCTGCTCGCCCTCGGGTTCCTCGCGCCCGCGCTCGTGCTGCTCGGCGCGCTCGTCGTGTACCCCATCGTGTTCACGGTCGTGCGCTCCCTCTACGACCGGGCGGGCGACACGTTCATCGGGCTCGACAACTACGTCGACATCTTCACCACCGACCGCACCCGCACCGCGCTCCGCAACAACTTCATCTGGGTGGTCGCCGGCCCGACCCTCGCCACCGCGATCGGCCTGGTCTTCGCCGTGATGGCCGAACGGGTCCGCTGGCAAACCGTGTTCAAGGTCGCGGTGTTCATGCCCATGGCGATCTCGGCGCTGGCCACGGGCGTGATCTTCCGGCTCGTGTACGAGTCCAACCCCGAGCGGGGCCTGGCCAACGCCGTCATCACCAGCGTCACCGACACGGTCCGCTCGCCGGGTCCGTACCGCGGCGCCCGGCCCTCGGTCGAGGACCAGCTCGAGGCGACCGACGAGGCCTTCGTCACCACCGGCACGTTCCGGCCCGGCGCCACGGCCACGCTCGGCCTGCTCGCCATCCGGCCCGACCGGCTGCCTGACCGCGCCGAGCCGGCGGCGGTGCCGCGCCCGGCCCCCGACGAGATCGCCGGGGTCGTGTGGCTGGACTTCACCCGGGGCGGGGGCGGCGAGCGGGGCGTCGTCGACCCCGGCGAGCTGGGCCTGCCCGGCGTGACCGTGGCGGCGGTGTCCGGCGACCAGGTGGTGGCGCGCGACACCACCGCCGACGACGGCTCGTTCGTCCTCACGGGGCTCGACCCCGGCGACTACCAGCTGCGGCTCGAGCCCGACGCCTTCCGCTCGCCGTGGACCGGGTTCAACTGGCTCGGCCCCTCGCTCATCACCCCGGCGGTGATCGGCGCCTGGCTGTGGATCTGGGTCGGGTTCGCCATGATCGTCATCGGCGCCGGCCTCGCCGCCATCCCCCGCGAGGTCCTCGACGCCGCCCGGGTCGACGGCGCCAACGAGTGGCAGGTGTTCCGGCGCGTCACCGCCCCGCTGCTCTCGCCCGTGCTGGTCGTCGTGTTCGTCACGCTGATGATCAACGTCCTCAAGATCTTCGACCTCGTGCTCGTCATCCCGCCCGGCGCCGTGCAGGACAACGCCAACGTGCTGGCCCTCGAGATGTGGCGCGTCAGCTTCGGCGGGGCCCGGGACCAGGGCATGGGCAGCGCCCTGTCCGTGGTGCTGTTCCTGCTCGTCGTGCCAGCCATGGCCTTCAACATCCGTCGCTTCAAGCGGGAGGAGTCGTGACGCCCGTCGACCACGCCCGCCCCGAGGGACTCGGCCAGCGGATCAGCCGGGCGCTGACCCACGGCCCGCTCAACGTCCTGCTCGTCGCCATCGCCCTGTTCTGGCTGCTGCCCACGATCGGGCTGTTCGTGGCCTCGCTGCGGTCACCCGCCGACAACGCCACCAGCGGCTGGTGGACCGCCCTCACGGCACCGTCGCAGCTCACCCTCGACAGCTACCGGTCGCTGCTCGACAACCCCCGCATGGTCGAGTCCTTCTGGAACACCGTGTTCATCACCGTGCCCGCCACCGTCGGCGTGGTGCTGATCGCGGCGCTGGCCGCCTACGCCTTCGCCTGGGTGAGGTTCCCGGGGCGGGACTGGTTCTTCATCGGCGTCGTCGGGCTCATCGTCGTGCCGATCCAGGTGGCGCTCATCCCCGTCGCCTCCCTGTACGGGCGGCTCGGCATCTTCGGCCAGATCAGCGGCGTCGTCCTCTTCCACGTCGCCTTCGGCCTGCCCTTCGCCATCTTCCTGTTGCGGAACTTCTTCGTCGGCATCCCCCGCGAGCTGCTCGAGGCCGCCCGCATCGACGGGGCGGGCGAGCTGCGCATCTTCGTCCGCCTGATGCTGCCGCTCGGCCTGCCCGCCATCGCGTCGCTCGCCATCTTCCAGTTCCTCTGGGTGTGGAACGACCTGCTCGTCGCCCTCGTGTTCGCCGGGCGCGACTCGGCGCCGATCACCGTGGCGATCCGCGAGCAGACCCGGCAGTTCGGCGCCAACATCGACGTGATCGCCCCCGGGGCGTTCCTGTCGCTGCTCGTGCCGCTGGTGGTGTTCTTCGCCTTCCAGCGCTACTTCGTGCAGGGCCTGCTCGCGGGGTCCCAGAAGTGACGGCCCGCCGGCTCCTCGTCGCCGCCGCCCTCGTCGTGGCCGCCGGGGCCGTCCTGGTGGCGCCCCGGCCGGCGCCGGTGGTCACGGTCGCGCCGGGCGACGACGCCGGCGCGCTCGCCGAGCGCCACCCCGGCGCCGTGCTCGAGCTGGCGGCCGGCCGCCACGCCCCGTTCACGATCACGACGGCCGTGACCGTGCGGGCCCGGCCCGGGGCGGTCGTCGGCGGCGACATCCGGGTGGAGGCACCCGGCGCCGTGCTCGAGGGGCTCGTGGTCGAGGGCGGCCACGACGGCATCGTGGTCCGCGGCGTCGACGGCGTCGTGCTCGACGGCGTGCACGTCGCCGGCGCCGAGCTGCACGGCATCGAGGTCGTCGACGCCACCGTCACCATCCGCGACTGCGTCGTCGAGCGCCTGACCAGCCCCTTCGCCCAGGGCATCGAGATCCGCAACGCGACGGGCCGTGGCCGCAGCCTGGTGGAGGGCTGCCGGGTGATCGGCGGGTTCGAGGGGATCACGAGCCACTCGGCCCGGCTCGTCGTGCGGGCCAACCACGTCACCGCGACCACGAAGCGGGGCATCGCCGTCGGCGAGATGAGCGAGGGCCTCGTCGAGCAGAACCGCGTCGAGGGCGTGCGGGGCGCGGGGATCACCTGCGTCGACATGTCGCACTGCGAGGTCGTGGCCAACACCGTCAGCGACGTCGCCGCCGTGCCCGCCGCGTGGAACAGCGCCGGCGGGCACGGGATCGCCACCGTCTACTACTCGACGATCCGCGCCCGCGGCAACGCCTTCACCGGCCTCGAGGGCGAGCCGCTGCTGCTGCTCACCGGCGCCGTGGAGGTCGACCGCTTCCCGCTGTCGCACTGGCCACCGGGCTGGCGCGGCGCGTGGCTCGCGGTCCCCGTCGCCGCCGGGGCGATCGCCGGCCTCGCCGCCGTCCGGTGGGCCGCCGGGGCGCTCGCCGGGAGGCGGGCCCGGCGCCGGCCGGCGGTCCGCGCCGGGCCCGTCCCCGCCGCCGTGCCCCTGCGCCTGCGCTGGCTGCTGGTGGTCATCGTGCTCGGCGGCGCCGCCGTGCAGGCCTTCCACATGCTCGAGCACCTCGTGCAGGTCTGGCAGGTCCACGTGGCCCACACGCAGAACCGCAGCGGCATCCTCGGCGCCCGCGCCGACACCGAGTGGGTCCACTTCCTCTTCAACGCCGCGGTGCTGGCCTTCGTCGTGCTGCTCTGGCGCGCCGGGCGGGTGACCGGTGCCCTCGACCGCCGCGGGACCGCCTGGGTCCAGGCCACCCTCGTCGTGCAGGCGCTGCACATGGTCGAGCACGTCGCCAAGCTCCTCCAGCACCTCGACGACGGCGTGCGCACGGCGCCGGGCGTCGCCGGCCACCACGTGAACCTGGTGTGGCTGCACTACGGCATCAACCTGGCGGTGTTCACCGGGATCGTGGTCGTCACGGTCCTGCTCGTGCGCGGCCTGCTCGCCGGCTCGCCCGCCGGACGGCACCGGCCGGCCCGGCAGACCGACCGCGGCACCGCCTTGACCATCGACGTCGACGAGGAGCCGGCGCGCCCGCTCGAGGGCGCCGGCGTGTAGAAGCGAGGGGGAGACCATGGCCGAGGTCGTGCTCGAGCGCCTGACCAAGATCTACGACAACGGGTTCCGGGCCGTCAGCGACGTGAGCATCGAGATCAACGACGGCGAGTTCCTGGTGCTCGTGGGTCCGTCGGGCTGCGGGAAGTCGACCGTGCTGCGGATGATCGCCGGCCTCGAGCAGATCAGCAGCGGCACGCTGCGGATCGGCGACCGGGTCGTGAACGACGTGGCGCCCAAGGACCGGGACATCGCCATGGTCTTCCAGAACTACGCCCTGTACCCCCACATGACCGTGTACGACAACATCGCCTTCGCCCTCAGGCTGCGCAAGACCCCCAAGGACGAGATCGACCGCCGGGTCCAGGAGGCGGCGCGCATCCTCGAGCTGACCGAGTGGCTGCCCCGCAAGCCCGGCCAGCTCTCGGGCGGGCAACGTCAGCGGGTCGCCATGGGCCGGGCGATCGTGCGCGAACCGGCGGCGTTCCTCATGGACGAGCCGCTCTCGAACCTCGACGCCAAGCTGCGCGTGCAGATGCGCGCCGAGATCGCCCGCATCCAGAAGGACCTGGGCGTCACCACCTTCTACGTCACGCACGACCAGATCGAGGCCATGACGATGGGGGACCGGGTCGCGGTCATCAAGCGGGGCGTGCTACAGCAGGTCGACGGTCCCCAGCGCCTCTACGACCGGCCCGGCAACCTCTTCGTCGCCGCCTTCATCGGCTCGCCGTCCATGAACCTGTTCGAGGCCGACCTGGCGGTGCGGGACGGGACGGCGTCGGTCACGCTCGGCTCCCAGACCCTCGCCGTCGACCCGTCCACGCTCGACGCCCGGCCCGCGCTGCGGGACTACGACGGCCGGCGGGTCATCGTGGGCATCCGGCCCGAGGACATGCACGACGCCGCCCTGGTGGCGGACCACCCCGCCGACCGCCGGCTGCGGGCGAGGGTCGACCTCACCGAGGCGCTGGGACACGAGATCATCGCCCACTACACGATCGACGCCCGACCGGTCGTCAGCGAGGAGACCAAGGAGCTGGCCGCCGAGTTGGGCGAGGACGCCGTCGCCGGGCTCGAGCGCAGCGCCAGCGACCAGCGAGCGGCGGTGGTCAGCCGCTTCGACCCGCGCAGCCGGGTGCGCACGGGCGACGAGGTCGAGGTGGCCGTCGACACCGACCGGCTCCACTTCTTCGACCCCGAGACCGCCCTCGCCGTCTGGGAGTAGCGCCTGGATCAGACGGCCCGGGGGCGGAGGGCCAGGGCGACGCCCGCTGTGAGCGCGACCAGGCCGGTGGTCGCCACGCCGGTACGGGCGAGCCCCACGGGCAGCTCGGTGGGCACGACCGGCGCGGTGAGCGCCGGCAGGTGGAACGCGGTCCAGCCCACCAGCACGGCCGTGGCCACGAGGCCGGCGGTGCGGGCCCACGCCGGCTGGGCGCGGGCGAGGGCGAGCACGGCGATGCCCGCGAGGAAGCCCACGGCGGGCAGGGCGAGCGAGAGCTGGAGCGCCACGTCCCAGGTGTAGCGGGGGGAGACGAGCGCCTCGCCGGCGGCGACGGCGGTGGCCAGGGCCCCGGCTCCGGCCAGCACGGCGCCGGCCAGCGGTCCGACGCGGGCACGGCGCAGCGCGAGCAGGGCGACGGCGCCCGCGACGAGCAGCGCCGCGGCCAGCGGCATGACGGGAACCACGTCGGGCTCCCAGTCGAGCGTGCCCCGCACCACCACCGGCTCGCCGTCGACGAGGAGCGGCACCTCCCAGTCCATGACCCGCACGGCCTCGCCCCCCGCCTCGCGCACCACCGGCGGCTCGCGCTCCATCATCCAGTGGACGCGGTGGTCGTGCCACGCCCAGCTGCGCCCGTCGGCCAGGCGCTTCCAGGACGGCTCGGCCTCCTCGTCGGCGTGGTCGGGCAGCGGCACCCGGCCGAGGCGCTCGTCGTTGAGGTAGTGGGCGGGCGAGTTGACGTTGACCAGGACCCGCCCGCCGTCCCCGATCCGCAGGTAGGGCTCCTCGCCGTAGCCCAGCGCCACCACGACGACGCCGGGCGGGGCGACGACCTCGAGGAGCTGGTCGCCGCCGATGATGCGAACCGCGAGCCCCTCGACCGGGGGGTCGACCTCGGTCACCTCGGAGCGGTAGTTGACCGGCCGGGCCGGCACCGCCCCGGCCACCTCGGCGAGGGGTCCGGCGACGAGCAGCAGGGCCAGCAGCACGGTGGCCACGGCCGCGCCGGCGCCGCGGTGCGCGGCGGGCGAGGGGAGGCGGGCTGGGCGCCGGGCGGGCGCCGGCCGGGTCGGGGTCACCGGCGGACGGGGAGGTCGGTCCTCAGGCGGACGACCTCGCCGGTGCGCAGCTCGACGGTGACCTCCAGCCGCCAGGTGCCGGCCTCGGGGATCTCGGCCGCCCGGGCCATGTAGTGCCCGGGACCCAGTGGGATGGGCGAGATGGGCACGTCGAGGGGGCCGAGCCCCTCGGCGGGCAGGTCGATCGTCGCGGTCAGCGCCTCGACGTCCAGAGGACCGCCCCGCGGCTCCAGGGCGTAGAAGTGGAGCTCGTTCACGCCCGTGCGGGCGGGGATCACGACCAGATCGACGACGACCTCCTCCGCCCGCAGCGTGCGCTCGACCGGGAGCGCCGCCTCGGCCCGGGCCGGCACGGCGTTCACGAGCGCCGCGGTGACCGCCAGCACCCCGACGGCGAGCCCGACCTCCAGCCACGCCGCCCGTCGCACCGCCTCCTCGCCGGGGGTCGAGGCGGCGGCGGACCCGGCCGGCGCGGCGCTCACGGGGAGGGGTTCCCGCCGGGGCGCGGCGGGTGCCAGCCGGCGGACCCGCCGGTTGTTGTAGGCCGCCACCGCCAGCACACCGGCGAACACGGCGAGCTTCGCCAGGAGCAGGCGGCCGTACGCCGTAGAGGTCAGCCCGTCGAGCGAGCCCACCTGCCGCCACGACTGGAACGCCCCGGTGGCGACCACCGCGGCGATGCACCAGGTGGCGAGCGTCGAGAACCGCACGAGCAGCGCCCGCGCCTCGTCGCCCCGCTCGACCCGCAGCGCGACGGCGCCCAACAGGGTGAGCCCGCCCAGCCACACGGCCGCCGCGCCCAGGTGCACGATGTCGGCGGGGACGGCGAGGCGGACCCAGCGGCCGGACACGGCATGGCCCGAGAGGGCGGGCACGGCGAGGAGGCCGGCGCCGACCGCGGTGGCCACCCCCCACCACCACAGGGGGAGATCGTCCTGCGGATCGCGGGCCTGGAGGGTGTGCAGCAGGGGCGCGGCGAGCACCAGCAGCAGCAGCCGGGCGCCCCAGAACGAGCCCGAGCGGGTCTCGAGCGTGGCCCGCAGCAGCTCGACGTCGAGGACGTCGCTGAGCCCGCCCGCGACCATGGCGGGCCCGTTCATCGCCACGATGCCGATGCTTCCGGCCACCGTCGCCGCCCACGCGCCCCACACCAGGTGCCAGCTGCGCCGCGCCGCCCGGCCGGCGGGCCACAGCGCCACGAGGAAGGCCACCGAGCCGACGAGCAGCAGGGTCCCGGCGTACACCGCGAACCGGCTCAGGCCGGCCAGCACGCCGACGCTGGTGTCGGCGCCGGCCCGCGCCCGGGCCTCGAGGGCGGCCAGGGCGTCGTCGTCGAGCTCGATGGCCGGGTCGTCGAGCCCGGTGGCCGGTGCCCCGGGGTCGCCGGCGGGGGGTGCGGGCTCGGGTTCCGGTTCCGGTTCGGGCTCGGGTGCGGGCGGGTCGTAGCGGAAGGTGAAGCTGCCCCGGAGCGGGTGGCCGTCGGCGGAGATGACCTGCCAGCTGACCAGGTAGGTGCCCGCGGGCAGGTCGCCGAGGGCCACGCGGGCCGTGCGGCGGTCGTCGTCGACCCGTCCCGGCGCCCCCTCGTCCCAGCGCGCCTCGGCGGGGTCGAGGACCACGATCGCGCCCGGCGGGAGGTCGACGGGCTCGTTGAACCGCAGCACGACCTCGCCGGGTCGCTCGGTGAGCACCTCGCCGTCGGTCGGGCTGGACCCCAACAGCACCGCGTGGGCGGACGCAGGCGGTGCGCCTGCGGCGAAGGCGACCAGCGCGAGCGTGGCGATCAGCAGCGCGACCGCCGCGGGTCGTGCCGGTCCTCGTCGGTTCACGTCTCTCCCTTCCGGTCGGCGGGCCGATCCATCATCGCCGCTCGGCCGGGGCCGCCGGGCGCGCCGGTACGGTTGGGCCTGTGGGCACCCGCGCCGCCGCCGTGTTCTTCTCGATGCTGACGATCGCCAGCATCGTCGCGGTGGTGGCGATCACCGGCGCCTGGCTCGCCGCCCGCACCGGGCGCGCTGCGCCGTGGACGCAGCTCCGGGCCCACCTGGGCCCGTCCGCCCTGTGGCTCGCCTGGCTGGTGGCCCTCGTCGCGACCGGTGGCAGCCTGTACTTCTCGGAGGTGGCGGGCTTCCTGCCCTGCGTGCTGTGCTGGTACCAGCGGATCGGCATGTACCCGCTGGCGGTCGTCCTGCTCGTGGCCGCCCTGCGCCGGGACCCGGGGGTGGCCGTGTACGTGTGGCCGGTGTGCGCGCTCACCGGGGCGATCTCGGCGTACCACGTCGCCCTGGAGCGGGTCCCGGCGCTCGACGTGGGCGCCTGCTCGGCTGACGTGCCCTGCACCCTGGTGTGGTTCACCGAGCTCGGCTTCGTAACCTTGCCGGTCATGGCCCTCGTCGCGTTCACGTTCATCGCCGTCCTCCTCGGCGTCGCCCGCTCCCACGCAGCCCATGGCTGACCGCGCCGCCCAGCGCCGCCGGGCCCGCCAGGCCGCTCCGGGCCAGCCCAGCCGGGTTCCCCTCTTCGCCGTGGTGGTGGCCGTGGTCGTACTGGCGGGCATCGTGACGGTCGTCCTCGTCGGGCGCGGCGGCACCGCCCACCGGCCGGCGGAGGCCGACGAGACCGCGCCGGTCACGATCACCGGCGACCCCCTGCCGGTCTGGCAGCAGGGTCAGCCCGACCCGGCCGCCGGCCGACCCGCGCCGGCGGTCACGGGCCAGGACTACGACGGCGCCACCGTGCAGCTCCTCGGCGCCGGCGAGCCGACGGTGGTCCTGTTCCTCGCCCACTGGTGCCCGGTGTGCCAGGACGAGATCACCGAGGTGCAGGCCTGGCTCGACGGCGAAGGCCCCCCCGACGGGGTCCGCATCGTCGCCGTCGCCACCGGCGTCGACAGCCGCCGGCCGAACTACCCGCCGTCGCGCTGGTTCGAGCGGGAGGGCTGGAGCGCGCCCGTGCTGCGCGACGACGAGGCGAGCAGCGCCCTTGCCGCCTACGGGCTCCAGGCGTTCCCGGCGTGGGCGTTCGTGGACGCCGACGGCAACCTCGTCGCCCGCATGACCGGTCGCATCCCCGCGTCGGACCTGGCCCAGATCGTCGAGGCGCTGCGCGCCTGAGCCCGACCGCACGCGGTGCTCAGCGGGCGCTCACCGGGAGGGGCTCCCGGCGAGCGCCGGGGCCCGGCGGGCTGATCCGGCGGCTCGCCACCACGAACGCCACGATCCACGTGGCGGCGATCAGGAAGAACAGCGTGTGGACCGACCACGACAGCCACGCCCGGCCCTCCTGCTGCTCGCGCAGCAGGAACTGCTGCTCGGTGACGAAGGGCTGGCTCCGGTCGACCGCGGGGATCTCGGGCTCGCCGATCTCGGGGTCCTCGGGCATGCGCACCGGGAAGGCCATCATCTCTGCGCCCCGGTGCAGTCGCACCATGGTCTTGCCCCGGCCCGTGACCATCACCGGCTCGGAGGACCGGTAGACGCCGGGTGCGACCGCCTCCATCTCGGCGAGGCGCAGCTCCCCGCCCTGCCAGTTGATGGCCTGGAACCAGCGGGCACCCTCGGCGGCGTCGGGCGGGTCGAGGACCATGGTCACGATCACGTTGTCCTCGTCGACCTGCTCGAGGGCCATATCGGCCGAGACGTCACCGGCGGGACGGGGCATCGGCAGCGCGACGGTGGCGAAGGCGGCGATGCCCGCCGCCGCGAGGGCGGCCGCGGGGATCCCCCGGCCCGCACCCTCGCGGTTCACGGCGCCAGCGAAGGCGGCGCCGAGCACCGACGCGGCGACGGCGGCGACCAGGCCGAGGACGAGGGCGTCGGGTAGCAGCGCCGTGCGCCACGGCTGGTAGGCGCCGCCGGACAGCGCCCACTCGGCGTTGTAGGCCCACTCGCCGGCGAGGCCGATCGTGCCGACGCCGGCCCCCGACGCCAGGGCGAAGCGCAGCCGGCGCTCGGTCCCGAACAGCCACGCCGCCAGCTCGACGGCGAGCGCGGTGGCCAGGTAGATCCCGCCCTCGCGGGTGGGCACGGGCCCGGTGGTGGCGCCCTCCCCGGCGAAGCTGAGCAGGCCGGCGGCGTTGAGCGCGACCGAGCCCACGGCGATGCCGAGGGCCCAGCCCCGGCCGTGCACGAGGCGGATGGCCACGAAGGCGAACCCGCCGGCGAGCATGACGAGCACCGGGTGGAACAGCTGCTGGAACTGGGGGACGCCGAACGCGAACTCGCCCTGTGACGCCGCCAGGCCTTGCAGCGTCAGCCACCCGGCGACCACGTGGACGCCGCGCCGCCACGCCGAGCCGCGCGCCGGCACGCGGGCCTCGGCCAGCACGAGCCAGGCGGCGAGGCCGGTGAAGGAGGCGCCCAGGATCATGATCATGTGGGGCGGGCTCCACATGGTGACGTCCACCCCGAACTCGCTGTGCCACACCTCGTCGATGGCGAACCCGGCGACGGCGGCGAACCCGAGCGCGCCGAGGGGCAGCGTCGACCACGGCACGCGCAGGCCGCCGAGGCGGAACCCGACCTCGGTGCGGCCGAGCGTGGCGAACAGGATGCCGAGCAGCGCGGCCAGCGCGATCAGGCCGAGGCCGATCACGATGGCGGTGTGGGGCGCCGTGAACAGCTGGTCGTCGCGCCCCAGGGCGATGTGCCATGCCACGTCGGAGTAGAAGCCCTGACCCGCCACGAGCAGGCCGAACAGGGCGGTGCCGACGGTGGCGGCCGCCCACCCCGGGATGCCGGTCACCCGCTCGAGCCCGCCGGCCGGCCGGAGGAGGATCTGCTCGAGGCGGCCCCTGGTGCCGGCAGGGGCCCGTCCGAACACGAACAGGAGCAGGACGACGGCGGCGAAGCCGGTGAGGAGCGTGACGAGCGGCGACCAGCTGGCGAGGCTGCTGCCGCTCGCCTCGCCGCCGGGGCCGAAGTCCCCTTGGAGCGCGATCATCTGACCCAGCATGTTACCCACGGTAACGTTACCGGGGGTAACTGTCAAGGGCGGTCCGCCGGGGACGCCGACGCGCCGAGCTGGAAGCGTGCTAGGAAGGCACCGCCATGGTGACAGGGGAGCGCGGCGGCGGGTCCACCGCGTCGACGCCGCCGACCGCGGGCCGGCCCGCCATCCTCACCGTCGACGACGACCCCCAGGTCCTCGACGCCGTCGCCGACGACCTGCGCCGGCGCTACGCGGGGGACTACCGGATCGTGCGTGCCGAGTCGGGCCCCACCGCCCTCGACGCCCTGCGGGAGCTGGCCCGGCGGGGGGCACCGGTGGCGCTGCTGCTGGTGGACCAGCGCATGCCGGCCATGACGGGCGTCGAGCTGCTCGCCGAGTCGCTCGCCCTGCACCCCGGAGCCAAGCGCGTCCTGCTGACGGCGTACGCCGACACCGAGGCGGCCATCGCCGCCATCAACGAGGTGGACCTCGACCACTACGTGCTCAAGCCCTGGCACCCGCCCGAGGAGCGCCTCTACCCCGTCCTGGACGACTTGCTGGCCGACTGGCAGTCCCACCGCCCGGCCGCCACCGGCGGGATCCGTGTGATCGGAGCCCGCTGGGAGCCCGCCTCGCACGGCGTGCGCCGCTTCCTCGCCCGCCACCAGGTCCCCTTCGAGTGGCTCGACGTGGAGCGCGGCGAGGGGCGGCGGCTGGCCCGCGCCGCCCCCGGCGGCGGCCTCCCCCTGGTGGTGCTCGAGGACGGCAGCGTGCTGGCCGCCCCGGGCACCGACGAGCTGGCGGAGGCCCTGGGCATCCGCACCCGCTCGGCGACGGAGTTCTTCGACCTCGTTGTCGTGGGGGCAGGGCCGGCCGGGCTGGCGGCCGCCGTCTACGGCGCCTCCGAGGGGTTGACGACCACGCTGCTCGACCGCGACGCACCCGGGGGGCAGGCCGGCACCAGCTCTCGCATCGAGAACTACCTCGGCTTCCCGCGGGGCCTCTCCGGGGCCGACCTCGCCCGCCGCGCCCTGGCCCAGGCCCGCCGCTTCGGCGCCGAGGTGGTCGCGCCCGCCGAGGTGTGCCGCCTCGACCGGCAGGACCCCTTTCGCACGGTCCACCTGCGGGACGGCTCGGTGCTCACGGCCGGGGCCGTCATCCTGGCCACCGGCGTCGACTACCGCCGCCTCAGCGCCGCCGGCGCCGAGCAGCTCACGGGCGCGGGGGTCTACTACGGCGCCTCGCCCGCCGACGCCGCCGTGTGCACCGGCCTCGACGTCGTCGTGGTGGGCGGGGCCAACTCGGCGGGCCAGGCGGCGCTGCACCTGGCGGGCGAGGCCGCGTCGGTGACGATGCTCGTCCGAAGCGACCGTCTGGAGGCGCGCATGTCCGCCTACCTCGTCGAGCGCATCCGGGCCCAGCCGAACATCCGGGTCCGCCTCGGCGCGTCCGTCGAGTCGCTCACGGGCGACGGCCACCTCGAGCGAGCGGTCGTGCGCTCCGTGGACGGCACCAGCGAGGACCTCGCCTGCGCCGCCCTGTTCGCCTTCATCGGCGCAGAGCCCCACACCGAGTGGCTCGCCGGCAAGGTCGAGCGCGACGACCGCGGGTTCGTCGTCACCGGCCCCGACACGGTCGAGCGCGGCCGCTGGGGGCTCGAGCGCGACCCGTTCCTCCTCGAGACCAGCCTTCCGGGCGTGTTCGCCGCCGGCGACGTCCGCTCCGGGTCGACCAAGCGCGTCGCCGCCGCCGTGGGCGAGGGCTCCACCGCCGTGCAGCTCGTGCACGCCTACCTCCAGCTGTGACGTGAGCGAGGCGACCGGACCGCCGCGAGACGAGGCGTGGGGCGCCGACGAACTCGTGCGCCGCCTCCAGGGAGCGATCCTGTTCGAGTGGTGCACGCCCGAGCAGATCCGCTGGGTCGTGGACCGCTCCGAGGAGCAGGTGGTGGCCGGGGGCACCCGCTTGTTCGCCCCGGGCGATCGAGAGCCGGGCTTCTTCGTCCTGCTCGACGGGCGGCTCGAGGTGCTGGTCGAGCAGGGTGGCCGCGAGGTCGTGACCGCCGAGTCCGAGGCCCTCGGCGCCTACGCCGGGGCCATCCCGTTCGTCGACGACGCCCCGATCATCGGGGCCCGGGCCGGCCGCACCAGCCGGGTCCTGCGGATCCCCGACCCGGTGATGCGCGAGATGCTCGCCGGTGGGATCCCCATCGCCCGCCACCTGCTCCTCGGGGTCCAGGCGCGAGCCCAGCGGCTCCAGGCGCTGCTCGACCAGCAGGAGAAGCTGGCGTCGCTCGGGAAGCTCTCCGCCGGCCTCGCCCACGAGCTGAACAACCCGGCGTCGGCCGCCGCTCGCGCCGCCGCCCAGCTCGGCGGTGCGGTCGACGCCCTGCGCGGCGCCGTGCGGGCCACCGCGCACCTCGACCCGGACGCACTCGATCGGGCGGGGCTCGAGCTGCGCGAGCGCGCCGCGGCCGACACCCAGTCGCCGCCCCAGGCGCTCGAGCTGAGCGATCGCGAGGAGGCCCTGGCTGCCTGGCTGGACGCTCGGGGCGTGCCCGAGGCGCACGCCCGGGCCGCGAGCCTGAGCGTCGCGGGCGTGGACGTGGCGTGGATCGAGGCGCTGGTCGCCCGGCTCGGCATCGAGGCCGTGGAGCCCGTCGTGGCGCTGCTCGACGCCGAGTCGGCGGTCGCCCGCCTGCTCGAACGAGTGGCGGTCGCCACGAACCGGATGTCCGAGCTGGTCGCGGCGGTGAAGTCCTTCTCGTTCCGGGACCAGGCCCCGATCCAGTCCGTCGACGTGCGCGAGGGCCTCGAGGTCACGCTGACCGTGCTCGCCCATCGCGTCCCGTCGGACGTGGAGATCGTCCGGGACCTCGAGCGCGACCTGCCGCCGCTCGAGGGCGCCGGCGCCGAGCTGAACCAGGTGTGGGCCAACCTGCTCGACAACGCCCTCGACGCGGTCGGCGAGCGGGGCCGCATCGTGGTCCGGGCGCGGTCCGAGCCCGGCGCCGTCCTCGTCGAGGTGGAGGACGACGGGCCCGGCATCCCCCCGGACGCGCAGGCACGGGTCTTCGAGCCGTTCTTCACCACCAAGGACGTCGGTGAGGGCACCGGCCTCGGCCTCGACACCGTGTACCGGGTCGTCACCGCCCACGGCGGGGCGGTCGACCTCCACTCGGAGCCCGGCCGCACCACGTTCACGGTGCGCCTTCCCCGCTGAGCGCCCCGATGCCTTGACCTCAAGTGAAGTTGAAGTTCTACCTTCGTTCTGGCCTGATCCGGCGACGAGAAGATCGGAGGCGAACCATGACCATCCGGTGGGCGTACCTGTTCCTGCACGACGGGACCGACCCGGCGACCGACCGGGTGGTCGTCGAACGGGCCGGGCAACGCACGATCCTGGTGCCGGTCCCGTCGCCGGCCGAGGCGCCCGGCACGGCTCGCCGGCTGGTCGAGGAGGAGGGGGTCGCGCTGATCGAGCTGTGTGGCGGCTTCGAGCTGGCCGATGCGGCCCGGGTGGCCGATGCGGTCGGGGACGCGGTGCCGGTGGGGCACGTGTCCTTCGCGGTCGACTCGGTGCCGGCAGCCGCCCGCTTCAACGCGCTGTTCGAGGCGTAGGCACCTCGACCGCGGCGCCGGGTCCACCGGCCCCTGGTGCGCCCCCTGGGATTCGAACCCAGAACCTGCGGATTAAGAGTCCGTTGCTCTGCCGTTGAGCTAGAGGCGCGATCCGAGCCGCGTACGGCTCGTGGGGTGACCGAGGGGACTTGAACCCCCGACCTCCAGGGCCACAACCTGGCGCTCTAACCGGACTGAGCTACGGCCACCATGGGTGCCACCGGAGCGGCACGGGAGCCTCAATCCTACACAGGCCGTTCGCCGGCTCCGTACTCGGATCTCCGCCGGCAGGAGCCTGCCAGCCGCTCCTCGCGCAGCGCCGAGCGGCGCACCTTGCCGGCGTCGTCCCGGAGCGGCTCGTCCACGACCTCGAAGGTGCGGGGGAGCTTGTAGCGGGCGAGGCGGCCGGCGAGGTGGGCCCGCAGGTCGTCGAGGTCGAGGTCCCCGGCGGCCTGGAGGATGGCATGGACCCGCTGGCCGAGGTCCTCGTCGGGCAGGCCGATGACCGCGCTCGACGCCACCCCCGGGTGGGCGTCGAGCGCGGCCTCGACCTCGGCCGGGTACACGTTGGCGCCACCGGACAGGATCATGTCGGTGCGCCGGTCCGACAGGTACAGGTACCCGTCCTCGTCCATCCAGCCCATGTCGCCGAGGGACTCCCAGCCGTCACGCTCGCGGGCCTCGGCGCCGATGTAGCGGTAGGTCGTGCCCGGCCCGCTGGCGGGCCGCATGAACACCTCGCCCACCTCGCCGGGCGGGAGCTCGTTGCCCTCGGGGTCGAGGATCTTCATCTCCGAGCCCACGGGGCGCCCGACCGATCCCCGGTGCTCGAGCCACTCGGTGCCGGTGATCCACGTGACGCCCTGGGCCTCGGTGCCGGCGTAGAGCTCGTGCACCCGCTCCGCACCGAGCCAGCCGATCCACGCTTCCTTCAGCCACGCCGGGCACGGCGCGGCCAGGTGCAGGATCGCCTGGAGCGACGACAGGTCGTAGCGGTCGCGCACCTCGGGGTCGAGCCGCCAGATGCGGTGCATCATCGTCGGGACCAGCAGCGTCCAGTCGACCCGGTGGCGCTCGATCAGCGCCAGCGCCTCCTCGGCGTGAAAGCGCGGCATCACCACCAGGTGGTTGCCCGAGAGCAGCGCCCGGGTCGAGAAGGCGAACGGCGCGTTGTGGTACAGGGGTCCGGGCACGAGCTGGCAGCCGTCCGGGCGGCCACCGCGCACCGGCGGCTGCGTCGGGTCGATGACGGCGGGCTGGCCGGCGACGATGATCTTCGGCCGGCCGGTGCTGCCGCCCGAGGTCGGCGCCTTCCAGGCCCGGGCGACGCGGTCGTCGGGGAGCGGGCCGTCGGCCAGCTCGGCGGGCGGCTCCCAGCCGGGCGGCACCGTCGCCCGGCCGGGGTGGTCGCGGGGCTCGACGCCCACGACGAGGGGCGGGTCGGCGAGCTCGACGATCGCCTCCCGCTCGGCGCGGGGCAGCCGGGCCGACACCGGCTGCGGCGTGGCGCCGAGCTTCCAGCACGCCACCGTCGCCTCGTAGAACTCGACGCTGTTCGGCAGGGCGATGGTGACGAGGTCGTCCTGGCCGACGCCGAGCCCGGCGTACGCCCGGGCGAGGCGGTTCGTGCGCCGCTCGAGCTTGGCTCTCGTCACCGTGCGCTCGTGGTCGGTGACCGCCGGGCGGTCGGGATCCCGCTCGGCGAGCCATCCCAGCGCACGGCCCATCGACAGCTCGGGCACGGCTCCTCCGTCTGGTTCTGGTCGGGTACGGCTGCGAGTCTGGCCGATGCCATGATGACCCCGACGAGAGGAGAGCGGTGCGCGCGGTGATCTGCGACGACGACGAGGTGCTGCGGACGGTCATCAGCCGCCTGCTCGAGGAGCGGGGCCACGAGGTGATCGCCGAGACCGCCTACGGCACCGACGCCGTCGAGCTGGTGACCCGCTTCGGGGCCGAGCTGCTCGTCCTCGACCTCAGCCTTCCCGGCTCCACGGGCGCCGAGGTGCTGCGGGCCATCTCCGAGGCGCGCGCCGAGGCCACCACCATCGTCTTCACCGCGTTCGCCCACGACGAGCTCGAGCGCCGGGCCCTGCTCGACGCCGGCGCCGCCGCGGTGGTGCAGAAGCCCGACTTCGAGGCGCTCGAGGCGGCCGTCGCCGACGCCGAGGCCGCTCGGGCGTAGACCACCGCCCGGTCCATCCCTGGGTACCGTGGAGCGACCCGCCCCCGTAGCTCAGGGGACAGAGCAGCGGACTTCTAATCCGAGGGTCGCAGGTTCGAATCCTGCCGGGGGCGCGGACGTCGACCATGGTCGTTGCAGGGGTCTTGTAAGTTACCATCGGTAACAGTATGCTGCGGGCATGCCGCCGCGCCTGTTCGCCGCCCTCGACCAGCCCGCCGTCGACGGCCCGGCCGGCAGCGCCCTGGCGGCCTGGTGGCCGCTGTGGGCGTTCGGGGCGGTCTTCGCCGCCCTGCTCGTGCTCCTGGCGGTGCTGGGCCGGCACGAACGACCGCTGCTGGCGGTGCCGGCCGCCCTCGAGCGGGTCACCGGGGTCCCCGGCTGGGCCGCCTCGACGCTGCTGTTCAGCGTCTACGGCCTCGCCGTCGCCGGCTACGGCTTCTACACCGACGTCGCCTACCACGTGGCCTACGGGCGCGACGAGGTCCTGTTCACCGCCCCCCACACGGCGATCTTCGTGGGGCTCTGCATGATCGCCGCGGCCCCGGTGGTGGGGATCGTCGTCGCCACGTTCGAGCGGCGGGACACGGCCCTGCGCCTCGGGGGCCTGCGGGTCCCGTGGTCCACGGTGCCCCTCGGCGTGCTCGGCTTCGCCGCCCTCATCGGGTTCCCCATCGACGAGCTGTGGCACCGCCAGTACGGGACCGACGTCACCATGTGGAGCCCGCCGCACCTCATCATGATCCTGGGTGCGTCCTTCAGCGGGCTGGCCTCCTGGCTGGTGCTGGCCGACGCCGGCGTCCGCCCCCGGGGCGGCTGGGGCCGGGGCCTGCACCTCGTCGCCGCCGCCCTCACCCTGCAGGGCCTGTCGAGCGTGCAGGGCGAGTTCAGCTTCGGCGTCCCCCAGTGGCAGCAGCTCTACCACCCGGTGCTCGTGTGCCTGGCCGCCGGGCTGGCCCTCACCCTCATCCGCCTCGTGCACGGCCCGTTCTGGTCGCTCGGCGTGGTCGCTGTGCTCCTCGCCTTCCAGACCGGCGACCTCTTCGGCGGCGGCGATCCCGTCGAGACCCGGGCCGGGGCGGTGTATGTGGGCTCGGCCGTCGCCGTCGAGCTCGTCGCCCGGCTCGCCGGAACCGAGCGCCGCCTCCGCTTCGCCCTGCTGTCAGGCCTCGGCGTCGTCACGCTCGGGCTCGCCGTCGAGTGGGCCTGGAACACCGGCGCCCACCAGCCGTGGACCACCGCCCTCCTGCCCGAGGCCGTGCTCGTCGGGGCGGTCGCCGCGCTCGCCGCCGCCGTCATCGGCACGGGGCTGGGCGCCGCCATCAGCGGCGATCCCGGGCGCCGGCCGATCCCCGTCGCTGCCGCCGGCCTCGCCCTCGCCGGCGTGCTCGTGGCCCTCGCCATCCCCGCGCCGCGCCAGGTCGGCGACGTCACCGCCGCCGTCACCCTCGACTGGGTGACCGAGGACCATGCCGTCGTGCACGTCGAGCTCGACCCGCCCGACGCCGCCGAGGGCGCCCGCTGGTTCACGGTCGGTTCCTGGCAGTGGGGCGGGCGCACGATCCGGCACCTCGAGCAGGTGGGCCCGGGGCGCTACACGTCGGGCGAGCCGCTGCTGCTCTCGGGCTGGGCCAAGAGCCTCGTCCGCCTGCACCGCGGCGCCGAGATGATGGCGGTGGCCGTGCGCCTGCCCGCCGACCCCGAGTACGGGCTCGAAGCCGTCCCCGCCGAGGACCGCACCGTGCCCTTCGTGCACGAGCAGCAGTACCTGCAGCGGGAGGCCGACGACGAGCTCGGCTGGTTCTCCCGGGTCGTCTACAGCCTGATCGTGGTGCTGAGCGCGGCGTGGGTCGCGACCCTCTGGCTCGCGGCCCGGGCTACAGGTCGAGGGGGTCGGGCCACAGCGGCCGCCGGCCCAGCGCCCCAGCCGCAGCCGACCCGCTGAGGGGCCGCACCACGACGTGCAGGTGGTCGCTCGCCACCGCCAGCCGCCGGACCCACCGCGGCCGGCGGCGGGCGTCGCTCGGCATCATCACCACGTGCAGCCCGCGCGCCCGGGCTGCGGCCAGGGCGGCCCGGAGCAGCACGCCGAGGTCGTGGGGGTCGCCGGCGCCGCCGAGCGTGACCCCGTAGTGGAGCGGCCGGCCGAGGTCGGGCACCAGCGGCAGGCGGAGGCGCGCACGCCCGAGGCCGGCCGTCACCGCCCGCAGGACCCGGGCGTCGAGGGGCAGGGGTTCGACGAGCTCCGCCCGGGAGACGGCCGAGTGGTCCCACAGGCCGAGCACGGCCCGGTCCGTGCACCACACCGTGGCGGGGTCCCAGCCCGCGAGCCGGGTCCACAGGGCCCGCAGCCCGGGCCCGTCGAGCACGCGGCGCAGGTCGTGGCCTGCGCCCGCGCTCGCGAGCAGACCCGCCGCCCGGTCCCACTCGCCGTCGCTCCACTGCGACGCCGGGCGCGCACCGCCGGGGGGCCGGCCGCGGCCTCGGGGGAGGGCCACGGCCACCCGCACGCCGGTCGCGACCCGGTACCCCGATCGGCCGAACGTGCCCAGCGACGGTTCGTTGCCCGCCATGACGTGGGCGTAGGCGATCTCGGCGCCGCGCGCCTCGGCCCAGGTGTGGCAGGCCTCGAGCAGGGCGCGGGCCCGTCCGCGCCGCCGGGCCTCGGCGGCGACGGCGACGTCGAGCACGTAGGCGGCCGTGACCGGGCGACCGTCGACCTCGACGAGCTTGGTGCCCACCGTGGCGGTGGCATCAGGCCCGCCCGGGCCCTCGGCGAGCAGGGTGACGTGGTCGTCGAGCTGGCGCCGGCGGGCGAAGAAGTCGGGGGTGCGGTCCTGGGCGAGCACCAGCCGGCCCGCCTGCGGCGAGCGCCGGAGCAGGCTGGCCAGCGCCGGACCGTCCGGCGGGCCCGCCTCCCGGATCACGCCAGCCCGGCGCGCCGGGCCAGGACGTCCAGGTTGGCCGGGTCGGGGCGCCGCTCGCCCGCCTCGCACTCGCGCAACAGGGCGAGGGCGGCGGCGTTGGCGGGCACGTCGATGGCGTGGGAGGCCGCCCGGCGGACGATCTCGCCGGTGACGGCGTCGATCTCGGTGGGCCGGCCCAGCTCCAGGTCCCGCCAGGTCACCGAGCGGACCTGGCCGAAGTGCTCGGCGATGCGATCGAGCGACGCGTCGAGCGCCTCGGTCCAGCCGTGGCGGCGGGTGGCGACGAGCGTGGGATCGGCCCCGAGCACGTCGGTCAGCACCACACCCTCGGCGTGGGCCACGGCGGCGCCCTCGGAGACCACGGCGTGGACGATCCGGCGCCGGTCGGCGCCGCCGAGCAGCGCACCGGTCAGCATCCCGCCGAGCGCGCCCAGCACGGTCATCGAGTTGACGAGCACCTTGCCCCACAACGCGCCGGTGACGTTCCGGGTGATCCGCGTCGGAAAGGCCCGATCGAGCACCGCCCGGGCGGCCTCGAGCCGGTCGTCGACGGTGCCGTCGAGCCGCCCGATCGTGATGCCGCCGCCCGAGGTCAGCTCGACCTCGCCGGGTCGGAGCCAGGTGGCGCCGAACCCCACGACGGCGCCGATCGTGCGGGCCGGGCCGACCAGCTCGGCGATGCGCTCCTCGTTCAGGCCGTTCTGGAGCGACACCACGTCTCCGGCCTGGCCCGCGTAGGGGGCCAGCGCGGCGTCCGTGGCGTGGGACCGGACGGCCAGCAGGAGCAGGTCACAGCGCTCGCCCGGCCCGGGCCCGGCGTCGGGGAGGCGGGCGTCGAGCGGGATCGTGGCGTCGGCGCCGTCGGGCTCGACCAGCCGGAGGCCGGGGTGGACCAGCCGGGCGACGTGCTCGGCGTCGGTGTCGACCACCACCGGATGGACGCCGGCAGCGCGCAGCCGGGCCGCGACGCTCCCGCCCACCGCCCCGGCGCCGACCGACCACACGCTGGGTTCGGACCCCGACCGGCCGGCGGCCCTGCCGCCGGCGAGGTCCCCGTCGGGGCCGTCCGGCGCGCTCACCGGTGCACCCCGCGCGCCTCGGCCTCGACCGGCGAGAGCCACAGGACGCCGCCGCCACCGTCGAGCGGGACGGCATCAGGCGGCGGTGTGGTGGTGCCGCAGAGGAGGGCGAGCTCGGCCTCGGCCGCGGAGCCCCAGCCGTCGAGCACCTGCGCCGGTGAGGGATCGGCCGGCGCGCCGGCGGTCACGCCCGGCGCCACGGCCTCGAGCGCCGCCAGGTAGTCGCCGAGGGGCTTCCAGCCGGCGACGGTGACCTCGCCCTGGGGCCCGCGCACGATCAGCGTCGGGAAGACGTAGCGCCAGTGGCCCTCGGTGTGCTTCGCCCGGCCGCCGCCCTCGGCGTCGGCCTCGTGGTGGAGCACGTGGTCGTTGGGCCGGCGGGTCTCCTCCCAGTCGGCCCGGAACGCCGCATCCACCTCGGGGCTGGCGAGGTCGGCGGCGAGGCGGTCACGGTCGAGGCCGGGCACGCCGGCCACGGCGGCGAGGATGCGGTCCTGGTCATCGGGAGGCTCGCCGATCACGAACGTGGCCTCCCGCAGCCGGCGCAGCACCCGCTCAGCGACGTCGTCCCCCTGGCGCTCCGCGGCCTTGACGGCGCGCCCGGCCGGTTCGGTCGAGCGGTACATCCAGCGCAGCCGGGCGGGGTGCGGCATCCCCGTGGTGGCGCCGACCTTCGCCCAGTAGCGGGCCATGCGAGGCGCCTCGGCCTCGGGGTCGAAGCCGTCGAGGTAGTTGCCCATGTCGCCGACCAGACCGCCCATCACCCGCCGCCAGGCGAGGCGGTCGCCGTGGCGCCACCGGAGCAGCCGGCGCTTGGGCTCGGTCCCCCAGGCCCAGGAGCAACCCGGGTCGGTGTACTCGACGACCTCCACGTCGGCCACGGCCTGTGTCCTACCAGAGCCAGCGGCTCGCGACTCCACCCCGTCCGGCGCGTCAGCCGCGGGTGGGGGCCGCCGGTCGCGCGCGGCCGGCGGTGCGGCGGGCGGCGAGGCCGAGGGCGAGGGCGCCGAGGCCCGCCACGGCCAGGGGCCCACCGCCGGTGTCGGCGAGCCCGTCGACCGGTCGGGCCACGCCCGGCGTGTCCATCCCCGTCGGGGGCCGCGTGGGCGGCGCGGCCGTGGGCGGCGGCTCGGCGTCGGGCGGCTCGTCGTCCGGGGGCGGCTCGTCCGGGGGCGGCTCGTCCGGCGCCGGCTCGTCGGGCGGGGCGGCGGTGGTCGTGGTCGTCGTCACCGGCGCCGGAGCGACGACGTCGTCGTCGTCGCCGGTGACCCAGTCGGGCTGCAGGGCGGCCAGCGCCACACCGGCCAGCAGCAGCAGCGCGATCAACACCGCCAGCGCGTTGCGGATCCCCGGGCTGGGTTGCATCAGGTCCTCGTACGGGGGGTCGACGTCGGAGTACGTGGAGCGGGTGACGGGAGTCGAACCCGCGTCACCAGCTTGGAAGGCTGGGGCTCTACCGTTGAGCTACACCCGCTGGGTTTGTAGCACGCTAGCGGCCGGGCCGGGTGGATCCTGAAACCGGTCCGGACCGGACGAACCGGCTGCGTGCGTGGCCCCGCACGCAGCTGTGTCGAACGGCGGTCGGGGAGGCGGGATTCGAACCCGCGACCGCCTGCCCCCAAAGCAGGAGCCCTACCAGACTGGGCCACTCCCCGGTTGTCCGGGGAAACGGTAGCGGCCGCCTGCCCCCACAATGCCAGCCTGCCCTACCAGACTGGGCCACTCCCCGGTTGTCCGGGGAAACGGTAGCGGCCGCCTGCCCCCACGGTGTCGGCCACAGGAGCGCTGGGGTGGGAAGGCGAGGGACGATGGCGGAGCCGTCGGGGGCCACCGGTACACTGCCCGTCCTGTGAGGACGAGCGTCGAGTCCCTCGAGGGCAACAAGGTCAAGCTCAGCGTCGAGGTCGACGAGGCCGAGTTCGAACGGGCCGTCGACGACGCCTTCCGCCGCATCGCCCGCGAGGTCCGCATCCCCGGGTTCCGGCCGGGCAAGGCGCCTCGGCGGGTGCTCGAGGCCCGCATCGGCTCCGAGGTCGCCCGCCAGGAGGCGCTGCGCGAGGCGCTTCCGGGCTACCTCGCCCGGGCGATCACCGAGCACGAGGTCGACGCCATCGCCCCGCCCGAGGTCGACATCACCGCCGGCGAGGAGGCCGGCGCCGTCGCCTTCGACGCCGTGGTCGAGGTGCGCCCCCGGGTCGCGGTGCCGGGCTATGCAAACCTGCGGGTGACCGTGCCCCGGCCCACCGTGACCGCCGAGGAGGTCGACGCCCAGATCGACCGCATGCGCGCCCAGCACGGTGAGCTCGTCACCGTCGAGCGGGCCGCGCGCGACGGGGACCACGTCTCGATCGACATCCAGGGCTCCCAGCACGGCGAGCCGCTCGAGCAGCTCACCGCCGACGACTACCTCTACGAGGTGGGCAGCGGCGGCGTCGTGCCCGAGCTCGACGACCAGCTGCGCGGCGCGAGGCCCGGCGACATCCTCCAGTTCGACGCCCAGCACCCCGACCCCGACGAGGACGGCCTGTCGTTCCGGGTCCTCGTCAAGGAGGTCAAGGAGCAGCGCCTGCCCGAGGCGACCGACGAGTGGGCGGCCGAGGCGTCGGAGCTCCAGACCCTCGACGAGCTGCGGGCCGACATCGAGCGTCGCTACCTCACGATCAAGCGGGTGCAGGCGCAGATGATCCTGCGCGACCAGGTCGTGGAGGCCGTCACCGACCTCGTCGAGGAGGACGCCCCCGAGCCGCTCGTGCAGTCCGAGATGGCGCACCGCGCCGAGGACCTCGTGCGACGGCTCGCCGCCCAGGGGGCCAGCGTCGAGCAGTACCTGGCCGCCACCGGCCGCGACCAGCAGGAGCTCACCGACGAGCTGCGCGCCACCGCCACCCGCGCCGTGCTTGCCGACCTGGCCCTGCGGGCGGTCGCCGACGCCGAGGACATCGAGGTCACCGAGGAGGACCTCGACCGCGAGATCGCCCGGGTGGCCGAGCGCAGCGGCGAGAAGCCCGCGGCGATCCGCCGGCAGCTCGAGCGCGACGACCTCCTGCCCGCGGTACGCTCGGACATCAGGAAGGGCAAGGCGCTCGAGTGGCTGATCGAGCACGTCGAGATCGTCGACGACGAGGGCCAGCCCATCGATCGCAGCGAGCTCGAGGTGCCTCGCGACGAGGGATCGTCGACCGAGGAGCCGGCCGAGGAGCCCGCCGAGGAGGAGGCCGAATGACCGACCCGATCCGAACGCAGGAGATCCTCGCCGGTGGCGAGCGGGGCCTCCGGGCGTTCGACTACATCCCCAACCCCGGCGTGCTCGTCGAGACGCCCAAGGGGACGTTCACCACCGACCTGTTCTCCCGCCTGCTGCGGGACAACATCATCTTCCTGGGCACGCCCATCGACGACACCGTCGCCAACCTGATCTGCGCCCAGCTGCTGCACCTCGAGTCGGAGAACCCCGACAAGGACGTGAACATCTACATCAACAGCCCCGGCGGCGACATCACCGCGCTGTTCGCGATCTACGACACGATGCAGTACATCCGCCCCGACATCTCCACGATCTGCGTCGGCCAGGCGGCGTCGGCGGCCGCCGTGCTGCTGGCGGCGGGCACGCCGGGCAAGCGCCTGGCCGTGCCCCACTGCCGGATCCTGCTGCACCAGCCGTGGGGGCAGGCCATGGGGCAGGCCGTCGACATCGAGCTCGCGGCCAAGGAGATCCTGCGCATGCGGGAGATGCTCGACCAGATCCTGAGCGAGCACACGGGCCAGCCCATCGACAAGATCCGCAAGGACACCGACCGCGACTTCGTGATGTCCGCGGACGAGGCCCGCGAATACGGCATCATCGACGAGGTCATCGCCAGGCGCGAGGTCGCCGCCACCACCGCGGCCATCGCCTGACCCAGGGACACATCGACGGACGACGGAAAGGCCGGGGGAGCGAACAGTGGCCAGGATCGGAGACGGAGGCGACCTGCTGAAGTGCTCGTTCTGCGGGAAGTCGCAGAAGCAGGTGCGCAAGCTCATCGCAGGGCCGGGCGTCTACATCTGCGACGAGTGCATCGACCTGTGCAACGAGATCATCGAAGAGGAGCTGTCCGAGACCACCGAGCTCCAGTTCGACCAGCTGCCCCGACCCCGTGAGATCCACGCCTTCCTCGACGACTACGTCGTGGGCCAGGAGCACGCCAAGCAGATCATCTCCGTCGCCGTCTACAACCACTACAAGCGGATCCAGCTCGGCGCCGTGGACCCCGAGGTCGAGCTGGCCAAGTCCAACATCCTGCTGCTCGGCCCCACCGGCTGCGGCAAGACGCTGCTCGCCCAGACGCTCGCCCGGATGCTCAACGTGCCGTTCGCCATCGCGGACGCCACCGCGCTCACCGAGGCGGGCTACGTGGGGGAGGACGTCGAGAACATCCTGCTCAAGCTCATCCAGGCCGCCGACTACGACGTCAAGAAGGCCGAGACCGGCATCATCTACATCGACGAGATCGACAAGATCGCCCGCAAGAGCGAGAACCCCTCGATCACCCGCGACGTCTCGGGCGAAGGCGTGCAGCAGGCGCTGCTGAAGATCCTCGAGGGCACGACCGCCTCGGTCCCGCCCCAGGGCGGTCGCAAGCACCCCCACCAGGAGTTCATCCAGATCGACACCACGAACATCCTGTTCGTGTGCGGCGGCGCGTTCGCCGGCCTCGAGAAGATCATCGAGAGCCGGATCGGGCGCAAGGGCATCGGCTTCGGCGCCGACATCCGGCGCGCCGGCGAGCAGGAGCTCGGCCAGGTGCTCTCCCAGGTCCTGCCCGAGGACCTGCTCAAGTTCGGCCTCATCCCCGAGTTCGTCGGCCGCCTGCCGGTGATCGGCGCCGTGTCGAACCTCGATCGCGACGCGCTGGTGCAGATCCTCGTCGAGCCCAAGAACGCCCTGGTGAAGCAGTACCGCAAGTACTTCGAGTTCGAAGACGTCGAGCTCGAGTTCGCCGACGACGCGCTCGAGGCCATCGCCGATCAGGCGCTGCTGCGGGGCACCGGCGCCCGGGGGCTGCGGGCGATCCTCGAAGAGGTCCTCCTCAACACCATGTACGACCTGCCCGGCCGCACCGACATCGGCAAGTGCGTCATCGACCGCAAGGTCGTCGAGGAGAAGGTCAACCCGACGCTCGTGCCGCGCGAAGCCGGCGGCCAGAGCCGGCCCCGCCGCGCTGCGTCCTGACGGGCGTCGACCGGTCCCGGCGCCCGCGGCCCCGGCGGCCGGGGTGCGTCGTTCGCACTAGCCTCGGGTACAGCGAGCGAGGCGGTGCCGCCCACCGGCGCCGCAGCCGATGACCAGCCCGGGAGGACGACGATGAGGAAGCTGTGGAAAGGAGCGCTGCTCGGCGGCGCGGTCGGTGCGGCCGTCGCCGGCGCGCAGCTGGCGAGCCAGGACGAGGCCGACCGCGACGAGTTCGACGATGACCCCGCCGTCAAGGTCGCCCGCGCCGCGGGCCAGGCCGCGCTCGCCGGCGCTGTCGTGGGCTTCCTCCTCGACCGGCGCGACAAGCGCCGGGCCGCCCGCTCGAAGCGGGCCACGTACCTGGCGGGCACGATGGCCCTCGCCGAAGCGGCCCGGCCCAAGCTCGAGCACGCCGCCGGCGTGGCCAAGAAGAAGGCCTCGGAGGCGGCCGAGGTTGCCCGCCCGCATCTCGAGCACGCCGCCGACGTGGCCAAGAAGAAGGCGTCGGAGGCGGCCGAGGTTGCCCGCCCGCATCTCGAGCACGCCGCCGACGTGGCCAAGAAGAAGGCGTCGGAGGCGGCCGACGCCGCCCGCCCCCGGCTGGAGCAGGCCGCGGACGCGGCCCGCCCCCGCCTCGAGCAGGCCGCGGAGGCGGCCCGCCCCCACCTCGGGCACGCCGCTGACGTCGCCCTGCGGAAGTCGGCGGACGCCGCCGAGGCCGCCGTGCCCCGCCTCGAGGCCATGGCCGTCGCCGCCCGCAAGCGGGCGGCCTGACGGGCTTGGCCCCGGGCCCCGCGGGGCCTGACGGCCGCTGGGGCATCGCCGACGCCCTGGCCTGGCTCGAGTCCCACGTCAACCTCGAGGCCCTCGCCGGCGGCGCGCCGGGCACGCCCACCACCCCGCCGTCGCTCGACCGCATGCGCCGGCTCGTGGCGCTGCTGGGCGAGCCCCAGCGCGCCTACCCGGTCGTCCATGTCACCGGCACCAACGGCAAGGGCTCCACGGCCCGCATCGCCAGCACGATCCTCGGGGCCCACGGCCTGTCGGTCGGGCTCTACACGAGCCCCGACCTCGGCCGGGTCCACCAGCGCATCGCCCGCGACGGCGAGCCGATCGACGACGTCGCCTTCGCCGAGGTCCTGGGCCGGCTGGCCACCGTGGAAGCGGTGATGGGCGAGCGCCTCACGCGCTTTGAGATCCTCACCGCCGCGGCCTTCCTGTGGTTCGCCGACGTCGCCGTCGACGCCGCCGTGATCGAGGTCGGCATGGCCGGCCGCTGGGACGCCACCAACGTGGCCGACGGCCGGGTGGCGGTGGTGACGAACGTGAGCCTCGACCACACGGACTACCTGGGGCCGACCACGGAAGGCATCGCCAAGGAGAAGGCGGGGATCATCAAGCCGGGCTCGACCGTCGTGCTCGGCGAGACCGATCCGGCGCTCGCCGCCATCTTCCGGGCCGAGCCGGCCGCGGCCGTCTGGGAGCGCGACGTCGCCTTCGGGTGCACCGCCAACCGGGTCGCCGTCGGCGGGCGGCTCGTCGACCTCTACACGCCCGGCGCCCGCTACAGCGACGTGCTGCTGCCCCTGCACGGCGCCCACCAGGCCGACAACGCCGCCGCCGCGGTGGCCGCCTGCGAGGCGTTCCTCGGCCGGCCGATCGACCCCGAGGTGCTGGCCGCCGCCCTGGCGGCGGTGCGGGTGCCGGCGCGCTTCGAGGTGCTCGGGCGCCAGCCCCTGGTCGTGGTCGACGGCGCCCACAACCCCGCCGGGGCCGCGGCCGCGGCCCGCACCCTCGACGAGGACTTCGCCGCCACCGCCGGGCGCGTCCTCGTCGTGGGCATGAACCGCGGGCGCGACCCGCTCGAGATGCTCCAGGGACTCGCCGCCGATCGGGCGCGGCTCGTGGTGGCCACCCAACCGGACTGGGTGCGGGCCCTGCCCGCCGAGGAGGTGGCGACCGCCGCCCGGGCGCTCGGCGTCGCCGTCGAGGTCGTGCCCGCGGTGCCCGCCGCCGTGCAGCGGGGCGTGGCGGCGGCCGCGCCCGACGAGGTCGTGCTCGTCACGGGCTCGCTCTACGTGGTCAGCGAGGCCCGCCTCGCCCTCGGCGCGGACTAGCCCCACCGGGGTCCGTGCGCGTGGGCCGGCCGGGGGGTCCGAAAGGGCCGCATGCCTCATGCGCCTCGCAGGGTGCAGAGCGGAAGATGGGCGCCACGGCGGATCCCCGAGATCGACGTGGAGGGAAGCCGGTGGCGGGAACCCGGGCAGTGGGCAGCTCGTTCGCAGGGCGAGCTGCCCACTGTCGCGCCCGGCGGTGTGGCACTTAGTGGGCAGTTCAGCGCCATATCGGGGGTGAAGTGCCCTGAAAGTAGGGTCCGGGGCGGCGGCCGGACGCCGCGTGGAGGAGGCTGGCCGCGACGCCGCA
>ML178739.1:0-30323 GCA_004366205.1 Actinomycetota bacterium | reverse complement strand
GTCGGACAGATCAGACGGGTACCGGCGTTGCCGCTGCTCCATACCCGACAGAATCGAACATGCGCGCGACCCGAGGGTGGATGGCGAACAAGCGTTTCAAGACACGTTCTTAGTGGGCAGTTCAGCGCCATATCGGGGGTGAAGTGCCCTGAAAGTAGGGTCCGGGGCGGCGGCCGGACGCCGCGTGGAGGAGGCTGGCCGCGACGCCGCTCGAGGCACACGACTTCGTGCGGGCCGCCAGCCGGCTCTAGCCTGCGGCGCCATGGACCGGACCCTCGTGATCTGCAAGCCCGACGCCGTCGAGCGGGGCCTGGTGGGCGAGATCGTCGGGCGCCTCGAGCGCAAGGGCCTGCGGCTGGTGGCGGGCGAGCTGCGCACGATCGACGCCGGCACCGCCGCCCGCCACTACGAAGAGCACCAGGGCAAGCCGTTCTACGACGACCTGGTGGCCTTCATCACCCGCTCGCCGTCGCTGGTCCTCGTCGTCGAAGGCCCCGAGGACACCTACAAGGTGGTGCGCACCCTCATGGGCGCCACCAACCCCCGCGACGCCGCACCGGGCACGATCCGGGGGGACCTGGGCGTGCTGCTCACCGAGAACCTCGTCCACGGGTCCGACTCCCCCGAGTCCGCCGCCCGCGAGATCGCCATCTTCTTCCCGGACCTCGAGGGCTGAGCCGCCGTCCCGATTGCGGGCGCGGGCATGCACCCCTAACCTTTCCCGAAGCCCTCCCCCGACGTGGAGGCAACCTTCGCATGTCCGACAAGCTCCTCACCGCCATCACGGGCCGGGACATGGCGATCGACCTGGGCACCGCCAACACGCTCGTGTACGTGCGGGGCCGGGGGATCGTCCTGAACGAGCCCTCGGTCGTCGCCGTGAACGTGCGCGACGGCCGGCCCCTGGCCGTGGGCCTCGAGGCCAAGCGGATGATCGGCCGCACGCCCAGCCACATCCAGGCCATCCGCCCCCTGAAGGACGGCGTCATCGCCGACTTCGAGATCTGCGAGAAGATGCTCCGCTACTTCATCCACAAGGTGCACCAGCGCCGGTGGGTGAAGCCCCGCATGGTCATCTGCGTGCCGTCGGGCTGCACCGGCGTCGAGCAGCGCGCCGTGCAGGAGGCCGCCGAGTACGCCGGGGCCCGCAAGCCGGCCTACATCATCGAAGAGCCCATGGCCGCCGCCATCGGCGCCGGGCTCCCCGTCCAGGAGCCCACGGGCAACATGATCGTCGACATCGGCGGAGGCACCACCGAGGTCGCCGTCATCTCGCTGGGCGGGATCGTGGCCGCCCAGTCGGTACGGGTCGGCGGCGACGAGCTGGACGAGGCGATCATCCAGTTCATCAAGAAGGAGTACAGCCTGGCCCTGGGCGAGCGCACCGCCGAGGAGGTCAAGATGGCCCTCGGCTCGGCGTGGCCGCTCGAGGAGGAGCTGAACGCCGAGATCCGCGGTCGCGACCTCGTCACGGGCCTGCCCAAGACCATCATCACCTCGACCGAGGAGATCCGCGAGGCGATCGAGGAGCCGGTGTCGGCGATCGTCGACGCCGTGAAGGTCACCCTCGACAAGACGCCGCCCGAGCTGGCGGCCGACATCATGGAGCAGGGCATCGTCCTGGCCGGGGGCGGCGCCCTGCTGCACGGCCTCGACGCCCGGCTCAGCTCCGAGACGGGGATGCCGATCGTGATCGCCGACAACCCCCTACACTCGGTCGCGGTCGGTGCCGGCCAGTCCCTCGAGGCGTTCGACGCGCTGAAGGGCGTGTTGTTCTCCTCGAACGCACACGCGTAGCCCACCCCTCGACCCAACTCGTCCGCCGTGGCCGTGTCTCGCCGCACGAGTCGATCCCGCTTCACGCTGATCCTGCTCGTGCTCACCTCCATCACCGTGCTGACGCTGGACTTCCGCGGCGACGGCGCCGGGCTGGTGGAATCCATCCGGGGCGTCGCCCTCGACGTCGTCGCACCCGTGCAGTCCGCGGCGCGCTGGGCCACCGGCCCCATCGGCGACGCCGTCGGCGCCGTCACCCGCTACGGGGACCTCGAGGCCGAGAACGAGCAGCTCCGCCTCGAGCTCGAGGAGGCCCGCGCCAACGCGCTCCGGGCCGAGGACGCCGTGCGCGAGAACCGGCAGCTCCGGGAGCTCGTCGACCTCACCTTCGCCGGCGACATCCCGTCGGTGACGGCGCGCGTCATCGGGGCGCCCATCTCGAACTACGGGCTCACCGTCGAGCTCGACCGGGGCAGCGAGCACGGCATCGCCCGCGACATGCCCGTCGTGACCGGGGCCGGCCTCGTCGGCCGGGTCGTGCAGACGGGCCGCACCCGCTCGGTCGTGCTGCTGATCACCGACCCGACCTCGTCGGTCGGCGTGCGCCTCGCCCGCTCGGGCACGTGGGGGGTGGCCACCGGCGGCGGCCGCAGCGCCCCGCTGCGGGTGGACTTCGTCGACGCCGAGGCGACCGTCCGGATCCGGGAGGCCGTGATCACGAGCGGGCTGCAGGGCAGCGTGTTCCCGCCGAACCTGCCGGTGGGTCGGGTGGTCGACGCCCGACCGTCCACCGGCGCGCTCCAGCAGGACCTGCTCGTCGAACCCGTCGTGGACTTCGACCGGTTGGAGTTCGTGCAGGTGCTCCAGTGGAGGCCCCAGTCGTGACCCCGGTCCTGCGGCTGCCCCCCTTGCTGCTGCTCGTCGTGCTGCTGCACACCACGCTCTTCGCCGAGGTGCGCGTCGCGGGCGTCGCGCCCGAGCTGCTGCTCCTGGTCGCGGTGGCGGCCGGCATCGCCGCCGGGCCCCAGCGCGGCGCGGTGGTGGGCTTCGCCGCCGGTCTGGTCGCCGACCTCTTCCTGACCACACCGTTCGGGCTGTCCGCCCTCGTGTACTGCCTGACCGGCTACGCGGTGGGCGTCCTCCAGGGCAGCATCCTGCGGATGAACCGGTGGATCCCGCTGGTCACGGTCGCCACGGCCAGCGCCCTCGCCGTCGCCGGGTTCGCCCTCGCCGGAGCGGTCGTGGGCCAGACGCACCTGATCAGCGAGCGGCTCGTGACGGTCGCGCTGGTGGTGGCGCTCCTCCACGGCATCCTGGCGCTGCCGGCCGTGCGGGTCGTGCGCTGGACGTTCGGCGAGCGGGGGTTGCCCGCATGACCGTGCTCCGCGGGGGCCTGCACCCCCGAACCCCTTGGCTGTCCGGCTCCCTGGCGGCCGCTCGGCCAGGCCGTCACCGCTCGGGAGCGGACCGGTGACCGCCGACACCCCCCGCCTGCGCCTGAGCATCGTCGGCGTGATCACGCTGTCGCTGTTCCTGGCCATGTTCGCCCGCCTGTACTACCTGCAGGTCCTCGACCACGAGTCCTACCGCGTCGCGGCCGAGACGAACCAGGTCCGGATCGTGCGCGAACCGGCTCCACGGGGCCGGATCCTGGACCGCGAGGGCCGGGTGCTGGTGGACAACCGCCCGTCCACCGTCGTCACCGTCGACCGCAGCGAGCTGCGGAGCCTCTCCACCCAGCAGCGCGAGGTGCTCCTCGCCCGGCTGGCCCGCACGCTGGGCGAGCCGGTGTCGGTGCTCGAGCGGCGCCTCGCCGACGTGCGCGTGAGCCCGGTCGTGCCCGTCGCCGTCGCCCGGGACGTGGACCCGACCGTCGTCACCCGGATCCGGGAGAACCAGGAGGCCTTCCCGGCTGTCGCCGTGCGCCAGGAGGCGGTGCGCACCTACCCGCACGGGATGGTCGCCGCCCACGTCCTCGGCTACATCGGCGAGATCAACGCCGACGAGCTGGAGGCCCGGCGGGACCGGGACTACCGGGGCGGCGACCTGATCGGCAAGGCCGGCGTGGAGCTCATGTACGAGGACGACCTGCGGGGCCGCTCGGGCATCCGCAAGCTCGAGGTCGACTCGCGGGGCCGGGTCCTGCGGGACCTGGGCGAGCGGGCACCGGTGCAGGGCAACGACCTCCGCCTCAGCATCGACCTCGACCTGCAGGTCCTGGCCGAGCAGACGCTGGCCGACGCCCTGGGCGCCGCCCGCACCCGGGGGGACCACAACCGCCGCCCGTTCGTCGCTCCGGCCGGCGCCGCCGTGGTCCTCGACGTGACCGACGGGTCGGTCCTGGCCATGGCGTCGCACCCCACCTACGACCCCTCGAGGTTCGTGGGGGGCATCACCCAGGCCGAGTTCGCGGCGCTGATCGACGAGGCGCACCACGCGCCGTTCACCAACCGGGCGGTCCAGGGCCAGTACCCGCCGGGGTCGACGTTCAAGCTCGTCACCTCGGTGGCCGGGCTGCGCAGCGGCGTCATCAACCGCAACACCACGATCAACGACACCGGGCTCTTCGTCATCCCGAACTGCCGGGGGGAGAGCTGCCGGTTCCGCAACGCCGGGGGCCGCTCCCACGGGCCGGTCGACGTGGTGCGGGCACTCACGGTGTCGAGCAACGTCTTCTACTACAACATCGGCTCGCAGCTCTGGGAGCGCCGCGGCCTGATCGGTGACCTGATCCAGCAGACGGCTCGCGAGTTCGGCATGGGCGAGCGCACCGGCGTCCCGCTCGGCTCGGAGTCGGGCGGCCTGGTGCTCGACCCCGACGCGTTCCAGCAGCGCCACGAGGCCAACCCGGTGGCGTTCCCGGAGGGGCAGTGGCGGGTCGGCATGAACGCCAACCTGGCGATCGGCGAGGCCGTCGTGCTGGTGACCCCGCTGCAGCTCGCCAACGCCTACGCCGCCTTCGCCAACGGCGGCACCCTCTTCACCCCCGCCGTCGCACGCGACGTCCGGACCCAGGGCGGGGAGGTGGTCCGCCAGCTGGCCCCGCGGGTGATCCGCACCATCGACCTGCCGCCCGAGATCCGCGACCCCATCCACCAGGGCCTCGTCAACGCCGTGGCGGCCTCGTCGGGCACGGCGGCCGCCGCCTTCGCCGGCTTCCCGCTGCAGTCGTACCCGGTCGCCGGCAAGACCGGCACGGGCCAGGTGCCCGGCAAGCAGGACAACGCCCTCTTCGTCGCCTACGCCCCGGCGAACGAGCCCCGCTACGCGGTGGCGGTCGTGATGGAGGAGGCCGGCTTCGGGGGGTCCGCCGCCGCGCCGGTGGCCCGCCGGCTGCTCGAGCACCTCGCCGGCCTGATCGACGAGCCCGGCGACGTCGAGCCGGTCGAGCTCGTGCAGGGGGTCCCCGACTGATGACCGCTCTCGGCACCACCCGGCGCGACCCGGCCGCCGCATGGCGGCACATCGACTTCCTGCTGGTCGGCGCCACCCTCGCCATCGCCATCCTCAGCCCGCTGATGGTCTACAGCGCCAGCCGCACGAGCCTCGAGGCGATCGGGGCCGAGCCCACGTTCCTGGTCGTCCGCCACATCGGGTTCCTCCTCGCCGGCGCGGCCGTCATGGTGGTGGCCGCCTCGGTCGACTACCGGCGCGTCCGGGACTTCACGCCGGTGATCTACGCCGCCGTGTGCGCCCTCCTCCTGCTCGTGCTCACGCCCCTGGGGAGCGAGGTACGGGGCCAGCAGTCCTGGTTCCAGTTCGGCCCGCTGTCGCTGCAGCCCGCCGAGCTGGCCAAGCTGGCGGTGATCCTCGGCCTGGCGGCCTACGGCTCGACCCAGCGGGGCGACCTCGACCTGCGCCGCCTCAGCGTCGCGCTCGTCGTCGCCGGCATCCCCATGGGGCTCATCCTGCTGCAGCCCGAGGTGGGGATGCTCCTGATGATCTTCGTGCCCATGGTCGTCACGATCCTGTTGATCGCCGGCGCCCGGCCGCGCCATCTGGCGGTGCTCGTGGCGCTGGGCATCTTCGGGATCGTGGGCGCCTTCCAGCTCGAGGTGGTCGCCGACTACCAGAAGGAGCGCCTGACCGCCTTCCTCGATCCCACCGGCGACACCCAGCGCTCGTCGTACAACCTCAACCAGTCCAAGATCGCCATCGGCGCCGGAGGTCTCACGGGGGCGGGGCTGTTCCAGGGCAGCCAGACCAACCTGGCCTTCGTGCCCGAGCAGCCCACCGACTTCATCTTCACCGTCGTGGGGGAGGAGCTGGGGTTCGTGGGCGCCGCCACCCTGCTCTTCCTGTACGCGATCCTCGTGTGGCGCGTGTGGCGGGCGGCCCAGCTCGCCCGCGACTTCTTCGGCACCCTCGTCTGTGTCGGGGTGCTCGCCATGCTGGTGTTCTCGATCTTCCAGAACGTGGGCATGACGATGGGCATCATGCCCATCACGGGCATCCCGCTGCCGCTCATGTCCTACGGCGGCACCGCCGTGCTGACCACGTTCGCGGCCCTGGGACTGGTGCTGAACGTCCACATGCGGCGCTTCGCCTGACCCGTACACTGTGACAGCAAGATGACCTCGCTCTGGCCCCGCCTCGAACCGCTGCTGCCCCACGTGCAGAAGCCGGCGCGCTACATCGGGTGCGAGGACGGTGCCGTCACGCCCGAGCACGGCCCCGGCAAGGTCGCCTGGCTGCTGGTCTACCCCGACACCTACGAGATCGGGCTGCCGAACCAGGGCCTGCAGATCCTCTACGAGATCCTCAACGAGCGGCCCGACGCCGTGGCCGAGCGGTCCTACGCCCCCTGGACCGACCTCGAGGCGAAGCTGCGGGAGCGGGGCATCCCGCTCTTCAGCGTCGACACCCACCGCGCCGCCGGGGAGTTCGACGTGCTGGCGTTCAACCTCTCCGCCGAGCTCGTCTACACCAACCTGCTCAACTGCATCGACCTGGCGGGCGTGCCGGTGCGGGCCGCCGACCGGGCCCCCGAGCACCCCATCGTGGTGGCCGGCGGGCACTGCACGTTCAACCCTGAGCCGGTCGCCGACTTCATCGACGCGGCCGTCATCGGCGACGGCGAGGAGGTCGTCTCCGAGATCACCGAGCGCGTCCGCGAGTGGAAGGCGGGTGGCCGCACCCCCGGTTCGCGCCAGCGGCTGCTGCGCGACCTGGCCTCGGTCCCGGGCGTCTACGTCCCGTCGATGTACGAGCCGGTCTACGACGGCGAGCGCCTCGTCGCCATCGAGCCGCGCTTCCCGGACGTGCCCGAGCGGGTCGAGAAGCGCACGATCGCCGACCTCGGCGACTGGCCGTACCCCAAGCGCCAGCTCGTGCCCCTGACCGAGGTCGTGCACGACCGGCTGAACGTCGAGGTGTTCCGGGGCTGCACCCGCGGGTGCCGCTTCTGCCAGGCGGGCATGATCACCCGGCCCGTGCGGGAGCGTCCCGCCGACCAGGTCCGCACGATGGTGCTCGACGGCCTGCGGCGCACCGGCTACGACGAGGTGAGCCTCACGTCGCTGTCGTCGGCCGACTTCTCCGGCATCGAGGGTGTCGTCGCCGACGTGGTTGACCAGCCCGCCGGCTGCGGCAACGTCTCGATCTCGCTGCCGAGCCTGCGCGTCGACGCCTTCACCGTCGGCATCGCCAGCCAGATCCAGCGGGCCCGCCGCACCGGCCTGACGTTCGCGCCCGAGGCCGGCACCTGGCGGATGCGCCAGATCATCAACAAGCTCATCCGCGAAGAGGACCTCTACGGCGCCGTCGAGTCCGCCTACTCGCAGGGCTGGCGGCGGGTGAAGCTCTACTTCATGACCGGCCTGCCCAGCGAGACCGACCAGGACACGCTGGGGATCGCCGAGCTCGCCCGCAACGTCGTGGCCATCGGGCGGCGGCACAACAAGCACGCCTCGGCCACCGTGTCGGTGGGCGGGTTCGTGCCCAAGCCCCACACCCCGTTCCAGTGGTTCGGGCAGAACACCGCCGCCGAGCTGCACCGCAAGGTGGGCCTGTTGCGCGACGAGCTCCGGCGCGAGCGCGGCGTGCAGCTCAAGTGGCACGACCCCAAGGCGAGCCTGGCCGAGGGCATCGCCAGCCGGGGCGACCGGCGGGTCGGCGCCGCCATCGAGCACGTCTGGCGCCACGGTGGCACCTTCCAGGAGTGGTCCGAGCACTTCGACCTCGGGCTCTGGGAGGAGGCCATGGCCGCCAACGGGCTCTCCATCGACTGGTACGTCCACCGGCACCGCACCGAGGACGAGGTGCTGCCGTGGGACCACATCTCCGCCGGCCTGCACAAGGACTTCCTGTGGCAGGACTGGCAGGACGCCCTCCACGAGCTGGGGGTGGAGGACTGCCGGTGGACGCCCTGCTACGACTGCGGCGTCTGCACCGGCTACAGCATCGAGCACGTGGTGGCCTCGCCCGTCCCGCCCGCCGGCGGGAGCCAGGGCACGGGCCAGGACCTCGCCACCGGCGGCGAGCGTCCCGCCCACCTGCTCGGCACCCGGGCGGTGCCGGTCACGATCGGGGCCCGCCCCGCATGAGGCTGCGCATCCGCTACGCCCGGCTGGGGAAGGTCCGCTTCACCAGCCACCGCGACGTCGCCCGCATCTGGGAGCGGGCGCTGCGCCGCACCGAGCTGCCGGTGGCCTACTCCGCCGGCTTCTCGCCGCGCCCGAAGCTCGCCTTCGGGCTGGCGCTCCCGACCGGCGCCGAATCGGTCGCCGAGTACCTCGACGTCGAGCTCGCCGGCGCCGGACCCGTGCCCGACGAGCTGCCCGACCGGCTCTCGGCCGCGCTCCCCGCCGGTCTCGACGTGCTCGCCGTCGCCCCGCTCGAGGCCGGCGCCGACTCGCTCCAGCACGCGGTCACGTCCTGCACCTGGACCGTCGAGGTGCTCGACCTCGACGCCGATCGGGCCGAGTCGCTCGTGGCGGCCGCGCTCGCGGCCGGCACCCTCGTCGTCACCCGCCAGCGCAAGGGCAAGGCGGTCACCGACGACCTCCGGCCCGCCCTGCTGGCGCTCGGCGTGAACGGTCCGACGCCCGCCGGCGTCGAGCTGCACGCCGAGCTGAGCACCCAACCCCGCGGCGTCCGCACCAGCGAGCTCCTGGCCGCCCTCGATCCCGGGTTGCAGGAGGGGCTGGTGCGCCGCACCCACCAATGGATTCAGCGCGACGACGGCCGGGTCGAGCCGCTCCCACTCGAGCGCCTCCCCGGCACCGTCGGCGCCCACACGTCCCGCGTCGCGGAGCGTGTGTCATGAGAAGGGACCACCCCGATGTCCGAGACCGGAAGGGCAGGGACGCCGCCGGCGTCGAGCCCCACGAGCGACACCGAGCAGGAGGGGGCCGAACCGGCCCAGCAGCCCCACGCCGGCCCACCTGACGGCGACGGCCCGGGCCCGTCCCGCAACCGGCGGCGGCGAGGGTCCCGCGGCGGCCGGGGCCGCAACCGCAGCCGCTCGGGCAGCGGCGGGTCCGCCGGCGCCGGCCAGCCCGGCGGGCAGAGCCCGAGCGAGCCGGGTCCGGGCGCACCGGGCGACCGCGGCCGCCGCGCCGGCGGCCCGACGGCACCGAGCGCCGACGACCAGGGCGGCGACCGCCCGCCCGGGCCCACCGGCGCCCACGACGACCGCCAACCCGACGACCTGCCCGACCGCCACATCGAGGGCCGGCCGAAGTCACCGGAGGCGGCCGAGCGCGCCCTTGTGAAGCGCAAGCCTCGGATCGGCGACACCATGCCTGCACCCCCGGCCCGCCCGCCGGTCGCCCGCGGCGGGGACCGTGACGGCGGTCCCGGCGACGGCGCCGCCGCCGGCGGAGGGGGCGGCGAGGGCCGGGCCGGGGGGAGCGGCGGCAGGCGTCGCCGCCGGCGCGGGGGCCGGGGCCGCAGCTCGGGCCCGCGGAGCCGGCCCGTCGAGGCGGTCACCGACGACGGACCCGTCGAGCTCGACGCCGAGGTCCTCGAGCGGCGCCGGGGGCAGGAGCGCAAGGGCCGGCCCGTCGGCCGGTACCTCATGTGCGTGCACGCGGACGCCCACGGCACGCAGATCGCCGTGCTCGAGGGCCGCAACCTGATCGAGCACTACCTGAGCCGCCCGCAGGACGACGTCAACCAGATCCACGGCAACGTCTACCTCGGCCGGGTCCAGAACGTGCTGCCCGGCATGGAGGCCGCCTTCGTCGACATCGGCACGCCCAAGAACGCCGTGCTCTACCGCGGCGACGTGCAGTACGACCCCGAGGACATCGAGGAGCCGGGCACACCCCGCATCGAGCAGATCCTGAAGCCCAAGCAGACCATCATCTGCCAGGTCACCAAGAACCCGATCGGCACCAAGGGCGCCCGCCTCACCCAGGAGGTGTCGCTGCCGGGCCGGTTCGTCGTCCTCGTGCCCAACAGCACCACCTACGGGATCTCCAAGCGCCTGTCCGACGACGAGCGCAAGCGGCTCCGCGGCATCCTCGACGCCGTGCGGCCACCGGGTCACGGGCTCATCGTGCGCACGGCGGCCGAGGGCGCGACCCGCGAGGAGCTCGAGCGCGACGTGGCCCGCCTGCTGAGCCAGTGGGAGCAGATCGACGCGCTCGCCGCCCGGTCCCAGGCGCCGACGCTGCTCTACCGCGAGCCCGACATGGCGGTGCGGATCATCCGGGAGGAGTTCAACAACTCCTACCGGGGCGTCGTCATCGACGACCCCGACCTCTACCGCGAGGTGGCGAGCTACGTCGCCAGCATCACCCCCGAGCTCGAGGACCGCGTCGAGCACTACGACCCCGAGGTCGAGGGCCTGCCGCTGTTCGAGCGCCACCACGTCCACGAGCAGCTCCACAAGGCGCTCGACCGCAAGGTGTGGCTGCCCTCGGGCGGGTCGCTGATCATCGAGAAGACCGAGGCCCTCACCGTCATCGACGTGAACACGGGCCGCAACGTGGGCAGCTCGAGCCTCGAGGAGACCGTCTACCGCAACAACCTCGAGGCCGCCGAGGAGATCGCCCGCCAGCTGCGCCTGCGCGACATCGGCGGCATCATCGTCATCGACTTCATCGACATGGAGATCAAGCAGAACCGCGACGACGTGATCCGCGTGTTCCGCGAGGCGCTCGCCCGGGACAAGACCCGCACCCAGGTCTTCGACATCTCCGAGCTCGGGCTGGTCGAGATGACCCGCAAGCGCATCGGCGAGGGGCTCCTCGAGAGCTTCTCGGGCGTCTGCCCCCACTGCGACGGGCGCGGCGTCCTGCTCGACCAGGCCCTCCTGCCCGACTGAGGGCACGACCCCGGCGGGGGCTCGGGGGTTCCCGGCGGTGGAGGACGGCGCGCTCGGGGGGCCGCCCGGCCTGGAGGCCCGGCTCAGCCGGTGTTGCGGAGGCCGGCGGCGATGCCGTTCGCCGTCACCAGCAGGGCGCGGTGCACGTGGGGGTCGTCGCCCGACCGGCTCCGGGCCAGCAGGTCGGCCTGGAGGAGGTTGAGCGGGGCCAGGTGCTGGTTGCGCACCGCCAGCGTGCGGCGCAGCAGCGGGTGCTGCTCCAGCAGCTCGCGCTGGCCGAGCAGGCGCAGGAGCTCCTCGACCGTCCGGCGGTGCTCGTCGCCGATGCGCTCGAAGACCGGTCGCACGTCGTCGGGGACGAGCCGGTCGACGTACAGCCGGGTGAGGCTCAGGTCGGTCTTGGCCAGCGCCATCTCGACGTTGGAGAGGAACGTCGGGAGGAAGTGCCACTCGTCGCGCATCTGCTCGAGCGTGGCGCCGTGGCCCTGGCGCCGGGCCGCGGCCAGCCCGGTCCCGACGCCGTACCAGCCGGGGACGATCTGGCGGGCCTGGTCCCAGCCGAAGACCCACGGGATGGCCCGCAGGTCGCCGAGACCCGTGGCCGCCTCGGTGGTGCGCCGGGCCGGCCGGGACCCGATGTTCAGCGCGGCCATCTCCTCGACCGGCGTGGAGGCGAGGAAGTAGCGCACGAGCCGGGGGTCCTCGACGAGCTCGCGGTAGGCGGCGAAGGCGGCGTCGGACACGGCGATCATCGCCTCGTCCCAGCGCCGGAGCGTGGCCTGGTCGTGGCGGGACTCGCGGTGCAGCAGCGACGCCCGCAGCACGGCCGAGAAGGTCAGCTCGAGGTTCGCCCGGGCGAGGGCGGGGAGCGTGTACTTGTCGGAGATCACCTCGTCCTGCTCGGTGATCTTGATTGTGCCGTCGAGCGTCCGGTAGGGCTGGGCGAGGATCGCCCGGCCGGTGGGGCCGCCGCCCCGGCCCACGGTGCCGCCCCGACCGTGGAACAGGCGCAGGCGGACGCCCCGCTCGGCGGCGACGTCGCGCAGCTCGCGCTGGGCCCGGTGGATCTCCCACAGCGAGGTGGTGATGCCGCCGTGCTTGTTGGAGTCGGAGTACCCGAGCATGACCTCCTGCTCGTCGCCGCGGAGGCGCACGAGGTGGCGGTAGGCGGGCACGTCGAGGAGCGCCTCCAGCAGCGGTCGGGCGGAGCGCAGCTCGTCGACCGTCTCGAGGAGCGGCACGAACCCGATGCGGGCGACGCCCCCGGCCAGGTCCACGAGGCCGGCCTCGCGCGCCAGCACGACGGCGGCGAGGACGTCGTCGACGCCCTTGGTCATCGAGACGATGAAGGTCTCGATGGATTCCTCGCCGTACCGGTCGAGTGCCTCCCGCACGGTCCGGAAGACCTCGAGCGTGTCAGCCGGGGCGCCCTGCACGTGCGCGGCCGGCGGCACCAGCGGCCGGGGGTTGGCGACCTCGGCCACGAGCAGGTCACAGCGGCTGGGCCGGTCGAGCTCGGCGTAGCGGGTGGCGGACGCTCCCGCCCGGTCGACCAGCACGCCGAGCGCCTCGTGCAGCCGGGCGGCGTGCTCCCGCACGTCCATGGTCGCGAGCGTCAGGCCCAGGGCGCTCGCCACCCGCAGGACCCGGTCGACGGATCCGGCGGCGACGCGCTCGCCGTGGTGGTGGGCGAGGGAGTCCCGCACGACCTGCAGGTCGTCGAGCAGGGCGCCGATCGAGTCGTAGTCGAGGCCCGGGCGGTGCTCGCCGCCGGTGACCACCCGCTCGGCGGTGTTGCGCAGCCGCTGGCGGATGTAGGAGCACTTCAGCCGGTAGGGCTCGTCGGCGTTCAGGTGCCGGTAGCGGCGGTCGACGTCGGGGAGCAGCTCGGCGTCGCGCCGGAGGCTCTCCTCGAGCACGGCGCTCACGGCGACGAGGCGGCTGGAGGTGCTGAGGACCGTGATGAGCTCGTCCACGGCCTCGGTCAGCAGGTCGACCGCCGCCTGCACGTGCAGCCCGAGCACCTCGAGGGTGACGGCCGGGGTGACGTTGGGGTTGCCGTCGCGGTCGCCTCCCACCCACGTGCCGAACGTGATCGGCCGGCAGCGCGCCGGGAGCGGGGCCCCGGCCCGCCCGAGGGTGCGGGCCAGGTCCTCGAGGAGGTCGGGGAGGACGCGCCGGCCGATGGCGCCGAGGAAGTAGAGCACCGACGCGGCCTCGTCGACGGGGGTCGGCCGCTCGCGGCGGAGCTCGTCGGTCTGCCACAGCAGGTCGACCGCCTCGGCCAGGCGGTCCTCGAGCCGCTCCCGGTCGGCGCTGCCCACCCGGGCGTCGTGGCGGGCGTCGAGCACCTCGGCGACGCGCAGCCGGGTCGTGAGCACCGAGCGGCGCTTGGCCTCGGTGGGGTGGGCGGTGAGCACCGGGCGGACGTCCATGGCCTCGACGGTCCGGGCCAGGCGCTCGGGGTCGACCCCGGCGGCGAGGACGTCCTCGACCGTGTCGGCGATGCCTCCCCGGTACATGGCGGCCCGCAGCGCCAGCTCGTCGGCGCGGTGGACCTGCTCGGCGATGTTGGCGAGCTGGAACGACGCCGCGAAGGCCCGGGCCAGGTTCGCCGCCGTGGCCCCGTCGATGCCGTCGAGGAGGCGCTCGAGGCGATCGTGGCCCCCGGTCTCCTCGGCCAGCGCCCGCACCTCGTCCACGAGGCGCTGGAGGTCCGGGCCCTCGTGGCGGACCAGGGTGTCGGTCAGGAGCCGGTGCAGCAGCGCCAAATCGTCGCGGAGGGCCTCGGTGGTCGCCGGCTCGGGGGTGTCGACGGGCACCCCGGGGAGGCTACCGCCGGTTCGTCGCACGGCCGGCCGGGCCGGTACACTCGTGCGCCTATGTACGCAGTGATCGAGACCGGCGGCAAGCAGCACCGCGTCGAGCCCGGGCAGCGCATCGACGTCGAGCGCCTGCCCACCGGCGAGGGGGGCGAGGTCGCCTTCACCCCGGTGCTGCTCGTCGACGGCGACACCGTCGTGGCCCGCCGGGACGACCTGGCCGGCGCCTCGGTCGTGGCCCGGGTCGTGGGCGAGACCAAGGGCCCCAAGATCCGCGGCTTCACCTACAAGAACAAGACGAACAACCGGCGGCGGTGGGGCCACCGGCAGCGCTACACCACCATCGAGATCACCGACATCAGCAAGGGTTGAGGGAAACAGGCCATGTCGAAGACCAAGGGCGGCGGCTCCACCCGCAACGGCCGGGACTCGCACAGCAAGCGCCTCGGCGTGAAGGTGTACGACGGCGGCCGCGTCCAGGCCGGCGCCATCATCGTGCGCCAGCGCGGCACCCGCATCCACCCGGGCGAGAACGTCGGCCGCGGTGGCGACGACACCCTGTTCGCCACGATCGACGGCACGGTGAAGTTCGCCAACCGCAAGGGCCGCAAGCTCGTCGACGTGCTCGGCGACGGCGAGCCCGCCGGCGTCTGAGCGTCGGCGCCTCAGCCCGCTACACGCCTCTCGGCAGGCGGGCGGGGTCCCAACCGAGCCGCTCGACGGCGAGCCCGAGGGCGAAGCGGTCGGTCATGCCGCTCACGTAGCGGACCGCCGCGGCGACGGCCTCGTCGGAGCCGGGGGTGGGCCGCCAGCCGTCCTCCCCGGGTCGGGGTTCGGCGATGAACAGCTCGACGAGCTGGCGCAACAGGGCGATGACCCGGTCGGCCTGCTCCACGGCCTCGGGCCGCAGGTAGATGCGCTGGTAGTTGAACCGCCGGAACGCGGCGAGGGCCTCGGCCTCGGTGGCGCGCATCCCGACCCGGCCGGTGGCGGCGATGGTATCGAGCATGGCGGAGATGAAGGCGTGCAGCTGGTCGGAGCGGTCGACCCCGACGACGTCGCGCACCTCGGCGGGCAGGTCGCGGGGGGCGACGATGCCCGCCCGCACGGCGTCCTCGAAGTCGTGGCACACGTAGGCGATGCGGTCGGCCCACGCCACGACCTCGCCCTCGGGGGTGGCGGGGGCGGGCCGGTTCCACGAGTGGTTCCGGATGGCGTCGAGCGTCTCGGCGCACAGGTTCAGCGGGGCGAGCACGACATCGGCGCCGTAGACGGCGTGGTGGTAGCCGCCGTCGAGGTAGGGCGAGAAGGCGTCCTCGGACGCGTGGCCGGCGGGGCCGTGGCCGCAGTCGTGGCCAGTGGCGGCTGCGGCGGTGAGGTCGACGTTCAGCCCCGCCCCCCGGGCGATGCTGGTGGCGACCTGGTTCACCTCGATGGCGTGGGTGAGGCGCGTGCGCAGGTGGTCGTCGTCGGGGGCGATGAACACCTGGCATTTGCCGGCGAGCCGGCGGAACGGCGCGGCGTGGTGGATGCGATCGAGGTCCCGCTGGAAGCAGGTGCGGAACCGGTCGGGCTGCTCGGGCCGGGCCCGGACTCCCGCGCCCCGGGCGCGGGTCGCGAAGGGGGCGAGGACGGCCTCGTCGGCCTCTTCGCGGGCGCCCCGCTCGACCAGCCCGGTGCCCTCGGGCGCCACCGCCACAGCGGCGTGTGCGGTCACCAGGTCCACGGTGGGGGCGGGTCGCAGGTCCACGGCACGAGGGTAGCCGGGGGGTGTATCAGCCTCGGGCTACCGGCAGGGCGCCCGTATCCTGTCGGGGTGTCCGGCTTCGTCGACGAGACCAACCTGCACGTGAAGGCCGGTGACGGTGGCGCCGGCGCGGTCTCGTTCCGGCGGGAGGCCCACGTGCCCAAGGGCGGGCCCGACGGCGGCGACGGCGGGAAGGGGGGCGACGTGTGGCTGGTCGCCGACCGCAACGTGGCGTCGCTGCTGGCCTTCCGCGACCACCCCCACCGCCGGGCCGGCAACGGCGGCCACGGCACGAGCAAGCGGGCTCACGGCTCGGCGGGCGCCGACATCGAGGTGCCCGTGCCCGAGGGCACGTCGGTGCGCGACCGGGACGGCACGGTGCTCGCCGACCTCGTGCACCACGGCGACCGCTGGCTGGCCGCCCGGGGTGGCCGGGCGGGGCGGGGCAACGCCCGGTTCCTCAGCAACCGCCGGCGGGCCCCCGGCTTCGCCGAGCAGGGCGAGGTCGGCGAGGAGCGCTGGCTGCGCCTCGAGCTGCGGCTCATGGCCGACGTGGCGCTCGTCGGGTTCCCGAACGCCGGCAAGAGCACGCTGATCTCCCGCATCTCGGCCGCCAAGCCCAAGGTCGCCGACTACCCGTTCACCACCCTCGAGCCCCACCTGGGCGTCGTCCGCCTCGACGGGGGGTTCGAGATGGTGGTGGCCGACATCCCCGGGCTCATCGAGGGGGCCAGCGAGGGCAAGGGCCTCGGCCACCAGTTCCTCCGTCACGTCGAGCGGGCCCGGGTGCTCCTGGTGCTGCTCGACCTCGCCCCGGTGGACGGGCGGGCGCCGGCCGAGCAGGAGCGCGTCCTGCTCGCCGAGCTCGCCGGCTACCGGCCCGAGCTCTGTGACCGGCCCCGGCTCGTCGTGGGCTCGAAGGCCGACGTGGCCGCCGTGCCCTTCGACGGGCTGCGCATCTCGGCGGTGACGGGCGAGGGGATCCCCCAGCTGCTCGGGCGCCTGGCCGAGCTGGTGGCGGCCGCCCGCGCCGCCGAGCCCGAGCGGGCCGCCTACGCCGTGCACCGGCCCGAGGCCGAGGGCTTCCGCGTCGACAAGGACGACGACGGCACCTTCGTGGTCGTCGGCCGCCAGGTGGAGCGGGCCGTGGCGCTCAACGACCTCACCAACCCCGACGCCCTGGCCTACGTGCACGACCGCCTCCGCCGCCTGGGCGTCGACCGGGCACTCGCCCGGGCCGGGGCCACCAGCGGGGACGCGGTCCGCATCGGCGAGCTGACCTTCGAGTACGAGGACTGACGTGACCGGCGCCAACCACCGCCACGGCGTGGTCGTGGCCAAGATCGGCTCGTCGTCGATCACCACCGAAGCGGGCGAGGTCGACCTCGCCGCCATCGAGAAGCTGTGCGCCGAGGTGGCCGAGCTGCGCCGGGCCGGCAAGCGGGTCGTCATCGTGACCTCCGGCGCCATCGCGGCCGGCCTGCCGGCGCTGGGCATGGCGCCCGCCCCCGGGCGGGACGCCTCGACGCTCCAGGCGGTCTCGGCCGTGGGCCAGAGCCGCCTGATGCGCGTCTATGACGACGTGCTCGCCCGGCACGGCCTCGTCGGCGGGCAGGTGCTGCTCGCGCCGCTCGACTTCATGGTCCGCCAGCAGTACCTGCACGCCCGCTCGACGCTCGACCGGCTCCTCGAGCTGGGCGCGGTGCCGGTGGTGAACGAGAACGACGCCATCGCCGACGACGAGATCCGCTTCGGCGACAACGACCGCCTCGCCGCCCTCGTCGCCCACCTGGTGCGCGCCGACCTGCTGGTGCTGCTCACCGACACCCCCGGCCTGCTCACCGCCGACCCCCGCCTGGACGCCGGCGCGTCGCTCATCGAGGAGATCCTCGAGGTCGACCACGAGCTCGAGCGCATGGCCGGCGGAGCCGGCACCGTGCGGGGGAGCGGGGGCATGGCGTCGAAGCTGGCGGCCGCCAAGATCGCCGCCTGGTCCGGGGTGCAGGCGGTGATCGCCTCGTCACGGCGGCCCGGCGTGCTCGTCGACGCCGTCGAGGGCCGGGCGGGCGTCGGCACGGTCGTGCGGCCCAAGCCCAAGCGCCTCCCCGCCCGCAAGCTGTGGATCGCCTTCGCCGTGGGCGCCGCGGGCACCATCATCGTGGACGAGGGCGCCCGCACCGCCGTGGTCGAGCGCAACGTGTCGCTGCTGCCCGCCGGCGTGGTCGGGGTGCAGGGGAGCTTCGCCGCCGACGAGGCCGTGGAGGTGGCCACCCCCGACGGCACGGTCTTCGCCAAGGGCCTCGCCCGCATCGGGGCCACAGCGCTGCGGGGCGTGGCCGGCATGCGCACCGCCGACCTGCCCGACGGCGTGCCCCACGAGGTCATCCACCGCGACGACCTCGTCGTGCTCCCCTGAGCGGGGGGCGTGCGCGCCCGGTCAGTAGCGGCGGATGGTCTCCTCGACGACCCGCTGCCGGCGGCGCCGGCGGGGGCGTAGGTCAGCGGCGGGAGCGGTCCGGTCGACGGCGACCGGCTCCTCCTCGATCAGCCGGCGGCGCCGGCGCACGCCCGGCCCGTAGGTGAACCCGCCGGCGGCGGCGATCATCAGCGCCACGATCGCCGCGGCGAGCACCACGAAGATGACCACGAGCAGTCCCATGCGCCCAGGTGTACCCCCCTGGGCGGGGCCTCACGCCTGCTCGGGGCCCCGATCCTCGGCGGCGGCCGCCTCGCCGGCAGCGCCGATCTGGCCGGGGGTGTCGCCCGTGCCCAGGCCCAGCTGGGAGCGGATCTCCGACAGGCGGGCCTGCGCCTCGGTGTTCATCGCGGCCTGCTCGACCTCGAGCATGCGGCTCTCGACCGACTCCGACGACAGCTCGGCCATGCCCTTGGCCTGGGCGTAGCGGGCCTCGATCTTGTCGCGGATCTCGGTGAACGTGGGCACGTCCTGGCCCACGGTCTCGCTGAGCGCCGCCATGGCGGCGTTGACCTGCTCCTGCATCTTGGCCTGGTCGAGCTGGCTCAGGAGCTTCTGGCGCTCGGTCAGCTTCTGCTGGAGCGCCGAGGCGTTCTGGGCGACAGCCGCCTTGGCCTGGTCGGCCGCCTGGGACGACTGCAGGGCGAGCTGCTTGAGGTCCTCGACCTCGCGCTCGAGGCCGATGAGGCGGTTGGCGAACGCCTCGGCGGCGCGGGTGAGCTCCTCGGCGCGCTTGGCGTCACCTGCCTTCTGGGCCTCGTCGGCCATCAGCACGGCCTGGCGGGCCGACCGGTTCACCTTCTCGAGCTCCTCGAGCGTGCGGTTCAGCTGCAGCTCGGTCTGCTTCTGGTTGGCGATGACGTTCGCCGCCTGCTCCTTGAGCCGGCGGTGCTGCTCCTGGGACTCGGCGATCGCCTGCTCGAGCTGGACCTTGGGGTCGGCCCGCCGGTTGAAACTGCTCGTGAGCGAGGCGGTCATGTAGCGCCAGGCGCGCCGGATCAGCTTGATCATGGGCGCAGAGCCTACGCGGCTCGGCCCGTCGCCGAGGTCTGAGCGCCCGGAGCGGCGTGCCCCCGGCTTCGACGGGCGCTGGTCACCTGCGTTGGAGCACGCGCCTCCCGGCGCCGTCAGCCGAGCTCGTCGAGGCCCTGGCGGAGGGCCTCGAGCTCGTCCACGAGCCGCTCGACGTCGCCCCGGACCGGGCCGAGGACGAGCGGGTCACCGGCGGTGGCCGCCAGCTCGACCGCCCGGGCGACGGCCCCCTCGAGCTGCCGGTCGAGCTCGCTGAGCCGCTCGTGGGCGCCGTCGGCCCGGCGGGCGAGGCGCTCGGCCTGGGGGAGCGCGGGGTCGAGGGTCCGGCGGGCTCGGTCGAGCTCGTGGCCCCGGCGCGCCACCTGCCAGCAGTCGTCGACGGCCTCGTCGATGCGCCGGCCGATGTCACCGAGGCGCTCCCGCAGGGGCCCGGGCGCGACGCCCGCCACCACGTCGTGGTAGCGGGCGCGGGCCTGCAGCGCGCTGCGCACGAAGGGCCGCCAGCGCTCGCCGACGGCGAACGGGTCGATCCGCGCCCGGGCGCGGCGCCGGGCGCGGGTGAGGCGCCGGCGGCGCCACCAGCCGCGGATCCGGTTCACGTGCGGTCCACCTCGCCGGCGACGTGCTCCTCCCGGTCGCAGTGGTGGTCGAGCTCGTCGTGGCCGGCGAGCCGGAACGCGGTGTTGACCAGCCCGGTGTGCGAGAACGCCTGCGGGAAGTTGCCCAGCTGCCGGCCCGCCTTCGGGTCCCACTGCTCGGCCAGCAGGCCGACGTCGTTGGCGGTGGCGCACAGGCGGTCGAACAGGGCGCGGGCGTCGTCCTCCCGGCCGAGCTGGTGCAGGCAGTCGGCGAGCCAGAACGAGCAGAGCGTGAACGTGCCCTCGTCACCGGGGAGGCCGTCGTCGGTGACGCCGGTGTCGTAGCGGTGCACGAAGCCGTCCTCGGTCAGGTCGCGCTCGATGGCCTCGATCGTCGCGGTCATGCGCGGGTCGGTCGCCGGTAGGAACCCGACGAGTGGGATCATCAGCAGGCTGGCGTCGAGCGCGGGCTGCCCGTAGGCCTGGACGAAGGCGCCCACCTCGGTGTCGAACCCCCGCTCGCAGACCTCGTCGTGGATCTCCTGGCGGACGGCCCGCCACCGGTCGACGGGGCCTTCCAGGCCGTGCTGCTCGACGGCGTGCACCGCCCGGTCGAACGCCACCCACGCCATGACCTTGGAGTGGGTGAAGTGCATGCGCTCGGAGCGCACCTCCCAGATGCCCTCGTCGGGCTCCCGCCAGCGCTCCTCGAGGCAGGCGAGCATCTGGCGCTGGATCTCCCACGCATCCCCGCTGTCGTCCATGCCCATCTTCCGGGCGTCGTGCAGAGCGCTCATCACCTCGCCGTACACGTCGTGCTGCATCTGGTCCCACGCCCCGTTGCCCACCCGCACCGGGGCCGAGCCCTCGTAGCCGGGGAGCCAGCTCAGCTCCACCTCGGTCAGGCGGCGCTCACCCGCCACCCCGTACATGATCTGGAGGGCGTGGGTGTCGCCGGCCACCGCCCGTAGGAGCCAGTCGCGGAACGCCTCGGCCTCGCCCCGGTGCCCGGCGACCAGGAGCCCGTCGAGGGTGAACGTGGCGTCCCGCAGCCAGCAGAACCGGTAGTCCCAGTTGCGCACACCGCCGATGTGCTCGGGGAGCGAGGTGGTCGGCGCGGCGACGATGCCGCCGGTGGGGGCGTAGGTGAGCGCCTTCAGCACGACGAGCGAGCGCGCCACCATCTCCTGGTGCGGGCCCTCGTAGGTCGTGTGGCCCGTCCAGGTCCGCCACCACCCCTCGGCCTCGGCCACGTCGGCGGCGGCGTCGCGCGCGGGGGGCAGCTCCTCGTGGGAGCGGAACCACTGCAACGTGAACGGCACCTCGTCGCCCTCGGTGACCGTGAACTCCGCGACCGTGCTGCGGTCCCGGCCCTCGGTGGCGACCGGAGTGCGCAGCACCAGGGCGTCGGGCCCGCCGACGAACACCATCCCGCCGTCGACCCGCCGGGCCCACGGGACGATCGAGCCGTAGTCGAAGCGCACGACCAGCTCCATGCGCATCCTGACCCGCCCCGAGGTGCAACGCACGATGCGCACGACGTCGGGCTCGGCGTTGCGGGGCGGCATGCAGTCGATGACCGTGACGCTGCCGTCCTCGCTGTCCCACGTCGTCTCGAGCACCAGCGAGCCGTCGCGGTAGGCGCGCCGGCTGGCGGGCCGCCCGCCGGTAGGCGCGAGCAGCCAGCGCCCGTGCCCGGCCTCGCCCAGCAGCGCGGCGAAGCAGGCGGGGGAGTCGAAGCGGGGCAGGCACAGCCAGTCGATGGACCCGTGGCGGGAGACGAGCGCGGCGGCGTGCGTGTCGCCCAGCAGGGCGTAGTCCTCGATGCGGTCGGCCATGTGGCCATCCTGCCCGAACGCGGTGGGTCGGTAGACTCCCGACGATGACGGAGGACCTGACCGCCACCCTGGAAGCCCTCGGCGAGCGCGCCCGGGCGGCGTCCCGGGTGCTGGCCACCGCCTCGACCGAGGCCAAGGACGACGCCCTGCTGGCCAGCGCCGACCTGCTGGTCGAACGAGCTGGGGACGTCCTGCGGGCCAATGAGTCCGACCTGGCGCGCGCCGAGGCCGAGGGGGCGTCGGCCACCGTCGTCGACCGGCTCCGCCTTACCCCCGCCCGCATCGAGGGCATGGCCAGCGGCCTGCGCCAGGTTGCGGGCCTGCCCGACCCGGTGGGCGAGGTGCTCGACGGCTGGGTGCGGCCCAACGGCCTGCGCATCCGGCGGGTGCGGGTGCCCCTCGGGGTCGTGGCGATCATCTACGAGAACCGCCCCAACGTCACCAGCGACGCCGCCGCGCTGTGCCTCAAGTCGGGCAACGCCGCCTTGCTGCGCGGCTCCTCCGGCGCAATCGACTCGAACACCGCCATCGCCGCCGTGCTGCGCGAGGGCTGTGCCAAGGCCGGCCTGCCCGAGGACGCCGTGCTCCTCGTCGAGGACACCAGCCGCCAGGCCGCCGTCGCCTTCATGCGACTGCGCGGGCACATCGACTGCCTCATCCCGCGGGGCGGGCCGTCGCTGATCCAGTCGATCCTCGAGCACGCCACCGTGCCCTACGTGATCGACGGTGACGGCAACTGCCACGTCTACGTCGACGCCGCCGCCGACCTCGACATGGCGGTGGCGATCGTCCACAACGCCAAGACCCAGCGACCCTCGGTGTGCAACGCGGCCGAGTCACTGGTCGTCCACGAGGCCGTGGCCGGCGCCTTCCTGCCCCGGGTGGCCGAGGCGCTGGCGGGCGTCGAGCTGGTGGGCGACGAGCGGGCCCGGGCGATCGTGCCGTCCATGGGCGCGGCCACCGAGGACGACTTCGCCACCGAGTTCCTCGACCTCAAGCTCAGCGTGGCCGTGGTCCCCGACCTCGACGCCGCCATCGAGCACGTGAACCGCTACAGCTCGGGCCACAGCGAGGCGATCGTCACCGGCGACCTCGCTGCGGCCACCCGCTTCACCCGCGAGGTCGACGCCGCCGCCGTGCTGGTCAACGCCTCGACCCGCTGGGTCGACGGCGAGCAGTTCGGCTTCGGCGCCGAGATCGGCATCAGCACCCAGAAGCTGCACGCCCGCGGTCCCATGGCGCTGCGCGAGCTGACCACCGCCAAGTACGTCGTCGAGGGCGAGGGCCAGGTCCGCACCTGACAGCCACCGCGGCCGGCCGAGGAGGGGGCGCATGAGCTGGGGAATCGAGGACGTGCCGAACCAGGCAGGTCGCACCGCCGTCGTGACCGGGTCGAACACCGGCATCGGGTTCGAGACGGCGCGGGCGCTGGCCGCCAAGGGGGCCCGGGTGGTGCTGGCGTGCCGGGACCGCGACCGAGCGGCCGCGGCCCAGCGGCGCATCGCCGGCGAATCGCCGGCGGCGGCCGTCGAGGTCCTGGAGCTCGACCTGAGCGACCTGGCGGCGGTGCGGCGCGCCGCCGGCGAGACGTGCGAGCGGTTCGACCGCATCGACCTGCTCGTCAACAACGCCGGGGTCATGACCCCGCCCCTCACCCGCACGGCCGACGGCTTCGAGCTCCAGCTCGGCACCAACCACCTGGGCCACTTCGCCTACACGGGGCTGGTGCTCCACCTCGTCCTGGCCGCGCCGGCGGGGCGGGTCGTGACCGTGTCGAGCATCGCCCACCAGGCCGCTCGCATGCAGTGGGACGACCTGCAGTGGGAGCGCCGCTACAGCCGCGTGCGGGCCTACGGGCAGTCCAAGCTCGCCAACCTGCTCTTCACCTTCGCCCTCCAGCGCCGCCTGGTGGCGGCCGGCGCGCCCGCCATCGCCCTCGCCGCCCACCCCGGCGTCTCGACCACCGAGCTCGGCCGGTACGTTCCGCTCATCAGCACCACGGTCGTGCGGCGCCTCGGCGACGTCGTGCTGCCCTTCGCCACCCAACCGCCCGCCAAGGGCGCGTTGCCGATCCTGCGGGCCGCCACCGACCCGGACGCGTTCGGCGGCGCCTACTACGGGCCCGGCGGGTTCGGCGAGCTGCGAGGTGCGCCGGTGCTGGTCCGCCCCCGGGCCCACGCCCTCGACGAGGCGGACCAGGAACGGCTCTGGTCGGTCTCCGAGGCGCTGACCGGGGTGCGCTACCCCGTCTGAGGGAACACCACCCCCATGCCCTTCGACCAGGACCTCGACCAGCTGCTCGCCGACATCGCCGAGGTGGCCGCGCCCCGCGCCTCGGAAGGCGAGGTGGCCACCTACATCCCCTCCCTCGAAGACGTGCCCGAGGACACCTTCGGACTCGCCGTGGTGGAGCTCGACGGCACCGAGCACGTGACGGGCGAGGCCGACGTGCCCTTCCCCATCCAGAGCATCTCCAAGGTGTTCAGCCTGGTCCACGCCATGCAGAAGGCCGACGCCGGCGAGGGTGTGGCCAAGGAGCTGTGGGAGCGGGTCGGGCGCGAGCCCTCGGGTGACCCGTTCAACTCGCTCGTGCAGCTGGAGCACGAGAGGGGCATCCCGAGGAACCCCATGATCAACGCCGGCGCGCTGGTGGTCGACGACATCCTGCTCAGCCGCTGCGCGGACCCGATCCGCGAGACCAAGGAGCTGCTCGAGAAGCTCTGCGGCGAGGAGCTGGGCGTCGACGAGACCGTCCTTCGGCGCGAAGGCACGCGTGGCCACCGCAACCTGGCGATGGCCTACCTCATGTCGTCGTTCGGGAACCTGGAGAACGACCCCCACGACGTGCTCGACGTCTACGGGCACCAGTGCGCCGTCCAGATGACGGCCCGGCAGCTCGCCCGGGCGGTGCGGTTCCTCGCCAACGGCGGCGTGGAGCCGGCGAGCGGGGAGCGCATCGTGAGCGCCGAGCTCGCCCGCCGGGTGAACGCCGTGATGCTCACCACCGGCACCTACGACAACGCCGGCGAGTTCGCCTTCAACGTCGGCTTCCCGTGCAAGAGCGGGGTGGCCGGCGGCATCGTCGGCGTGGTCACCGGCGAGCTGGGTGTGTGCGTGTGGTCCCCGCCGCTCGACCCGACGGGCAACTCGCTCGCCGGGCGCGTGGCGCTGCACGAGCTCTCCGAGCGCCTCGGCCTGTCGCTGTTCTGACGGGTCAGACCTTGATGAAGATGCGCCGGTTGTAGAGGGCGCGGCAGAGGAGCCAGCCGCCGACCAGCCAGGTGAGCGCCCAGATCCACGTGACCACCGCGGGCGGGAGCACGGCGTGGGCGGCGTCGTCGAGCGGGCCCCGGAAGGGCGGGATGGCCGCCATGGCCGCCATCACGAGCACGTAGACGGCGATGGCGTTGGTGCCCAGGTGCACGAGCGGCTGGGTGATCCGCCGCCACCCCTTGATGTCGATGGCCCAGAACGCCAGGGCGAACCAGAACAGGGAGGTGCCGGCCGTGAGCACGGTGTAGGACGGCGACCAGATCTTCTTGTTGACCGGCACCCACAGCGCCATGAGCAGCCCGGCGGCGACGAGCACCCCGCACCACACCGCCACCTTCCGCAGCACGGCCCGGCGGTCGGGCACCCGCAGGATCAACTGCGTGACGAAGGCGCCGGCGAGCACGTTCACCGTGCTGATGACGGTCTGGGGCAGGCCCTCGGTGCGGAACCCGCCGAACAGCCACGTGTTCACCACGTGGGCGAACGTGCCGCTGCGGCCCCAGGGGTCCTCGCCCGGTCCGGCGACGGCGAGGAACGCGAGCCAGTAGCCGGCGACGGCCGCCACGCAGAGCCCGACCTGGACCCGCCGGGGCAGCTTCAGCACGAGCCAGGCCAGCACGTAGGCGAGGGCGATGTGCTGGAGCACCCCGGGGATGACCAACGTCAGGTTGCGGGCCGAGACCAGGGCGATGCCGATGGCGGTGAGGACGGCGGCCCGCCGCAGCACCCCGCCGAACGACGACGCCCGGTGGGAGAACGGCAGGGCGGCGCCGACGGCGAACAGGAACAGCGGGAAGAACAGGTCGGCGAAGGTCAGGCCGTGCCACTCGGGGTGCTTGAGCTGCTCGGGGAGCGCACCCCGCGGGCCGGCGTGCATGGCGAGGAGCAGGATGACGATGGCGAGGCCGCGGGCGGCGTCCAGCGAGAGCACCCGGCCGAGGCGGCCGGTCTCGACCTGCGTGGTGGCGGCCGCCGGACCCGCCCCGCCCGTCGTGGCGGCCGGTGCGCTCACGGCTCGGGCTCGGGTTGGGGCCGGCCCGGGGCCTCCACGGCGAGCACGTCCGACACGGTTCCGAGGATGAGCCCGCGGTCGGCGGCCTCCTCGAGCATCTGCGGCAGGGCCCGCACCTCGACCTCGCGCCGGTCGCGGTTGACCTGGGCGAACGGGGCGTCGGGGTCGAAGTAGGCGCGCCCGACGCCGTCGTGGAGGATGAGCACGTCGCCCGGACCGAGGAAGCGGCGCACGTGGCTGGCGACGGCCTCGGGCGTGCCTGTGCCGTGCACGCCCCGGGTGACCGACCAGATCACCGTGTCCTGGCCCAGATCCGCGGCGTAGCGGATCGTGGAGCCGGTGAGCTGGCCCCGGGGGGGCCGGAAGTAGCGGCAGCGCACGCCGAGGGTGTCCTCGATGAGCTGGGTGCCGCGGACCATCTCCTCCTCGGTGCGCTCGGGTGACTCGAACGACAGGTTCAGGTGGGTCCAGGTGTGGTTGGCGATCTCGTGACCGCGCGCCACGACCTCGCGGGCCAGGTCGGGCCAGCGCTGCACGCAGTGGCCCATCATGAAGAACGTGGCGTGCACGCCGGCAGCGTCGAGCGCCTCGAGGATGCGGGGCGTGTAGGCGGGGTCGGGCCCGTCGTCGAAGGTGATGGCGGCGACCGGGTCGGTGACCGCGACGGACCAGATGACGCGGTGGTGGCCCCGCTGGGGGAAGCTGGCCTGGTCGATGTCGCCCGGGCCCCGGGCGGCGACGATCGTGGGGTTCTCGGCGGCTTCGGCCCGGCTGGCCACCGTGCCCGCGAGCCCAGCGGCGCCGGCGGCGCCGGCGGCGCCCGCGAGCGCGAGGAATCGTCGGCGGTGCATGACGCGCCCGTGATACCCCGAACCACCCCCGGTCATGCAAACGCGTTGCGATCATGACGGACGTGTGACGGCAGCGAGGGGACACCCGAACCGACTTGACCGCTTGGTCAAGGGCCCCTGTACGCTCCACCCATGGCCGACACCACCGCTGCCCCACCGCGCTTCGCCTCCGTCCCTGCGGTCCGCGAGGCGCTGGCCCAGCAGAAGTACCTGGCCGACGAGGGCATCGCCGGCGTCGTCTTCCTCGCCGAGCGCCTCCAGAAGCCGGTGCTGGTCGAAGGGCCCGCGGGCACCGGCAAGACCGAGCTGGCCAAGTCGGTCGCGGCCATGACCGGCGCCCGGCTGATCCGCCTCCAGTGCTACGAGGGGCTCGACGAGTCCAAGGCCCTCTACGAGTGGAACTACAAGAAGCAGCTGCTGCGCATCCAGGCCGACCAGGCGCTGGACCGGGCGTCGACGTCCTGGGACGAGCTCGAGTCCGACATCTTCTCCGAGGAGTTCCTCCTCACCCGGCCCCTCCTCGAGGCCATCCGCGCCGATGAGCCCGTGGTGCTGCTGATCGACGAGGTCGACCGCGTCGAGGTCGAGACCGAGGCGCTGCTGCTCGAGGTGCTCTCCGACTACCAGGTGTCGGTGCCCGAGCTCGGCACCGTCGCCGCCCACCAGATCCCGCTGGTGTTCCTCACCTCGAACAACACCCGCGAGCTGTCCGAGGCGCTCAAGCGCCGCTGCCTCTACCTGCACGTCGACTACCCCGACCTCGAGCGCGAGAAGGAGATCGTGCTCACCAAGGTCGAGGGGGTCACCGACCACCTCGCCGACCAGGTGGCGCGCATCGTGCGCTCGATCCGCCAGCTCGAGCTGAAGAAGGCGCCGTCGGTGTCCGAGACGCTCGACTGGGCCCGCACGCTCGTGCTGCTCGGCATCGAGACCATCGACGCCGAGCAGGCCAAGGAGACGCTGCACATCCTGCTCAAGTACCAGACCGACATCGCCAAGGCCGCCAAGGAGCTGTCGGTCGAGAGCGCCTAGGCCGCCGCCGTGCTCGACCTGCTCGCCGGCTTCATCCAGGAGCTCCGCCGCGCCGGGCTGCCGGTGTCGCTCACCGAGAACCTCGACGCCATGGAGGCGGTGAAGCACATCCCGCTCGAGGACCGCGAGGCCTTCAAGTTCGCGCTGGGGGCGACCTTGGTGAAGAACAGCTCGCACTGGAAGGCCTTCGAGACCGTCTTCGAGGTGTACTTCTCGCTGCGGGGCCGGCAGTTCGAGATCCCCTCTGGGGACGACGCCGGGGCGCTGCGGGACCTGGAGCAGCAGAACGGCCGGGCCGCGGGCGGCTCGGCCATGGACAGCCTGACGCCCGAGGAGCTGGCCGAGATGCTCTACCGGGCGCTGATGGACGCCGACGACGCCGTCATCCGCGCCGTCGCCCGCCAGGCGGTGAGCCGCTACGCCGGCATGGAGCCGGGCCGGCCCGTCGGCGGCACGTACTACCTGTACCGGACGCTGCGCCAGCTCGACCTCGACGGGGTGCTCGAGCGGATGATGGAGGCGGCTCGCGAGGACGCCGGCGGGCAGCTCACCGAGCTCGAGGAGCGCCTCGAGCACGACGAGTTCGAGATCCGCATCGACAAGCTCAAGGCCGAGATCGAGGCCGAGATCCGCCGGCGGCTCGTCGCCGACCGGGGCGTCGAGGCCATGGCCCGCACGCTGCGCAAGCCGCTGCCCGAGGACGTCGACTTCATGCACGCGAGCCGGGAGGAGATGGCGCAGCTGAAGCGGGCGCTGCACCCCCTCACCCGCAAGCTGGCCGTCCGCCTCGCCCGCAAGCGCCGGCACGGCCGCAAGGGCCCGCTCGACTTCCGCTCGACGATCCGCCGCTCGCTCTCCACCGGCGGCGTGCCCCTCGAGCCCCGCTTCAAGTACCCCCGCCCGGCCAAGCCCGAGATCTTCGTGGTGGCCGACATCTCCGGGTCGGTGGCGGCCTTCGCCCGGTTCACCCTCCAGCTCGTCTACGCCATCAGCAACCAGTTCTCCAAGGTGCGGGCGTTCGTCTTCATCGACGGCATCGACGAGGTCACGCCCTACTTCGAGGGCGAGGAGGACATCACCCGGGCGGTGCACCGCGTGAACACCGAGGCCGACGTCGTGTGGGTCGACGGCCACTCGGACTACGGCCACGCCTTCGAGGTGTTCTGGGAGCGCTGGGGCAACGAGATCGGCCCCCGCACCTCGGTGCTGCTCCTCGGCGACGCCCGCAACAACTACCACGCCTCCCAGGCCTGGGTCGTCAAGGAGATGCAGCGCCGGGCCCGGCACGTGCACTGGCTGAACCCCGAGCCCCGCTCGTACTGGGACACCGGGGACTCGATCATCAGCGAGTACGCCTCGTTCTGCGACGGCGTCTACGAGTGCCGCAACCTGCGGCAGCTCGAGCGCTTCGTCGAAGTCCTGGCGTGAGCGGCGAGCTCACCCGGCTCGTCCTGGTGCGCCACGGCGAGTCGCAGGCGCAACTCGACCGGGTCGTCGGCGGCGAGAAGGGCTGCACCGGGCTCTCGGACCTCGGGCGCCGCCAGGTCGGCGCGCTGGCCGAGCGCTGGGCGGCGAGCGGCGAGATCCGGGCCGACGCCCTGTTCGCCAGCGTGCTGCCCCGCGCCGTCGAGACCGCCGCGCTGCTGGCACCCGCGGTCGGCGCCCGCGACCTGGTGGCCGACTGCGATCTCTGCGAGCTCCACCCCGGCGACGCCGACGGCATGACCTGGGACGAGTACCTGGCGACGTACCACCCCGACGGGTACCGGGCCGACCCCGAGCGGCCCCTCGCCCCGGGTGGCGAGAGCTGGGTCGGCTTCACGGCCCGGGTCGGCGCCGCCCTCCACCGCCTGGCCACCGATCACGCCGGCCAGACGGTCGTGGTCGCCTGCCACGGGGGCGTGATCGTGTCGTCGATGGTGGTGCTCATGGGCCTGCCGCCGAGCGAGGGACCTCCGGGTGAGCCCGGCGTGCGGCCCGTGCGCTTCGACCCCGTGAACGCGTCGGTGACCGTGTGGGAGCGCCCCGTCGCCGAGCTCGAGCACGGCGCCGCCTGGCGCCTCGCCCGCTACAACGACGCCGCCCACCTCGACGCCCTCACCGCCGGCTGAGCGTCACCTCTTTCCGGACCGCGAACGTCGTATTTCGACGTCGAGGGTCCGGAAAGTGCGGGGAGGAGGGGGCGCCGCTCGGGCCGGGCCGCTTTCCGGACCGCGCGCGTCGCATGTCGACGTCGAGGGTCCGGAAAGTGCGGGGAGGAGGGGGCGCCGCTCGGGCCGGGCCGCTTTCCGGACCGCGCGCGTCGCATGTCGACGTCGAGGGTCCGGAAAGTCGGATCAGTCGGCGGGTCGGGCGGCGGGCGCGGCTGTGGTGGCCGCGGGGAGGAGGTTGGCGGCGACGACGGAAAGGGCGATCAGGGCCACGACGAGGCCGGCGCCCCAGCGGGCCGGCGACGACGCCGTGCGGGCGGCGGCCCCGGTCGCCGGACCGGTCGAGGCCGGCGGACCGCCCGGACCGAGCGCCGCCTGGCTCGGTCCGCCGCCCACCCCGGCCGGTCCCGCCGTCGGCGCCGGGCCGGCGGCCGCCACCCCCGCCGGCCCGGGCACCGCCGC
>SIRW01000045.1 GCA_004366205.1 Actinomycetota bacterium | reverse complement strand
GGCGTGGCGCCGGGCGGCCGATCAGGACTGGCGGGCCGCGGCCGAGCTGCTGGCCCGCCGGTTCCCCGAGCGGTGGCGCCGCTCCGTCGACGTCGCCGCCGAGGTCCAGCTCACGCCCCGGGAGCTTGACGACCGCGCCGGGCGGCTCGCGAACCTCATGCGCTGGTGGCAGGCCGGACGCGACGCCGGGCTCGACGAGGACCGGGCGTGGGACGAGGCGCTGCACTTCGTCGACGACCTCGGCCAGCCCGCGCCCGCTGACCCCGGCGACGGGTTTCCCGCGTTTCACGCGCCTCCCACGCGCGCGCCCGGCGAGCGGTGACCGACGCCCGGCGGCTCCGGCTGACCCGGCTCCTCGCCGATGAGGTCACGTTCACGCCCAGCCAGCTCGCCCGCGCCCGCGACACCGGACCGGCACCCGCCGCACCCGCACCCGCGACCGGCCCCCGCCGCACCCGCACCCGCCGAGCCCGTGGCGGTCGACGACCCGCCCGGCGACGTCGAGCCCGCGCCGCCCGAGACGCCGGGCCGGCCCCCCTGGCGGGACCACGCGGCGTGCCTCGGCGCTGACCCCGAGCTGTTCTACGCCCGCACCGGCGACCTGCTCACGATCCGGGCGGCGCAGGCCGTGTGCGCGGGGTGCGAGGTCCGCGCCGAGTGCCTGGCCGACGCCCTCGCGCGCGGCGAGAAGTTCGGGGTGTGGGGCGGGCTCACCCCCGGCGACCGGCGCCGGCTCCGGCGCCAGCTCGGGGCCTCCCTCCCTGACCGTCTCGGCTGTGAGACAATGACGGGATGATGAGCGATGAGGCGCAGGACCGCATGGCGGGGCTGCTACGCAATCTTGAGAAGGACCGGGAGCGGGCCGCCGCTCGGGTGCGGGAGACGGCCCGGTTCGCCCGGGACCTCGGGATGCACCCGGACGCGATCGGCGCCGCGCTCGGCATGAGCAGGGCGACCGTGTACCGGAAGCTCCTGACCCCTGAGGAGGGCACGCGATGACGGCACGCAGGCGGGACAAGGGCGACGGCGCCCTCTACTTCGACGAGGCGCGCGGCCGCTGGTGGGGCGTCGTCGAGCTGGACCGGGACGGCGCCGGGCGCCGGGTGCGCCGCCGGGTGTCGGCCCCGACGAAGGCCGAGGCTCGCCGGAAGATGCGGGAGCTGCGGGAGGCCCGGGACAAGGGGCTCCCCGTCGGCGACGGCCGCGAGACGGTGGCCGACTGGCTCCGGTACTGGCTCGAACACGTCGTGCCGGCGTCGGGCCGGGTGCGCTCGGCGAACACGCTCGACAACTACCGGTGGGCCGTCGAAGGGCACCTGATCCCCGCCCTCGGCCGCAAGACGCTCCGCGGGCTCACGGCCGAGGACGTCGAAGCGATGCTGCGGGAGCGGGCCGAGGCCGGCGCCGCCCGGAACACGCTGCTCAGGCTCAAGACCGTGCTCGGCCGGGCCCTGCGCGACGCCGAGCGGCGCGGGAAGGTCGCCCGCAACGTCGCCGCCCTCGTCGACACCCCGCCCGGTGGGCGGCGCAAGAGCCGGACGCTGCGGCCCGACCAGGCCGTCGCGCTGCTCAAGGCAACGAAGGGCGACCGGCTGGAAGCCCTCTACGTGACCGGGCTCATGCTCGGGCTGCGACCCGGCGAGCTGTGCGGGCTCCGGTGGGAGGACGTCGACGTCGAAGCCGCGGTGCTGCACGTCCGTCACGCCCGGCTCGAACACAAGGGCCGCGTCGTCGGGCTCGGCGACCTCAAGACGGCGCGGTCGCGCCGCACCCTGAACCTGCCGGCCCCGGTCGTGGCCGCGCTGCGCCGGCACCGGGCAACGCAGGCGGCCGAGCGGCTGGCCGCGGGCGAGGCGTGGGTCGACACCGGGCTCGTGTTCACGTCGACCATCGGAACCGCGATCAGCTCGGCGAACCTCCGGCGTGACTTCGACGCCCTCACCCGGCGGGCCGGGCTCGGCCACTGGACGCCCCGCGAGCTGCGGCACTCCGCGGCGTCCCTCCTGTCGGCCGCGGGCGTCCCGCTCGAACTGGTCTCGGACGTGCTCGGCCACGACGGCACCCGCATGACGGCCGAGGTCTACCGGCACGCGGTGAAGCCCACGGTCGATGCCGCGGTCGCTCCGATGGAGCGGCTGTTCGGGACCCCGTAGAGGGCCGTTTTCGCGGCGATAGGCGCGCAGATAGGCGCGCGGCGGCCCCGGTCGACGCTCCCCGGCCGGGGCCGTTACGCGAGAAAACCCCGCCTGAGCAGGGTTTTCGGGGCGTGGGCCGTGAGGGAGTCGAACCCCCGACCTCTTGCGCGTCATGCAAGCGCTCTAGCCAGCTGAGCTAACGGCCCGTGGGGCCGTCACCCTACCATCGCCCCGGCGGGTCTCCTCAGCCCTTCACCACGCCGACGGGGCGAAGGCGGGCGACCCGGCGGGCGAGCCCGGCCCGTTCGCAGGTGCGGACGACGGCGTCCACGTCCTTGTACGCGAACGGGGCCTCCTCGGCCAGCTCGCGCAGCGACCCGGCCCGTACGTCGATCCCCCGCTGGCGCAGCTCCTCGCGCAGGGCGGCACCTTTGACCCGCTTCTTCGCCTGCGACCGGCTCATCGTGCGCCCGGCCCCGTGGCACGCCGAGGCGAACGCGCCTCCGGGGGCGGTCCCGACGAGCACGTGGGACGCGGTGCCCATCGACCCGGGCACCAGGACCGGCTGGCCCACGTCGCGCAGGTCGGCCGGCAGGTCGGGGTGGCCCGGCGGCAGCGCACGGGTGGCGCCCTTGCGGTGCACGCACAGCAGGCGCTCCTCGCCCTCGACGGTGTGCCGCTCGAGCTTGGCCAGGTTGTGCGAGACGTCGTAGACGAGACGCAGGTCGGGCTCCCCGACCGCCTCGGCGAACGCCGCCCGGGCGGCGTGGGCGAGGAGCTGGCGGTTCGCCCGGCCGTAGTTGGCGGCGGCGTCCATGGCGCCGAGGTAGGCGGCGCCCTCGACCGAGCGGACAGGGGCGCACGCCAGCTGGCGGTCGGGGACCTCGATGCCGTGGCGGGGCATGGCCCGCAGCATCGACTCGACGTGGTCGGAGCAGACCTGGTGCCCCAGGCCGCGCGAGCCGGAATGGATCATCACGCACAGCGCACCCGGTCGCAGCTCGAGGCGCTCGGCGAGCTCGGGGGCGTAGAGCTCGTCGACGACCTGGACCTCGAGGAAGTGGTTCCCCGAACCGAGGCTGCCGACCTGACCGAGGCCGCGGGCCAGGGCCCGCTCCCCCACCTGGTCGACGTCGGCGCCTTCGACCGCGCCGCCGTCTTCGCAGCGCGCCAGGTCGCGCCCGTCGCCGAACCCCTCGTCCACCGCGTAGCGGGCGCCGCCCTCGAGCACCTTCCGCAGCTGGGCCTCGTCCCGCACCTGCCACACGGCGCCCTTGCCCATGCCCCGGGGCACGCCGGCATCGAGGGCATCCATGATCCGCCGGAGGTCCGGGCCGAGGTCGTCGAGCGAGAGCGACGACACCAGCAGCCGGACACCGCAGGAGATGTCGAAGCCCACCCCGCCCGGCGAGACCACCCCACCGTCCTCGACGTCGGTGGCGGCGACGCCGCCGATCGGGAAGCCGTACCCCCAGTGCATGTCGGGCATGGCGTAGGACGCCCCGACGATGCCGGGCAGGGTCGCCACGTTGGCGACCTGGTCGAGCGACCGGTCCTCGGCCAGCATCGGGACGAGGTCCCGCGAGGCGTACACCACGCCCGGCACGCGCATGGCGCCGGCCGGCTCGATGCGCCACTGATCGGGCCCGGCCTCGACGAGCTGGTCGGGCCGGACGTGCACGGCGCTCGTCACACGATCACCTCCACAGCCTTCTGCGTACCCTCCTCACACGTCGACGGTCACGCTGGCCCGCCAGGCGGGTCCACGGCGCGCCACCTCGGCGTCCCGAACGATGCCCTTCGGGCCGGCGCCGGTGGGTTCCACCGCGCCGGCCGGCACCACACCGAAGGTGCCGGTCACGCTGCCGTCCTCCCCGTCGGACAGCGTGACCTCGACGGGCACGACGCCGTCGACGTCGAGGTGGTACACGACCTCGTCGAGCAACGCCACGAGCACGTCGGCGTCGGCG
>SIRW01000044.1 GCA_004366205.1 Actinomycetota bacterium | reverse complement strand
CCGGCGCGAAGCCCCGGGCCTCACCGTCGAGGAACCAGCTCACCCCGTCGGGGTCCACCTCCACCCGGATGGGGCCGGGCTCGACCGCCCCGTCGCCCGTGAGCCCGAAGGGTCGGCCCCCGTCCCAGGCGATCGTGACCCGCTCACCGCCGACGACGGCTCCCGTGATCCTCGCCCTTCCCGCCCCGGCTCCGGGGACGAGGGTGAGCGGCAGGGCGAGAGGCGGCCCCACCGCCCGGTCGCTCGCGCAGTGGGTGACGGTGCCCACCGCCTTCGCCTGGCCGGCGGGCAGGACCACCGTGACCCGGTCGTCGCCGCGCTCCACGGCGACCCCGCCACGCAGCTCACCCGTGACCGCGCCGGGCCGCAACGGGTCGTCGAGCAGCAGCTCGCCGGCCGCCGCGACCAGGCCGCACACGCCCGTGAAGGCGATCAGCAGACCGAGGAGCCGTTGCACCGGAGGAAGGCTACGGTTGGCCACATGTCACGTCCCGCCACCCTCGGACAGCTGCGCGAGTCCGGCTGGGAGTCCCGGCCGGTCAAGGAGGAGGTGCGGCGCAACGCCATCGATCGCATCCGGGCGGGCGAGCCGCTGTTCCCCGGGGTGCTCGGCTACGAGGACACGGTCCTGCCCCAGCTCGAGAACGCGCTGCTGGCGGGTCACGACATCATCTTCCTGGGTGAGCGGGGCCAGGCCAAGACCCGCATGATCCGCTCGCTCATCGGGCTGCTGGACGAGTGGATGCCGATCGTGGCCGGCAGCGAGATCAACGACGACCCGTACCACCCGGTGTCGCGCCATGCGCGGGACCTCGTCGACGAGAAGGGCGACGACACCCCGATCGAGTGGGTGCACCGCGACCACCGCTTCGGCGAGAAGCTGGCCACGCCCGACACCTCCATCGCCGACCTGATCGGCGAGGTCGACCCCATCAAGGTGGCCGAGGGACGCTACCTCTCCGACGAGCTCACCCTGCACTACGGCCTCGTCCCGCGGACCAACCGCGGCATCTTCGCCATCAACGAGCTGCCCGACCTGGCCGAGCGCATCCAGGTGGGCCTGCTCAACGTGCTCGAGGAGCGCGACGTGCAGGTGCGGGGCTACAAGATCCGCCTGCCGCTCGACCTCATGCTCGTGGCCTCGGCCAACCCTGACGACTACACCAACCGCGGGCGCATCATCACCCCGCTGAAGGACCGGTTCGGCTCGCAGATCCGCACGCACTACCCCCTCGACGTCGAGACCGAGATCGCCATCGCCGAGCAGGAGGCCCGCCCGCTCGAGGCGCCCGGGCTCAGCACCAACCTGCCCGACTACCTCGCCGAGCTCGTCGCCACGCTGTCGCAGCTCGCCCGGCAGAGCCCGCACGTGAACCAGCGCTCGGGCGTGTCGGTCCGCCTCACCGTGGCCAACACCGAGACGCTGCTCGCCAACGCCGCCCGCCGCGCGCTGCGCCTGGGCGAGCGCGACGTCGTGCCCCGCATCAGCGACCTCGAGGCGCTCGTGGCGTCGACCATGGGCAAGGTCGAGCTCGAGACGCTGGAGGAGGGCCGCGACGAGATCGTCGTCGAGAACCTGCTGAAGGCGGCGACCCTGAGCGTGTTCAAGGAGCGCGTCGGCGTCGCCAAGCTGGGCGATCTGCTCGCCGCCTTCGAGGAGGGCCGGGTGGTGCACGCCGGCGAGGACGTGCCCTCGTCGGCCTACGCCGAGCTGCTGTCGGAGGTGCCGGCGCTGCGCGAGCCGGTGCAGTCGCTCACCGGCGACGACGAGAGCCCCGCCGCCGTCGCCGCCGCCGTCGAGTTCCTGCTCGAGGGCCTCCACCTGTCGAAGCGGCTCAACAAGGACGCCGTCGGCGGCCGCGCCACCTACCGCGGCCGCGGCTGACCCGCCGGCGGCTACCCCTCGGCGCCGGGAGGTCCGGCGAGGACGGTGACGGTGGCGCCGCAGGTGCGGCAGTGGACGATGTGCGCGGGCCGGTCGAGGCCGGCGACCTCGACGCGGTCGGCCCCGAGGCGCTCGGGGAACGGGGCGTCGCACCGGGCGCAGGCAGGGCCCGAGGTGCCGACGTCGGCACGCCGGCGCCAGTCGGCGGCCGACGGGTCGCCGGCGACGATGTCCACGAAGATGCGTTCCGGGTCACCGCCGGCGCCGCCCGCGGTCGTGGCGGCACCGGGTCCACCCGACGCCCTGCCCGTCAGCTGCACCATGACCTCGTGGCGCAGATCGCTCGCCGTGATGCCGGCCTCGGCCATGACCTGAGCGGCGATGCCGCCGGGGTCGTGCGTGAGCCCGAGCGCGAGGTGCTCGGTGCCGATGTAGTTGTGCCCGAGCGCCAGCGCCTCCTTCAGGGCGTGCTCCATGGCGTGCTTGCACCGGGGCGTGAACGGCAGCCGGGCGCCGGGGGCCTCGGGCCCCTCGCCCACCCGGTGCAGGACCTCGCTCCGCACGGCGTCCTCGGTGAGCCCGAGCGTGGTGAGGGCCTTGCCGCCGACGCTCATGCGGTCGCGGAGGATGCCGATCAGCAGGTGCTCGGTGCCGACGTAGCCGTGCTGCATCGACCGGGCGGCGGACTCGGCGTTGGTCAGCGCCGCCTTGGCGCGAGCGGTGAAGCGCTTGAACATGGGGGCCTCCATGACGTCGGGGAAGGGGTGGTGCGGCCGGCTGAGCCGGGCCCGCACCCAGGCCTGGACCTTGTCGGGCTCGACCTCACCCGCGGCCACGTCGGCCACGAAGCGGGCAGCGTCCTCGGGCGGGCTGAGGTCCAGGCGGTCGTCGTTCAGGGCCGCGAGCTGGGCGGTGGCGAGCACCGCCACCCGCCCGGCGACCTCGGGCAGCGGCGGCTCGGTGAGCAGCTGGCGGAGCAGCCCGGCCACGGCCTCGGCCAGGCCGGCACCCTGCTGGGCGTCGACCGCCCGGCGGAACCGCGTGGCCGCAGGCTCCTCGGCCAGGGCGGCGGCGCGGTCGACGCCGACGACCTCGGCGGCGACGGCCGCCAGCTCGATGGCCCCCAGCCGGCGCACGGGTCAGCGCTCCTCGCCCGCGAGGAGGTCGAGGAGGCGCTGGTTGCGGGCGACGGTGTCGGCGAGCCGCTGCCGGAACTCCGGGTCGGCCCGCCGTCGCTCGATGGCCTCGGCGAGGGCATCGCGGACGACCGCGGCCATCGACACGCCCTCGACGTCGGCCACCGCCTCGAGCTGGTCGGCCAGCTCGGCGTCGAGCCGCAGGGTCATGCTCTTCCTCGCACTCCGGTCCTCTACCACGACACCATGATACCGCGGTGTCAAACCGGGCGGCGGGACCTTTCCGGACCGCGAACGTCGGTATGGCACGCGGAGCGTCCGGAACGTGAGGGCCGATCGGCGCGGTCAACGCTTTCCGGACCGCGAACGTCGGCATGTGACGGCGAGGGTCCGGAAAGCGGACGAGCAGCGGCCCGCACGGACACGCGGCAGCAGGCGGGGCCGGGTGCACGTAGCCTCGGGGCATGCCGCACGGCTTCCGGTACTCGCGCTGGGACGGCACCCAGACCGGCTTCGAGCTCGACGCCGAGACGGTGCTGTCGGAGATCACCGACGACCTGCTGTACCACGGCGACCTGCACGCCGCGCTGCGCCGCATGCTGCAGTCCGGCTTCCGCGACCAGCAGGGCGAGCGCGTCCAGGGCATGCGCGAGCTGCTCGAGAAGCTGCGACGCCGCCGCCGGGACGAGCTCGAGCGCTACGACCTCGGTGGGGTCTACGACGACGTCGCCGAGGAGCTGCGCCAGGTGATCGACCAGGAGCGGTCGTCGCTCGACGCCCTGGAGCAGGCCGCCCGGGAGTCGGGGGACCAGCGGCGCCAGGACATCTCCGAGCAGGCCATGGCCGAGCGGCGCATGCAACTCGATCTGCTGCCCCCCGACCTGGCCGGCCAGGTCCGCGGCCTCCAGGAGTACGAGTTCACCTCGGCCGAGGCCCAGCAGCGCTTCGAGGAGCTGCTCGACAAGCTGCGCCGGGAGCTGGCCAACAGCTGGTTCAAGCAGATGTCGGGGGCGATGAGCGACGTCAGCCCCGAGCAGCTGCAGCGCATGAAGGACATGCTGAGCGAGCTCAACCGCATGCTCGAGCAGCGCGAGCGCGGCGAGGAGCCCGACTTCGAGGGGTTCATGGAGCGCTACGGCGACTTCTTCCCCGAGAACCCGCGGAACCTCGACGAGCTGCTCGAGGTCATGGCGCGCCGCATGGCCGCCATGCAGGCGATGCTCAACTCGATGACGCCCGAGCAGCGGGCGCAGCTGCAGGGCCTGGCCGAGCAGCTCATGGAGGACATGGACCTGCGCTGGCAGATGGACCAGCTGGGCGAGCACCTGCGCCAGGCGTTCCCCGACGCCGGTTGGGAGCGCCGCTACGACTTCCAGGGCCAGGACCCGCTGGGCTTCGCCGAGGCCGCCGGGCTGATGGAGCGCCTCGGCGACATGGACCAGCTCGAGAACCTGCTCCGGTCGGCCACCAGCCCGGGTGCGCTGGCCGAGGTCGACCTCGACCGCGCTCGGGAGCTGCTGGGCGACGACGCCGCCGCCAGCCTCGAGCGCCTGGCCGAGCTGGCCAAGCTGCTCGAGGAGGCCGGCCTCATCGAGCAGCGCGAGGGCCGGCTCGAGCTCACGCCCAAGGGCATCCGCCGCATCGGTCAGAACGCCCTCTCGGAGCTGTTCGCGCGCCTGCGGCGTGACATGGCCGGTCAGCACGAGATCGAGCGCACCGGCGCGGGCCACGAGCGGGCGTACGAGACCAAGGCCTACGAGTTCGGCGATCCGTTCAACCTGCACATCGAGCGCACGGTCCGCAACGCAATCCGTCGCACCGGCGGGGGCACGCCGGTGAGCCTGGCTCCCGACGACTTCGAGATCGAGCGCACCGAGCAGGTCACCCGGTCGTCCACGGTGCTGATGCTCGACCTGTCGCTGTCGATGCCGATGCGCGACAACTTCCTCGCCGCCAAGAAGGTGGCCATGGCGCTGCACTCGCTGATCTCGACGCAGTTCCCCCGGGACTTCCTCGGCATCGTGGGGTTCAGCGAGGTCGCTCGCGAGCTCACGCCCGAGCACCTGCCCGAGGTGTCGTGGGACTTCGTCTACGGCACCAACATGCAGCACGCCTTCCTGCTGTCCCGCCGCATGCTCGCCCGCCAGACGGGCACCAAGCAGATCATCATGATCACCGACGGCGAGCCCACCGCCCACCTGCTGCCGAACGGCGAGCCGTTCTTCCACTACCCACCGGTGCGCGAGACGGTCGACGCCACCCTGCGGGAGGTCGCCCGCTGCACCCGCGAGGGCATCCGCATCAACACGTTCATGCTCGACGCCAGCGGCTACCTCAAGGCCTTCGTCGAGCGGCTCACCGAGCTCAACCGGGGACGGGCGTTCTTCACCACGCCCGAGACGCTCGGCGACTTCGTGCTGGTCGACTTCATCGAGCAGAAGCGCGCTCTGCGGACCGGTCGCCGGCCCGCCTGAAGCTCGCCGGCGGCGCCCACGGCGTCTTGCCATACCACGAGAAATCCGCCGATCGGCGGAATCTCCCCTTGCGCTGGCGCCCGGAACGAGGCACCATCACAACAATGTAATTACAACGGTGCGCTCCTCGGAGGGCACCAGGGGAGGTCCGGCACGGATGCGGTCACTGCACAGCACGAGCGGACTCAGCACCACCCGACGGAGCACGATCCCCGTCAACGGCGCCGGCGAGCAGCGCTCGTGGCAGGACTACGCCAACTGCCTGGGAGTCGATCCCGACCTGTTCTTCCCGGAGCGGGGGGCCTCGACGCGGGAGGCCAAGGCCGTGTGCCGGGGCTGCGTCGTGCGGGAGGACTGCCTCGAGTACGCGCTCGACAACGGCGAGAAGTTCGGGATCTGGGGGGGGATGAGCGAGCGCGAGCGGCGCCGGATCCGCCGTGAGCGCGCCCTGGCCCGGCGGGCCGCGGGGATCGCCTGACCGCTGTCAGGGTGTGAGCCCGGCGGCGGCGAGGCGAGCCTCGATCGTGCGGTCCGCCGCCAGGTCGAGCGCCGCCCATCGCTCGGGGGGGACGGCGTCGAGGACCGCCTGGGGCACCAGGCCCACCAGCTCGGCGCCGGCGACGGGCGCCAGCGCCGCCACCCGGTCGTAGGCCTCGGCCGGTCCGACGGTGGCGGGCTCGACCAGGTTCATCGACACCTGCGCCCGCGCTCCGACCCGCAGGCCGAGCGCCCGCACCGCCGGGTCGCGCACCGCCCGGGCCACGGCCCGGGCCCGGGCCGGATCGGCGTCGGCCAGCCACACGTTGTAGGCCACGAGCGGGGGCCGGGCGCCCACGGCGCAGGCGCCGGCGGTCGGGTGGGGGCGGATGGGGCCGGCGTCGGGTGCGAGCTCCCGGAACGCCGCGCGGCGCACGTCGGGCAGGGTGCGCTCGGGCCCGTAGAGGAACGTCGGTACCCGCAACTCGGCCCCGAGCCAGCGGGCGAAGCGGTCGCGGGCGGCGGCCGCCTCGGCGAGGGTCTGGTCGCCGAGCGGCACGAACGGTGCCACGTCGAGCGCTCCCAGCCGGGGATGCACGCCGGCGTGGCGGCGCAGGTCGATCGCCGCCACCGCGGCGCGGGCCACGGCTCGGGCGGCGTCTTCACCCACCACGGTCAACACCGATCGGTGATGGTGCGGATCGGAGTGCGCGTCGAGCAGCCCCGGACCGGCGGCGCCGGCAAGGGTGTCAAGGACCGGCCGCCGCCGCCCCTCGCTCACGTTCAGCACCACCTCCAGCACCGCCGCAGGTTGCCACGTCCCGCCGCCGCGCCATGGCCGGACCGCCCGAGGCAAGGTACGCTGGAGCCATGTTCGCCATCACACCCCCGGGCGCGGGTGAGCTGCTGATCATCCTCGTGATCATCCTCTTGATCTTCGGCGGCGCGAAGCTGCCGCAGCTGGCGCGTGCGCGGGGACAGG
>SIRW01000043.1 GCA_004366205.1 Actinomycetota bacterium | reverse complement strand
CACCCCAGCCCACGCCCAAGCCATGATCCAGTGGGCAATGATCGGGCTCATGACACGGCGGCTCGCACGAGCCGCCGGCGCCAATGACGTCACCCCCTAACCAGTTTCAGGACACGTTCTCAGACCCGAGAGCCTCGCCGTCGCCGGCGGCCTGGTCGTCGCGGTCGGAGTGCTGGCGGCGTGGGAGATCGTCCGACGTGCCGACGGATCGTTCCGATCCCGAGCGGTGGCTGCGCTGGCGTGCACCGCGGCCGTCGCCGCCGGGGCGGTCCTGGCGGTGGGGGGTGAGCGATTGGCCCACACCGCCATCGTCGGCTCGGCCCAGGCAACGGTGGTCCCGGCGATCGCCCAGGAGCCCACCGTGGGCCTCGTCGGCGACCGGGCGTCCCGCCTCGGCACGACATGGTTCCGACCGAGCTACCAAGGGCCGGGACTTGTCGACTTCATGCTCGCCACGGGTGTGGCCGTCATCGTGGTCATCGCCCTGCTCGTACGTCTTGGCAGGCGCTCGTCGATCGTTGTCGGCCTGGCCGGTGCCGTCGCGGCCGCCTATCTGGTGCGGAGCCTCGCCGGAGAGGGTCCGGTACCGGGCTTGGTGGTGGCGTTCCCCGTCGCCTGGGCCGCCCTCTGGCTCCTCGACCGGCGAGCCCTCACCGACGAGCGGGTCCTGCTGGTCGCGATCGCCGCGGGTCTGGCGGTCGCTGGGATCGCGGCCGCCCAGTACCGGGAGGGCGGCGGGCTCGAGTGGGGCGGGCGGTACTTCCTCGTGGCCCTCCCGGTCGCCGCACCGGTGGTCATGGCCGGCTTGACGGCCGGCGCCCGGCGCCTGCCGAGGCGTCGCCGTGGCCCGATCGCCGTGGTGATGCTGGTCGTCGTCGTCGCCCTGGCGGCGGCGGCCGTCACCGAGCTGCGTCTGAGCCACCGGCGGGCCGAGGCGTTCGCCGGCCGGCTCGCCGCCGCGACCGCGACCCTCCCGCACAAGTCCCAGGTCGGCGACGGGCGACCGATCGTGCTCACCACCGCACGCCTGCTGCCCCAGATCATCTGGCCCGACTTCGACCGGTACCAGTGGCTGGTCGTTAGCGCCCCGCAGCTCCCCGAGTACCTCGACCGCCTCGCCGCCAGCCGGGTCCAGACGTTCGTGTTCGTGCCCGCGTCGACCAGCCGCGACCTGCCCTTGCAGCCCGAGGCCTTCGACGCCACACTCGAGTTGCACGGCGACGGGGTGCCGCCGGTGCTCGTCTACGAGCGCGCCGGCGCCGACTGATCCCCCCCGTCGCGGGACCACCTGCGGTGGGCGCTGACCAGCAGGGCGGCTGAGGCGCCCACGGCGACGAGCCAGGGGACGTGGCCCCACGCACCGAGACGGAGCGTGAAGATCGTGGCGGTGAGGTCACCCGCCAAGAGCGTCTCGAACCAGTAACGGAGGACGCCGCTGGCGTCGTGCGGGACGATTGGCTGGGTGAAGGTCGCCGCACCCATCACACCCGCCCCGACAGCGGCGCAGAGCGCGCCGATCAGCGGTACCCGGGCCCACAGGTACGCGATCGAGGGGGCGAGGAACACCAGTCCCGGCAGGGCGTACCGCGGCCCCGGTGACGCCCCGCCCGTGGCGTTGGGCCACGACATCTGCAGGGCGATGAAGGCGCCGACGACGAGGAGGCACGTCACGACCTCCGGCCGCCGATCGCCATCGCGCAGCAGCCGGAGCGCGAGGGCGACAAGGCCGAAGGCCACGAGGGGGGTGGCGACGAGCAGCCCGCGCTCGTCGAACAGGACCCGGGTGGCGATCTCGAGCTGGGACTGCTCGCCGTACACGATCCCGCGCGAGGCAGCCTCGTCGGGAAAGACCCGGTAGCGGTAGGACAGAGCGAGTGGCCCTCCGAAGGCGACCTGGTTGTAGAGGGCCAGGAGAGCGGCCGGTGACGCAGCACCTGCGAGGAACCACGCAGCACCCCGGCGGTGGCGGACCGCGCACAGCCCGGCGAGGACGAGCGCGGCGAACGCCGCCTGGTACTCGATGGTCACGCTGGTGGCGGCGAGGATGCCGGCGAGGGCGATCGCCCACGGGGAGGATCGGGAGGCGGTCAAGAGGAGGAACGAGGCCAGGAGCGTGGTCGCGGTCAGGAGGTGCCCGAACAGCAGGGTCGAGAAGGGCAGCACCAGGGTCCCCGTGACGACGGCGACGGCCGTGGCGGCCGATCGGCTGGCCTCGACGCGGCCGGCGGCGTGCCGTACCAGCACGGTGAGGAGAGCGGCGGGCAGGGCCGATGACCAGAGCGACACCGCCCACAGACCGAGGTTCCCCTCGACCCGCAGCCGCGACGCGGGCTCGCCCCCCAGCGCCCGGTAGACCGCGTAGGCGGGCACGGCGAGGACGGGCTGGCCTGGGGGCTTGTCCGAGTACACGGCCCCGTCCCGCTCCGCCCGGTCGATGCCGACCGGGTACCCGTCGATCCGGACCGTCTGGCGGTCCCAGATGGACGCTGTGAGCGCGAGCCGCGAGGCCTGCTGGGCGCTCAGGGTCTGCACGACGGGGGCAGCCAGGACGATGACGAAGAGAAACAGCGCCAGGTCGAGGCGTCGGTCGGTCGCGATCATCGGTGCGTCACGTTGCCACATGGCGCGGTGACGTCCCGTCCACGCCACCGTCGTCACCGGGTGCGATCCTTGCCGGGTGACGCAGGCTGCAGCGGGACTGGGGGTCGACGCCAGACCCACGGACTGGCGCGGGCGGACCAGCCTGGTCGCCCTCACCGCCGTCGGTGCGGCGCTGTTGTTCGTGGTGCTGCGCCTGCTGGCCGGCGGTGGCGAGGTGAACCGCTTCATCCTCGTGGGGGACCTGTTCGCCGACCCCGACCGAGTCCCGGCACAGATCACGGCGCTGGAGGACTCGACCGGCTACGACGGCCAGTACTTCTACCGCCTCAGCCTCAGCCCGCTCAGCACCGAGCGCGAGGTCCACGGCATCCGGTTCGACGAACCACCGTTCCGGCACCAGCGGATCGGGTACCCCGCGTTCGTCTGGCTCGCCAGCGGGGGACAGGCCACCGCCGTGCCGTGGGCGATGATCGCCGTGAACATCGTCGGCCTGGGGCTCATCGCCTTGCTCGGGGCGGTGTTGGCCCGGGATGCAGGCCGATCCCCCTGGTGGGGCCTGCTCGTCGCGGGCTTCCCGGGCTTCTTGATCACGCTGGGTCGGGGGCTCAGCGAGATCGTGGCGTGCGCTGCCCTCCTCGGCGCGGTCGTCGCCATCAGCCGGCGGTCGTGGGTGCCGGCCACGCTGCTGCTCACCGTTGCCGCGTTGACGCGCGAGTCCACCCTGATCCTCGCTGTAGCCATCGTCGCCGTGGGCGTGGGCGCGGTTGTGATCAGGCGGTTCGCCCCACGCTGGGCGGAGCTGGTGGCCGGCGCCGTACCGATCATCGTCGGCCTCGTGCCCGGCCTCGTCTACCTGGCCTGGCAAGTGGTACTGCGCGGCTGGTGGGAGGAGGACGCCGTGGCGGCGAGCGGTCGGCGAATCGACGCGCCGCTCGTGCCCGCAGTCGGGCTCGGGCGGCAGCTCGGCGAGTGGCTCACGGGCGGGAGCGGCCTCGGGTTGATGCGGGTGGTGTGGCTCGTCGCGTTCCTCGCCTTCCTGGTCGCTGTGCCGCTCCTCGTGCGCAAACGGGGTGGGCCGGCCCTGGCCCTCACGCTCGCGGTGGCCGCCTACGTGGTGCTCTTCCTCATGCGCACGAACTACGAGCGCGAGGCGTTCTTCCTCCGCTACCTTGCCGAGCCCTACGTGCTGGCGTCCGCCCTGCTGCTGCTCTCGCAGCGGGGCATCAGCCGCCGTCTGCCCCAGGCCTTGCTCCTGCTCTGGGTCGCGGTCTTCGCCCAGTACGCCATCGACCTGTGACCGTGCCAGCTCAGGCTGCGTAGCAGACCTGCGGCACTTGGCCCGGTGCCCGAGCTTCCGCAACGCGAGCTCCGGAACGACGTCAGCCGGGTGCCGGGTGAGGGGTCTTCTCGACACCTCCGTCGTGATCGCCAGCGGCGTCACCGACCTGCCCGACGGGGCGGCGATCTCGGTCGCGACCATGGACCTGCTCATCGCCGCCACCGCGACGTCGGCGTGGGTTGGCGTACTTGCTCCCGCATTCCGGGACCAACGACGCCCAGACGATCGCGCCGCGCAGGCGGTCCTGGCTGGTCCCGGCGTGCTAGTGCTTCCTGTCCGGGGGTTGAGGTTGCGGGTCCCCCACTTGGTGGGGTCCGGCGATGGACTCTGTGGCTCCTACCAGAGAGACAAGGAGCCCATCACCGTGACCCCGAACGAGATCATCGCTCATCGTC
>SIRW01000042.1 GCA_004366205.1 Actinomycetota bacterium | reverse complement strand
CGACCGCCACGTGGCCGGCAGGTCGCGGGTGGGCGTCACCGGGTTCGGCGGCAGGCGGTACACCTCGGGATCGTCGAGCAGCAGGAAGAACGCCCCCGCCCCGCCGACCCCGTCGTCGGGGTCGGCGCCGTACAGGCGTGCTCGGTCCTCGCCCCGCTCGTGCAGGCGCGCCAGGCGCGCCGCGGCCCGGGCCCGCAGCTCGTCGAGCGGCCCGAACTGGATCGAGTCGGTGGGGCAGGCCTGGGCGCACGCCGGTTGCTGGGCGCCCCGCAGCCGGTCGTAGCACATGGTGCACTTCCAGGCGCCGCCGTCGGCCTCACGCCGCTCGATCACCCCGAACGGGCAGGCGACGACGCAGTAGCCGCAACCGTTGCACACGTCGTCCTGCACGACGACGGTGCCGAACTCGGTGTAGAAGATGGCGCCCGTCGGGCAGACCTCGAGGCAGGCGGCCCGGGTGCAGTGCTTGCACACGTCGGAGCTCATGAGCCACCGGAACCCGCCGGCCCCCGCCGCAGCGGCCTCCGGCGCCGCCGGACCGCCGGCGCAGCCCGGCTGCTCCACGAAGGCCACGTGCCGCCAGGCGTTCGCCCCCAGCGAACCGGTGTTGTCATAGGAGTTGGCCGTGAAGTCGATCGGGTGCTCGGGCACGCCGTTCCACTCCTTGCACGCCACCTCGCAGGCCTTGCAGCCGATGCAGACGCTCGAGTCGGTGAAGAACCCGTAGCGGGTGCCGGGCTCGACCACCACGTCGACCGGCCCCGCCGTCACCGGCCGCCCTCCCCCGCCATCCGGGCGTGCCGCTCGACGAACGCCCGCAACGCCGGGCCCCGGGGCCGCCGGCCCGGGACGATGTCGCAGGTCGCCGCCTTGACCTCCTGGATGTGCACGTTGGGGTCGAGCACGATCGGGAACAGGTCGTTGGCGGCGTCACCGGGCGCCGTGCCCCCGTGCCCCCAGTGGTAGGGCAGGCCCACCTGGTGGACCGGCGAACCGTCGATCACCAGCGGGGCGACCCGTTCGGTGACCAGCACCCGCGCCTCGATCGCCGTGCGACTGCTCACGATCGTGGCCCACCCGCCGTGCTCCAGGCCGCGCAGCCGGGCGAGATCGGGGTGGACCTCGACGAACATCTCGCGGGCGAGCTCGGCCAGCCGGCTCTGGAAGCGGCTCATGCCGCCGGCGGTGTGGTGCTCGGCGATGCGGTAGGTCGTCATCACGAACGGGTACGGCGTGGGCGGGGCGCCGGCGCCGTCACCGTCCCAGGCGCCGGGGTTCGACGGGTTGTGCTCGTGGGCCCGCTGCTCGCGCGCCGGGCTCGCCTGGCGGCGGTGGATCGGGTTGCGCACCACCGACTCGTGGGGCTCGTAGTGGGTGGGCAGGGGGCCGTCGGCCAGCCCGGCCGGCGCCCAGAGCCAGCCCTTGCCGTCGGCCTGCATGATGAACGGGTCGTTGCCCGACAACGCCGCCACACCGGACGCGTCGTCGGGCGGCTGGTGGTCGGGGGCCAGGTCGGGCACGAAGTCGGGTGTGTCCACACCACTCCAGCGCCCGGCCGCGGCGTCCCACCACACGTAGCGCTTGCGCTCCGACCAGGGGGTGCCGTCGGGCGCGGCGGAGGCCCGGTTGTACAGGATCCGGCGGTTGTCGGGCCACGCCCACCCCCACTCGGGGGCGACCCACGACTGCTCGCGGGCGGGCCGGCGCCGGGCGGCCTGGTTGACGCCGCCCGCGTAGCAGCCGCAGTAGATCCAGCACCCGCAGGCCGTCGACCCGTCGGGGCGCAGCTCGGTGTAGGAGGCGAGCGGCTCGCCGGAACCGACGTGCCACCCGTTGATCTCGCGCAGCACGGCGGCGGCGCTGGGCTCGTCGTGCTCGCCCGCCACGGGGTAGTCCCACGTGAGGTCGAGGACGGGCCGGTCCTTCGGGTCGGTCGAGCCCGCCAGGCGCTCGCGGACGATGCGGCCCAGGTGGTAGCAGAACCACAGGTCGCTGCGACAGTCGCCGGGTGGCTCCACGGCCTTGTCGTGCCACTGCAGGAGCCGCTGGGTGTTGGTGAACGTGCCGTCCTTCTCCACGTGGGCCGCGGCGGGCAGGAAGAACACCTCGGTGCCGATGTCGCTCGCCCGCAGCTCGCCGGTCTCGATCTCGGGGCCGTCGCGCCAGAACGTGGCGCTCTCGATCTCGACCAGGTCGCGCACGACCAGCCAGTCGAGGTGGGCGAGAGCCAGGCGGTGCAGCCGGCTGTTCGCCGAGCCCACGGCGGGGTTCTCGCCGAACAGCACGTAGCCCTTCACCGTGCCCGCGAGCATGTCGAGCGCCGTCTGGTAGGCGGAGTGGTCGCCGGTGAGGCGCGGCAGGTACTCGAAGGCGAAGTGGTTCTCGGGAGTGGCGGCGTCGCCCCACCACGCCTTCATCAGGCTCACGAAGTAGGCCCGGGCGTTGCTCCAGAAGCCCTTGCGGGCCGAGATGCTGGCCTCGTAGGCGTCGAGGTCGTCGTGGCGGCCCGCCTTCGGCATGGGCAGGTAGCCGGGCAACAGGTCGTAGAGCGTGGGGATGTCGGTGGAGCCCTGGATGCTGGCGTGGCCCCGCAGGGCGAGGATGCCGCCCCCGGGCCGGCCGATGTTGCCGAGCAGCAGCTGCAGCACCGACGCCGCCCGGATGTACTGCACGCCGACGGTGTGCTGGGTCCAGCCCACCGAGTACACGAACGCCGAGGTCCGCTCACGCCCGCTGTTGGCGCACAGCGCCTCGGCCACCTCGAGGAAGACCTCGACGGGGACGCCGCAGGTGGCGGCCACCACCTCGGGTGTGTAGCGGGCGTAGTGGCGGCGCAGCAGCTGGTAGACGCAGCGGGGGTGCTGGAGGGTGTCGTCGCGCTCGATGGCGGTGACGTCCTCGATGCTGGCGCCCTCGAAGGCCTCGCCGCCCTCCTCCCGGTGGTCGGGCCGCTCGCGGGCCCCGGCGGCGGGCGCGTGCCAGCCGGCGGCGCCGGCGTACCGCCAGGTGTCGTCACGGTAGGTTCGGGTCTCGGGGTCCCAGCCGCTGAACACGCCGTCGAGGTCGTCGGGCAGGGCGACGCCCTCGGCGATGACGTGGGCGGCGTTGGTGTAGGCGACCACGTACTCGCGGAAGTCGCGCTCGTGCTCCAGCACGTAGCGGATGAGCCCGCCGAGGAAGGCGATGTCGGTCCCCGGTCGGACGGGGACGTGGCGGTCAGCCAGGGCGCTGGTGCGGGTGTAGCGGGGGTCGACGTGGAACACGCGGGCGCCCCGCTCCCTGGCCTCGACCACCCACTGGAAGCCGACCGGGTGGCACTCCGCCATGTTCGAGCCCATGATCACGATGCAGTCGCTGTTGGCCAGGTCCTGCTGGAAGGTCGTGGCGCCGCCCCGACCGAAGCTGGTCCCCAGACCGGGGACCGTGGCGGAGTGTCATATGCGCGCCTGGTTCTCGATCTGGATGGCGCCCAGCGCCGTGAACAGCTTCTTGATGAGGTAGTTCTCCTCGTTGTCGAGGGCGGCGCCGCCGAGCGTGCCGAACGCCAGGGTGCGGTCGAGGCGGCGACCCTCGGCATCGGTCGCCTGCCAGTGGCGCGCCCGCGCGTCGAGCAGCCGGTCGGCGATCATGCCCATCGCCGTGTCGAGGTCGAGGTCCTCCCACTCGGTGCCGTAGGGCCGCCGGTAGCGCACCTTCGTGGCCCGGGCGGGGCCCGCCACCATGTCGCGGGTCGACGAGCCCCGGGGGCACAACCGGCCCCGCGAGATCGGGCTGTCGGGATCGCCCTCGACGTGGGTCACGCGCCCGTCCTGCACGTAGACCCGCTGCCCGCAGCCGACCGCGCAGAACGGGCACACCGAGGCCACGACGCGGTCGGCGCGCGCCGTGCGGGGCTCGACGGCGTCGGTCCGGGCGGTGCGCACGGCCTCGCGGGCACCGGCCCGGTCGCTCCCCAGCAACTGGCGGACCACCGGCCAACGGGCGAGCGGATGCGACATCCCCTCGTTCCTAGCACCCCGGGCGGGGCCCGGGGCGGCCCGGCCCGGCAGCGCGTAGGCTCGACCCATGGGCGAGGTCGGTGCAGCCTACGAGGGGTGCCGCGCCCGGATCACCGAGCTCACCGCCGGGCTCGGCGCCGAGGCGGCCGCCATCGCGGTCCCCGCCTGCCCGGGCTGGACCGTGCACGACGTGGTGGCGCACCTCGCGGGGGTGGTCGAGGACATGGCGGCCGGGCGGGTCGAGGGCATCGCCACCGAGGCGTGGACCGCGGCCCAGGTGGAGGCCGGGCGCGACCGGTCCCTGGCCGAGCTCCTGGAGGCGTGGCGGGCGGGGGCCGCCACCTTCGCGGGCCTGCTCGACAGCGCCGGCCGATCCGGTCACCAGGCGGTCTTCGACGCGGTCACCCACGAGCACGACGTGCGCGGCGCGCTCGGGCGCCCGGGCGCCCGCGACTCCGACGCCGTGGGCATCGGTGTGGCGTTCGTGGCCGAAGCCCTGACGCGGTCGGCGCAGGCCGAGGGCGTCGCCCTGCGCGTCGAGCTCGACGGCGGCCGGGCGTGGGGACCTGACGAGCCGGCGGTGACGCTCCGGGGCGACGCCTTCGAGATCATGCGGGCCGCGGCCGGCCGCCGCAGCCTCGACCAGCTCCGGGCGCTGCGGTGGGACGGCGACCCCGACGCGGCGTTGACCGCCTTCACGTTCGGGCCGTTCCGTCCCGCGGACCACCCCATCGAGGAGTAGGCCGGCCGAGTTCAACTGGCGGGCGGCCGGCTCGTAGGGTGGACGTCATGGCCAAGGTGACGATCTGGTTCGGGGCGGGGTTGCTGGCGCTCGGCGTCGTGGGCTACGTGGGCTCGGGCGCGGAGAGCCCGACGGCGCTGATCCCCAGCGCCATCGGCGCCATCCTGCTCGTGCTCGGCCTGGTCGGGCGGAGCGAGGCGCGCCGCGCCCTCACGATGCACATCGCCGTGGTCATCGCCCTCGTCGGCTTCCTGGGCAGCGTCATGGGGCTGGTGGACCTGCCCGACCTGCTGGCCGGCGAGGACCTCGAGCGTCCGTGGGCCGTCGCCGTGCAGTCGATCATGGCCGTCGCCCTCGCCGTCTACCTCGTGCTGGCGATCCGCTCGTTCGTGGCCGTCCGGCGCGACCGCGCCCCAACCTCGGCCTGACCCCGGCGGGCCGGCGGCGCGCCCGCCGGGCGCATCAGCGGTGGGGCGGGGTGGCCCAGGGTCGTAGCAGCGAGCCCACCGGACGGCGCCCCAGCGGACAGCGGGCCGCGGGCTCGCCCTCCAGGAAGCGGACGACCGCCTCGGCGAGCTCGTCGGCGTACGGGAGGTTGGGGTGGACCACCGGCACCGGGCAGGCCCTCTCGGCGTGGTCGATGTGCGCGCTGTCGGGCAGCAGCGGCAGGTCGAACAGGCTGGGGACGGCCAGCGCCCGCACGCCCGGGGCGACGGGCCGGGCCATCAGCTCGTCCACCCGGTCGGGGTGGCCGAGGTACTCCCGGGCCAGCGGGGCCTCGGCGTCGAACGAGGTCGTCCCGCCGGGCCGGGGCACGGCCTCGGGGATCCACATGAGCATGGCGCCGGCAGCACCGGGCCCCCGCTCGCCGGGTACGGGGAACGGCGCGTGGTGAGTGGTGAACGGGCCCACCAGCACGAGGTGCTCGACCCCGTGGGCGCCGTCCTGCAGCGCCTCCCAGGCGACCCAGACGGCCTGCGAGTGGGCCAGCACGGTCACCGGCGGCTCGAGCGCCCGGACCTGCTCGACGAACCATGGCACCAGCTCGTCGCGCGACCGGTAGGTGTCGTCGGGTCCGTAGGGGGCGCCGGTGCGCACCGGGCAGAAGGCGTCGCCCTGCGGTCCGCCCTCACCCGGTCCCCGGTATGAGTAGTAGTGGGTCTGGTCGCACTCGTAGCCGAGCCGGCGGGGGTCGACCTCGAAGATGGCGCCCCGGCCGGTGCGCGAGTCGACGCCCGACATGAGCAGCAGCGACCCCTCCCGTGCCGGCGCGGCCTCGGCGCCGTCCTCGCCCACCGGCGTCGGAGCCGCCGGGCCGGTCATCACGACCACGACGGCACCGGCCAGGGCGGCGGCCACCAGCCCGGCGGCGATCCGCCGGGGGAGCCGCAGCCGGTCGGGCTCCAGCAGCAGCCACACCGCGGCGACGGTCAGCACGCCCGACAGGGGAACGAGCGCAACGGCCGCCGCCCCCCCACCCCAGTCGGCCAGGGCGCCGAGGACGCCGAGGGCCGCCAGGTACGCGCCGATGGTGCCCAGCCGGAACCCGGCCCGGGCGGCGCTCCGCCAGGGCCGGCCGGCACCGGCCACCGCGGCCCACGGCCACGCGCCGGTCAGGGCGACGAGCAGGAGGGCGGCGAGCAGGCCCGCCCACACCAGCGCGTAGAACAGGGTGGCGGCGCTCCCCCACGCCAGCCAGGCGGCCACGAACGCCGGGACCAGGGCGGCGCCGTAGAACGTGGCGGCCAGCCGCACCGCCCGGCCGGCACCCGCGGCGGCGAGCACCAGGGCGAGCACCGTGACCCGCACGGCGAGCGACGCCACGGCACCGAGCGCGAACCACAGCGGCGAGGTGGCGTGCACCAGCAGCACCCGCAGGTCGGCGTAGAGGTCCAGCGGCGGGAGCCCGACGGCGTGCACGAGGCCGGGCCACCGGGGCAGCACCCCGGCGGCCCCGGCCAGGGTCACCACGCCGGCCAGGGCGGCGAACGGCGCCAGCGCCCGCGGCGTCGGCACCCGGGCGTGGGGCGCCCGAACCGGTGCAGCCGGCGTGGCCCCGCTCATCGCCGCGGATGCCGAGGGGCCACCCCGGCGCCGTCAGGCGGCTTCACGCAACCCGTCGGTGACCTGCACGCCCTCGTACTCGCCGGCCTGGTCCAAGAAGGCGTCCAGCTCGTCGAAGCCGAGGGGTTGGGGCATCGGGTAGCGGCCGGGCAGCTTCTGCACCTCGGTGTGGTACCTCGAGAACTGGGCGTAGTCCATGGGGAACTCGGGCGGGTCGGCGCCGATGAAGGTGCCTTCGGTCCGGGCCCGGCGCAGGATGCTCCGCCACTCGCCCGGCTCCGGCAGGCCGACGGCGTCGGCGCCGTGGTTGAAGAGCATCAGGTGGATGTGCTCGTACGGCTCGCTGCGGTCGAGGTAGCGGTGCACGGCCTGCAGGTCGGGCCGCATGTTGAACGTCATCCAGAACGGCACCGAGCCTGTCCGCAGCGCCCACCAGGGCTCCATCACGACGAACGACTCGATGAGCAGGCGGTCGCCGGGGATCCCGCGCTGGCGGTACCACCAGCGGTACAGGTCGGCGACGAGCGGGCTGAGCGAGTCGGCCTCGTCAAAGACGATGCGGCGAACCTTGTAGCGCCGGCGCTCGGCCAGCTCGGCCAGGTCCTCGTCGAGGGCGGGCTCGTACCCCCACTCGGCCTCGGGGCTGGTGGTGTCGGGCTCGGGCTCGTCCCACTCGCGCACCGGGGCGTCGACCCGGTCGAGCAGCGCCCGCACCCGCGGGCTGCCCTCGTGGAACTCCTCCTCGGTGGCGCCGCCGATGGCGCCGTGCTGGAACACGTGGCGGTCGCCCACCCGCGTGGTGCGCCAGTTGCTGCGGCAGTCCATGACGAACAGGGTGCCCCCGGGGGGCAGGCACCGCTCGATGAACCGCCGGTAGGCCTCGCCCAGGCGCCGGCGCTTCACCCGGAAGTACGTCATCTTGCGCACCATCAACCGGTCCTGGTTGGCGTCGTGCATGTGGTGCAGCTGCAGGTCCGGGTTGTTGGCGAGCAGGCGGCGGCCGATCCCCTTGCCCACCGCCAGGGCGTCCTTGGGCTTGTCGGGGTCCACGGCCTGGCGAACCGGGACGAGCATGGTCTGCGGCAACCACGGGATGCCCATGGCGGCGTACAGGTGCACGGCGGCCCCCGACGACGAGCCGATGGCCATGGCGGGGTACGACCGGTCGGGGTACTCCGAGACCGCCCACCGGGCCATCTCCTCGGCGTCGACGTCGTCGATCTTGTTGGGCTTCAGCGACTCGTTCCAGCCGCTGAAGATGTAGAGCTGCCGCCGCAGGGGGCGCGGGAGCAGGTTCGCCCGGGCGGCGAAGGGCTTCAGCAGCGGGCTGAGCCCGAGGGCCGGGAAGTCCCGGCCGTGGAGGTAGGAGGCGGTGGCCCGCAGCATGGCGGTGGCGGAGTCGAAGTTGGCGATGTAGTCGGGCGGTTTCACGCTCATTCCTCTCGCTGGTGGCTGGATGTTCGGGCAAAGGCGAGCAGCAGCTCGCTCAGGGCGCCGGGGGCGTCGTGGTCGAGGGCGTGAGGGCCCTCGGGCACCTGCTCGAGCCGGGCGTCGGGCAGGAGCGCGGTGACCTGCTCGGCCCAGGCCGGCGAGATGATCGGGTCGAGCTCGCCCTGCACGACCAGAGCCGGCACGGCGAGGTGGGGCAGCTTCTCTTCCGGTCGGTCGGCGAGGGCGTACAGGAACGTGCGCAGGTCGCGGCGGAGGCCGGCGCGCCGGAACCCGGTGCGGATCACCCGGCGAAGGCCCGGGGACTGCAGCCGGGCCTCGCGGGCCCAGCGGGCGAGCTGGCGGGGCACCGAGCGGGCGGCGGGGTCGACGGTGGGCGAGACCAGGGCGAGCCGGGCGACGAGGTCGGGGCGTTGCAGCGCCACCTCGATGGCGACCTGGGCGCCGGCCGACGTGCCGGCGAGGCACACCGGGGCCCGGCCGGTGGCCTCGATCCACTCGGCTGCGTGGGTGCCGAGCTCGGGGATCGTGAGGATCTCGTCGTGCCGGCTGCGCCCGAAGCCGGGCAGGTCGGGCGCGAGGGTGACGAGGTGCACGCCGAGGAGGCGCCCGGTCGGCGCCACGGCGTCGCTCGAGAGGTTCAGGCCGTGGAGCAGCACCACGGTGGGCTCGCCCGGCTTCGCCGTGCGGGGCTCCCAGCGTCGCCCGCGCACCCGGCCGGCGCTGGTCGGGTGGGTCTCGGGCCGCTCGAGGAGGGGCATGGATCAGGGCTTGCCGTGCCGCTCCCGGTCGGGTCGGGACCCGGGCGGCGCGTGGTCCTCGTCGGGCACGGGCGGGGGCGTGGGCTCGGCCTCGGCCTGCATCACCTGGGGCGAGCGGTGGGTGGTGCGGCCGGTCCACCAGGCGCGCAGCGCGAGCACGGCGATGACACCGGCCACGGCGAGGACGAGGAGCAGGATGCGCACGGCTCAGCGCTCCTCACGGGCGTCGACGGGTCGATCGGTCTTCATCTCGCTCGGTGCCGCGGCGGCGGGGCGCTCGGCGCCGCCGCCGGTGGGGTCGGCGAGCGTCGCATCGCCCGGCTCACCGGCCGAGTCGGCCTCGGCGCCGCTCGCGGCGGTCGCGGGCTCGGCGGGGTGGTCGCGGGCCGTCGTGCGCGGCTGCTCCTGCCCCCGCCCGCGGAGCGCCCCGACCGCCACGACGGCGACAACGGTGACGAGCAGCAGGACGACGACGATGATCTCCACGTCTGGGTCCCTTCCCGGGCCCCGCGCCCGGGAAACGTGCGAACGGCGGCCGGTCGCCGAGCGGATCGGGGGCGGCAGCCGGCACGACGGCACGGACCGGTGCGGAGCTGTGGCCCTACGGCGCGGCGCGCAGCTCGGCGGCGGTCGACCGGACCCGCCGGAACAGCTCGGCGCGATCCTCGGCGTCGGCGAGGAGGCGGGTCACGGTGCCCTCCAGCTCCTCGAGGTCGATGGTCCCGGCCACCGCCATGGTGGCCAGGTCCACCACGTCCCGGGGTCGGGCGAAGAAAGCCTTGAACACGGCGAGGTCGGCGCAGGCGAGGACCGGCAGATCGGGCACACCGGCGAAGGGGACGGTGCGCCGGTTCGCTTCGGCGACGCCGTGGAACGGGTGGTTGGAGAGGAACACGTCGACCGGGGTGTCCTCCCACCACAGCCGGGCCTGGCCGTCGCGCTCCAGTTGGCGACGGGCTGCATCCGTGACCCGGACCTCGGGCGGCAGGGCCTCGAGCACGGCGCCCACCCTGCTCATGCCCGCGAAGACGTTCACGTCGATGTCCTTGGTGGCCCGGGGTTCCTGCGTGCAGAAGGCCAGGGCCAGCGCGCCCCCGAACGCGTGTGGCAGGCCGGCGCGCTCGAGCGCCCGGTGCAGGCCGACGATGCGGGCGGTCAGGCCGTCCCGGTTCACGCGGCCAGGTCCCGGAACACCGGGCACCGCAGGTCCTCGTCGCTGCGCCGGGGCAGGTGGTCGGTGAGATCCAGCAGCTGCTCGAGGGTCCGGGCGTTCGCCTCGACGTCGACGCCCGCCCCCGCGTCGACCTCGAGCCGCAGCTCGGCCCCCGCTGCGGCCAGCAGCCGTCGGAGCGTGTCGACCCGGGGGATCCGCTCGCTCCGCTCGTACTGGCACACGGCCGCCGCCGACGTCCCTGCTCGCGCCGCGAGGTCCCGCTGGGTCAGCCCGGCCGCCCGCCGGACGGTCCGCAGCAGCTCGGCCACGTCATCCACGCCCGCTGAGGTTATCGCATTCGATAACACCTCGCTCGGGCGGCCCGGTCAGCGTTCGGTGGCGGCCTGGCGGGTGGTGCTCGAGGGTCCCGGGGAGGGGAACCTCCACCACGTCAGCCGGACTCGGCGAGCAGCTTGGCGATGCGGGCGACCCCCTCGGCGAGCTCGTCGTCACCGAGGGCGAAGGAGAGCCGGGCGTAGCCGGGCGCCCCGAAGGCCTCGCCGGGCACGACGGCGACCTTGGCCTCGTCGAGGATCACCTCGGCCAGCTCGAGGGTGGTGCGGGGGCGCACGCCGCGGATGTCGCGGTCGAGCGCACCCTGGAAGGAGGGGAAGGCGTAGAAGGCACCCTCGGGTTCGGGGCAGGTCACGCCCGGCACGTCGTTGAGGGCCTCGTGGATGCGCAGCCGGCGCCGGTCGAACGCGGCGCGCATGGCGGCCACGGCGTCCAGGTCGCCCGACACCGCCGCCAGGGCGGCCCGCTGGCTCACGTTGGCGATGTTGGAGGTCGACTGGCTCTGCAGGTTGGTGGCGGCCTTGATGACGTCGAGGGGCCCGATCATCCAGCCGACCCGCCAGCCCGTCATGGCGTAGGTCTTGGCGACCCCGTTCAGCACGACGCAGCGATCCGCGAGCTCGGGCACGAGCACGGGCATGGAGTGGAAGCGGTGCTCGCCGTAGGTCAGGTGCTCGTAGATCTCGTCGGTGATCACCCAGATGCCCCGCTCGACGGCCCAGTGGCCGATCGCCTCGATTTGGTCGCGGTCGTACACGGCGCCGGTGGGGTTCGACGGCGACACGAACACCAGCGCCTTGGTGCGCTCGGTGGCGCGCTCGTCGAGCTGGTCGACCGTGACCTTGTAGCCGGTGGTCTCGTCGGTGGGCACCTCGACGGTGGTCGCGCCGGTCAAAGCGATCGCCTCGGGGTAGGTCGTCCACCACGGCGCCGGCAGCAGCACCTCGTCGCCGGGATCGAGGAGCGTGGCGAAGGCCTGGTACACGGCGTGCTTGCCGCCGGCGGTGATCAGCACCTGGGCGGCCTCGCACCGCAGCCCCGAGTCGCGCGCCGTCTTGGCCGCCACCGCCTCCCGCAGCTCGGGCAGGCCGGCGACCGGGCTGTAGCGGTGGTTGCGAGGGTCCCGGCAGGCCTCGACCGCGGCCTCCACGACGTGCTCGGGCGTGGGGAAGTCGGGCTCACCCGCCCCGAAGGACACCACGTCCTCACCCGCCGCCTTCATGGCCTTGGCCTTGGCGTCGACCGCCAGCGTGGCGGACTCGGCGATGGCGGCGATGCGCTGGGAGATGCGGTTCATGGGGACCTCGCGCACGTGGAGGGACGGATTCGCCCGACGGGGGAGCGCCCGCGATAGTGGCACGCGTGGCGACACCTGACATCCGCATACCGCCCGACCTGCTGCCCGCCGACGGCCGGTTCGGCAGTGGCCCCTCGAAGGTTCGGCCCGAGGCCGTCGCCGCTCTGGCCCAGGCCGGCGGGTCGCTGCTGGGCACGAGCCACCGCCAGGCCCCCGTGCGAGAGCTCGTGGCCCGGATCCGGGCCGGGCTCGCCGAGCTGTTCGGGCTCCCCGAAGGCTGGGAGGTGCTGCTCGGCAACGGTGGCGCCACCTCGTTCTGGGACGCCGCGGTGTTCGGCCTGGTCGAGCGCCGCAGCCAGCACCTGGTGTTCGGCGAGTTCTCGGGCAAGTTCGCGGCGGTGGCGGCTGCCGCTCCCCACCTCGACGAGCCCGTGGTGGTCGAGGCCGATCCCGGCACCCACCCGCCGCTCGAGGCCGGCGCCGCCGGCGTGGACCTGTACGCGCTCACCCACAACGAGACCTCGACCGGGGTCATGATGACCCTGCGCCGGCCCGACGGGCTCGACGGGCTCGTCGCCGTCGACGCCACCTCGGCGGCGGGCGGGCTGCGCTGGGACCCCGCCCAGGTCGACGTGTACTACTTCGCGCCGCAGAAGTGCTTCGCCAGCGACGGCGGGCTGTGGCTGGCGGCGTGCTCGCCGGCCGCCATCGAGCGCATCGAGCGCCGGCGGGCCGCCCGCGACCGCTGGACGCCGCCCACGCTGGATCTCGGGATCGCGCTCGACAACTCCCGCCAGGACCAGACCTACAACACCCCGGCGCTGGCCACGCTGTTCCTGCTCGCCCACCAGCTGCGGTGGATGCTCGACGGGGGCGGCCTCGAGTTCGCCGCCGGTCGCAGCGAGCGCTCGGCCGGGATCGTGTACGGATGGGCCGAGGCGCGCGCCTGGGCGACACCGTTCGTGACCGACCCCGCGCAGCGCAGCACGGTGGTGGCGACGATCGACCTCGACGACGCCGTCCCCGCGGCCACGGTGTCGGCGGTGCTGCGCGCCAACGGCGTGGTCGACACCGACAGCTACCGCAAGCTCGGGCGCAACCAGCTGCGGATCGCGCTGTACCCGGCGATCGAGCCCGACGACGTCGAGGCGCTCACGGCCTGCATCGACCACGTCGTCGGGCACCTGCAATGATGACGCCCACGTCAGCGAGCTGAGGACAGGGGGGACGATGCCCACCAAGGCCGAGGTCCAGGCCATGCTCACGGGCCCGGGCGGCATGTTCGAGGTCGTGACCGAGACGGTCAACGGCGTCGAGATGAAGGTCTACAAGGAGCGGATGCGGGCCCTTCGGGAGGTCGCGCAGGCGGCGCTGCTGCGCGGCGACGACCAGACGTTCCTGGTGTACGGCGAGCGCCGGTGGGGCTTCGCCCGCTTCGTCGAGGAGTCCAACTCGGTCGCCCACGCCCTGGCCGGCCGTCACGGGGTGACCAGAGGCGACCGGGTCGCCGTGCTGTCGGCCAACAACCCCGAGTGGTGCCTCACGTTCTGGGCCACGGTCGACCTCGGCGCCATCCTCGTGGGGCTCAACGGGTGGTGGAAGACCGACGAGATCCTCTACGGGCTCCAGGACTCGGGGGCGAAGGTGCTCGTGGCCGACCGTCCCCGCTTCGAGCGCATCGCCGGCCGCCTCGACGAGCTCCCCGACCTCGAGGTCGTCTTCCTGGCCGGCGCCGAGCCCGCCGACGTGGGCGACGACCCCCGGCTGCGCCCCTTCGGCGAGCTCACCGGGGACCCCACCCCCGAGCTCCCCGCCGTCGACATCGACGAGGACGACTACGCCGTCATCTTCTACACGAGCGGCACCACCGGGAAGCCCAAGGGCGCCATCTCCACGCACCGCTCGATGATCGCCAACCTGCAGAACACGATGTACAACGCGGTGGCCGGGGCCATGGCGGGCGGCGGGGCGCTGCCCAGCGGCGGCGGCCAGAACGCCTCGCTGCTCACCTCCCCCCTGTTCCACGTGTCGGGGTGCCACTCGGGGCTCGTCGTCGGCCTGCTCGCCGGCGTCAAGCTCGTGATCCCCGAGGGTCGCTTCGACCCGGAGGTCGTGCTGCGCCTGATCCAGGACGAGAAGATCACCGTGTGGGCGACCGTCCCCACCATGGTGTGGCGGGTGACCGAGTACCCGGGCCGGCACGACTACGACACCAGCTCGGTCACCAGCGTCGCCTACGGCGGGTCGCCCTCGGCCGCCGAGCTGCAGCGCCGGGTGCAGGAGACGTTCCCGAACGTCACGACCCTCTCGAACGCCTACGGCCTCACCGAGTCCAGCTCGGTCGCCACGGTGAACAGCGGCGAGGAGTTCCTCGCCAAGCCCGACTCGGTGGGCCGTCCCATGCCCGTGGTCGACATCAAGATCGTCGACCCGAACGGCGAGGAGGTGCCCACGGGCGCGACGGGCGAGGTGCTCATCCGCGGCCCGATCGTCATGCCGGGCTACTGGAACAAGCCGGCCGAGACCGCCGAGACCGTGCGCGACGGGTGGCTGTGGACCGGCGACGTCGGCCACGTCGACGACGAAGGGTTCCTGTACATCACCGACCGGGCCAAGGACATGATCATCCGGGGCGGCGAGAACATCTACTGCGTCGAGATCGAGAACCGCCTCGTCGAGCACCCGAAGGTGGCCGACGCCGCCGTCATCGGCGTCCCCCACGACGAGCTCGGTGAGGAGGTCAAGGCCGTGGTGCAGGTGGAGCCCGGCGAGACGCTCACCGAGGACGAGGTGCGCCAGTGGGTGGCCGACGCCCTCGCCTACTTCAAGGTGCCGGCCTACGTGGAGCTCACCGACGCCAAGCTGCCCCGCAACGCCTCGGGCAAGCTGCTCAAGAACGTGCTCCGGGGCGAGGGCGAGGTCAGCTTCGAGGAGACGATGTAGCGGTCGGGGGCGGGGCGGCGGCGAGCCCCGCCCCCGACCGCTACGTCGTGCGCAAGGCGCTACGCCTTGGAGGCCCGGAACCCGGCGTCGAGGTCGGCGAGGATGTCGTCGATGCTCTCGAGGCCGACCGAGAGGCGCACGAGCTCGGGCGACACGCCGGTGTCGCGCTGCTCGTCCTCGGTGAGCTGGCTGTGCGTGGTGGTGGCCGGGTGGATCACCAGGCTGCGCAGGTCGCCGATGTTGGCCAGGTGGCTGTGCAGCTCGAGGCCCTCGACGAACTTCCTGCCGGCCTCCGCGCCGCCCTTGATGCCGAACGACAGGATCGAGCCGGCGCCGCGGGGCAGGTACTTCTTGGCCCGCTCGTGCCACTTGCTGGAGGCCAGCCCCGGGTAGGTGACCCACTCGACCTCGTCACGGCCCTCGAGGAACTCGGCCACCGCCTGGGCGTTGGCCACGTGGCGGTCCATGCGCAGGCTGAGCGTCTCCACGCCCTGCAGGAACAGGAAGGCGTTCAGCGGGGCGATGGCCGGCCCGAGGTCGCGCAGCAGCTGGACGCGCGCCTTGGCGATGAACGAGCCGTGGCCCAGGGCGTCCCAGTAGACGAGGCCGTGGTAGCTGGGGTCGGGCGTCGTGAAGTTGGCGAACCGGCCCGACGCGCCGTAGTCGAACGTGCCGCCGTCGACGATGATGCCGCCGATCGACGTGCCGTGGCCGCCGATGAACTTGGTCATCGAGTGCACGACGATGTCGGCGCCGAACTCGAGCGGCCGGCACAAGTACGGGGTGGCGACGGTGTTGTCGACGACGAGCGGGACGCCCGCCTCGTGGGCGACGCCGGCCACGCCCTCGATGTCGAGCACGTCGCCCTTGGGGTTGCCGATGGTCTCGCCGAACAGCGCCTTGGTGTTCGGGCGGATGGCGGCCCGCCAGGCGTCGAGGTCGTCGGGGTCGTCGATGAAGCTGACCTCGATGCCGTACTTGGGCAGCGTGTAGTGGAACAGGTTGTAGGTGCCGCCGTAGAGCGACGCCGACGACACGACGTGGTCGCCGGCCTCGGCCAGGTTCATGAGCGCCAGCGACTCGGCGGCCTGGCCGCTCGCCACCGCCAGGGCGCCGATGCCGCCCTCGAGGTCCGCGATGCGGGCCTCGAGCACCCCCTGGGTGGGGTTCATGATGCGGGTGTAGATGTTGCCCGGCTGGGCGAGGGAGAACAGGGCGGCGGCGTGCTCGGTGCTCTCGAACACGTAGCTGGTGGTCTGGTAGATCGGCGTCGCCCGGGCCCCGGTGGTCGGGTCGGCCTCGGCGCCGGCGTGGATCTGACGGGTCTCGAAGCCCCAACCCTTGTCGATGGCCCTCTCGGTCATGGTGCCTCCTGCTGCGACTCGGACCGGATCAGCCTACGGCCGCAATCCCGACCGTTCAACTCGGGATTAGGGCGATCGGGCGCCCGCCGACGGCGCGTCAGCCGCCGCTCACGTCCTCGACGCGCTGCTTGCCGGCAGCGATCCAGGGCATCATCCGGCGCAGCTCGGCGCCGACCTGCTCGATCTGGTGCCGCTGGCCGGCCTCGCGCAGCTCGTTGAAGCGGGCCCGGCCGGCCCGGCTCTCGGCGATCCACTCGGTGGCGAACGCCCCCGAGCGGATCTCGGCGAGGATCTCGCGCATCTGGGTGCGCACGTGGTCGTCGATGATCCGCGGCCCCCGGGTGAGGTCGCCGTACTCGGCGGTGTCGGAGATCGAGTAGCGCATGCCGCTGATGCCCTGCTCGTACATGAGGTCGACGATCAGCTTCAGCTCGTGGAGGCACTCGAAGTACGCGGACTCGGGCTGGTAGCCGGCCTCGACGAGCGTCTCGAAGCCGGCCTGCACGAGGGCGGTGAGCCCACCGCAGAGCACCACCTGCTCGCCGAACAGGTCGGTCTCGGTCTCCTCCTCGAAGGTGGTCTCGAGCACGCCGGCGCGGGTGGCGCCGATGGCGTCGGCGTACGAGAGCGCCAGGTCGCGGGCCTTGCCCGAGGCGTCCTGGGAGACCGCGATGAGCGCCGGCACGCCGCCGCCCTCGGTGTAGGTCCGGCGCACCAGGTGGCCGGGGCCCTTGGGGGCGACCATGGCGACGTCGACGCCGGCGGGCGGCGCGATCTGCCCGAAGCGGATGTTGAAGCCGTGGGCGAAGAACAGGGCGTCACCGCCCTCGAGGTGCCGGCCGATGTGCCCGTCGTAGATCGACGCCTGCTCGGTGTCGGGCGCGAGCAGCATGACGAGGTCGGCCTCGGCCGCGGCCTCGTCGATGGTCGTCACCCGCAGGCCCGCCTCCTCGGCCTTGGCCCGCGAGGGCGACCCCTCTCGCAGGCCGACGCGCACGTCGACGCCGGAGTCGGCCAGGTTCAGGGCGTGGGCGTGGCCCTGGGAGCCGTAGCCGATGACCGCCACCTTGCGGCTGGCGATCAGCGAGCGGTCGGCGTCGGACTCGTAATGGATGGTGGCCACGGGTCAGCCTGCCTTTCCCTTGAGCGAGCGCAGACGGGGAGCCTGACGCTCGAGCCTCGGCAGCGCAACCCGGCCGGTGCGCTGCAGCTCCACGATCCCGTACGGCCGCAGGAGCGCCTCGAAGTCGTCGATCTTCTGGGGGGTGCCGTCGAGCGACACGGTGAGCTCCTCGTGGCCGACGTTGAGGATGCGGCCCTCGAAGATGTTCACCAGCTCGATCACCTGGCTGCGCACGGCCGCCTCGGCCCGCACCGTGCAGAGCAGCAGCTCGCGCTCGACCGAGTCGGCGGGGTCGAGCTCGCTGATCTTCACGACGTTCACGAGCTTGAACAGCTGCTTGGTGATCTGCTCGAGCGGCGCCGACTCGACGTCGACCACGATCGTGATGCGGCTGAAGCGCTCGTCGTCGGTGGGCGCCACGGCGAGCGAGTAGATGTTGTAACCGCGCCGCGAGAACAGCCCGGCGACGCGGGCGAGCACGCCGGCTTTGTTCTCGACCAGCACCGACAGGGTGTGGTGGCGGGCGGAGATGCCGGGCACGGTCATGTCAATGCCCCCCCTCGCCCTGGGTCGGGTCCACGACGATGTCGTCGTTCGACGCCCCGGCCGGGACCATCGGGTACACCTTCTCGCCTGAGTCGGTCCGGAAGTCGATGACGACGGGCACGTCGTCGATCTCGTTGGCCTTCTCGATCGTGGGCAGCACGTCCTCGGGGGTCTCGACCCGGAACCCGACGCAGCCCATGGCCTCGGCCCACTTCACGTAGTCGGGCAGGTCGGGTGACAGGTACACCTCGCTGTAGCGCTCCTCGTAGAACATCTCCTGCCACTGGCGCACCATGCCCAGGTAGGCGTTGTTGAGGATCGCCACCTTGATCGGGATGCGCTCGGAGCGGGCGGTGACCAGCTCCTGGGCGGTCATCTGGAAGCAGCCGTCGCCGTCGACGGCCCACACCATGCGGTCGGGCTTGCCGACCTTGGCGCCGATGGCGGCGGGCACGGCGAAGCCCATGGTGCCGAGACCGCCCGAGTTCACCCACGTGTAGGGGTGGTCGAACCGCCAGTACTGGCTCGTCCACATCTGGTGCTGGCCCACGCCGGCGGCGACGATCGTGTCGGCGGGCGTGTTGTCGCGCAGGGTCTCGAGCACGAACTGCGGCTTGAGGGGCCCGCCGTCCTGGGACTGCTCGTAGGTGAGCGGGTAGCGCCGCTGCCAGTCGCGGATCTGGGCGATCCAGGCGGTGCGGTCGGGCTGGGCCTCGCGCCCGCCGAGGGCCTGGACAGCCCGCACCAGCTCCTCGATGACGAGCCGGCAGTCGCCCACGATGGGGACGTCAGGCTTGCGGACCTTGCCGAGCTCGGCAGGGTCGATGTCGGCGTGGATGATCCTGGCGTCGGGGGCGAAGGCGTCGACCTTGCCGGTGACCCGGTCGTCGAAGCGCGACCCGAGAGCGATCAGCAGGTCGGCGCGCTGCATGGCGGTGACGGCGGTGTAGTTGCCGTGCATGCCCGGCATGCCCAGGCACAGCTCGTGGCTGTCGGGAAACGCGCCCCTGGCCATGAGCGTGGTGACCACAGGGATGCCGGTGAGCTCGACGAGCTCGCGCAGCGCCTCCGCGGCCCGGGCCTTGAGGATGCCGCCGCCGGCGTAGATGACGGGCCGGTGCGACTCGCCGATCAGGCGGGCGGCCTCCCGGATCATCTTCGGGTGGCCCTTGGTGGTGGGCTTGTAGCCGGGCATGTCGACCGAGTCGGGCCAGTACCAGTCCATCATCGAGTTGCTGACGTCCTTGGGCACGTCGACCAGCACCGGGCCGGGCCGGCCGGTGGTGGCCACGTGGAACGCCTCCCGGATGATCTGCGGGATGTCCTGGGCGTCGGTGACGAGCCAGTTGTGCTTGGTGACCGACATGGTGATGCCGGTGGTGTCGCACTCCTGGAAGGCGTCCGAGCCGATGGCGCTGAGCGGCACCTGCCCGGTGATGCACACGAGCGGGATCGAGTCCATGTAGGCGTCGCACAGCGGCGTGACCACGTTGGTGGCGGCCGGCCCGCTCGTGACCATGGCGACACCGGGGCGACCGGTGACATGCGCGTAGCCCTCGGCCATGTGGCCCGCCCCCTGCTCGTGGCGCACGAGGATGTGGCGGATCGGCGAGTCGATGATCGGGTCGTACACCGGCAGGATCGCCCCGCCGGGGAGGCCGAACATGACCTCCACGCCCTCCATCTCGAGGCTCTTGATGAGCGCCTGGGCTCCGGTCAGCTTCATGGTCGTGCTCCTGGACGGTTCGTGCGGGCGGGCGGGGTCGAGCGGGCGGAAAACTGCGACGACCTCCCGCTGGGGAGGTCGTGGGAGCGCACGCGGCGACGGGACGCGGCGTGCGCTAGGTGACTACGAGCAGGATGGTGGCGGCCTGCGGCATCGCCGACAGTGTACGCACCGATCCCGCCGGCCGCGCAAGCGGGGTAGCGTCGGCCCCCATGCGGATCGGGTTGGGATCACTGGGGGGCAGCAGCGTCGACGGCGTCGTCGCCGACGCCCGACGGGCGGCCGAGGCGGGCTTCGCCTCGGTGTGGCTGTCGAACGTCTTCGCCGTGGACGCCATCACCGCGTGCGCCGTCGCCGGTCGCGAGGTCGACGGCATCGAGCTCGGCACCTTCGTCGTGCCGACCTTCCCCCGCCACCCCCACGCCATGGCCCAACAGGCGGCCACTGCCGACGACGCCTGTCGCGGCCGGTTCGTGCTCGGCATCGGCCTGTCGCACCAGGTCGTCATCGAGTCGATGCTCGGGCTGTCGTTCGAGGCGCCCGCCCGCCACATGCGCGAGTACCTGTCGGTGCTGATGCCCCTGCTGCGGGAGGGTCAGGCCGCCCATCAGGGCGAGGTGTACCGCGTGAACGCGCCGCTCGAGCGGGCCCGGCCCGAGGGCCCACCGGTCGTGGTGGCCGCCCTCGGGCCCGTGATGCTGCGGATCGCCGGCGAGCTGGCCGACGGGACGGCCACGTGGATGACCGGGCCCCGGACGCTGGCGGACCACATCGTGCCCCGCATCACCGAGGCCGCCGAGGCCGCCGGCCGGCCCGCGCCGCGGGTGGTCGCCGGGCTGCCGGTGTGCGTGACGACCGACCCCGACGCCGCCCGGGAGCGGGCGTCGCGGGTGTTCGCCGTCTACGGCGGGCTGCCCTCGTACCGGGCCATGCTCGACCGCGAAGGCGTCGAGGGCCCTGCCGGGGTGGCGATCGTCGGCGACGAGGAGGCCGTCGGCGCCGCCGTGCGCCGCATGGCCGACGCCGGCGTCACCGACTTCAACGCCGCCCTGTTCGGCAGCGACGACGAGAACGCCCGCACCCGCGAGGTCCTCCTCGCCCTCCGCTGAGGCGGCGCGGCTGTCTTGGCGTACGTGATCCCGGATCCCGGGACGTTCGACGCCACGACAGCCCCGCCTGCGGGCAGAAGGCGCTACGGCTCGGTGATGGCGCCCTTGTCGGCGCCCTGGGCCAGGCGGGCGTACTTGGCGAGCACGCCGGTGGTGTAGCGCGGCTCGGGGAGCTTCCAGCGGCCGCGGCGCTCGGCGATGGTGGCCTCGTCGACCTCGAGGTCGATCGAGCGGGCCTTCACGTCGATGACGATGCGGTCGCCGTCCTCGACGAACGCGATGGGCCCGCCGTCGACGGCCTCCGGTGCCACGTGACCGATGCAGAACCCGTGGGTGCCACCGGAGAAGCGGCCGTCGGTGACGAGGGCGGCGTCCCCGCCGCGCCCCGCGCCCTTCATCGCGCCGGTGACGGCGAGCATCTCGCGCATGCCCGGCCCGCCCTTGGGCCCCTCGTAGCGGATCACGACGACGTCACCGGGCTGGATGCGGCCGGCCAGGATCGCCTCCATCGCACCGTCCTCGCCGTCGAACACCCGGGCCGTGCCCTCGAAGCGGTCGACGTCGATGCCCGCCACCTTCACCACCGAGCCCTTGGGCGCCAGCGAGCCGGTGAGGATCACGATGCCGCCATCGGCGTGGATGGGGTCGGACAGCGGGTGGATGACCGAGCCGTCGGGACCGGGCGGGTCGAGCTCGGCCAGGTTCTCGGCGACGGTCCGGCCCGTGACCGTGAGGCAGTCGCCGTGCAGCAGGCCCGCCTCGAGCAGCTCGCGCATCACGACGGGGATGCCCCCGATGCGATCGACGTCGCTCATGTGGTACTGGCCGTGCGGCTTGGTGTCGGCGATGTGGGGGACCCGCGCCGCGACCTTGTTGAAGTCGTCGAGCTCGAGCTCGACCCGGGCCTCGTGGGCGATGGCGAGCAGGTGGAGCACGGCGTTGGTCGAGCCCCCGAGGGCCATCACCACGGCGATGGCGTTCTCGAACGCCTCCTTGGTCATGATCTGGCGGGGCCGGATGCCCCGGCGCAGCAGCTCGACCACGGCCCGGCCGCTCTCGTAGGCGAAGTCGTCGCGCCGGCGGTCCACGGCGGGCGGCGACGCGCTGCCGGGCAGCGACATGCCGAGCGCCTCACCCACCGAGGCCATCGTGTTGGCCGTGAACATGCCGGCGCACGCCCCTTCGGTGGGGCAGGCGTTGCACTCGATCGCCCGCAGCTCCTCGTCGCTCATCGTGCCGGCGGCGTGAGCGCCCACGGCCTCGAACACCGAGACGATGTCGAGGGCCTGGTCCTTCCACCGGCCCGGCAGGATCGAGCCGGCGTAGAGGAACACCGACGGCAGGTTCAGGCGGGCGGCGGCCATGAGCATGCCGGGGAGGCTCTTGTCGCACCCCGCGAAGGTGACCAGGGCGTCGAAGCGCTCGGCGTGCATCACGGTCTCGACCGAGTCCGCGATGACCTCGCGGCTCACGAGCGAGGCGCGCATGCCCTCGTGCCCCATGGAGATCCCATCGGACACGGCGATGGTCACGAACTCGATGGGGAACCCGCCGGCGGCGCGCACCCCCTCCTTCGAGCGCTTGGCCAGCCGGTCGAGGGGCAGGTTGCAGGGGGTGACCTCGTTCCACGACGAGCAGATCCCGACCTGGGGCTTGCTCCAGTCGTCGTCGGTCATCCCGATCGCCCGCAGCATCGCCCGGGCCGGCGCCCGCTGCGGACCTTCGGTGACGTCACGGCTACGGGGCTTCAGGTCCTCGGCCATGGCGCTCAGGCTAGGCCGTCCGGCCCGCCCGGCCCGATCGGGTTGCGAGCCCGCCGCCCGGGGCCGCGATGCCGCTACCGTCGAGCGGGATGGAGCTGTCGCAGCTGGCTCGGCTGCTCGTGCTCGCCGGCGTCGCCCTGGCCGGCCTCGGCGCGCTGCTGTGGGTGCTGACGGGGCTGGGGGTGGGTCGCCTGCCGGGCGACCTCAGCTTCGGCCGGGGGAACGTGCGGGTGTTCGTACCCCTGGGGACGATGCTGCTGCTGTCGATCGTGCTCACCGTCGCCCTCAACCTCCTGCTGCGTCGCTGACCTAACGTGCCGCCCATGGCCGACCTGCTGTACGAGACCGGCGACGCCGTCGCCACCATCACGCTCAACCGCCCCGACCGGCTCAACGCCATCTCGGGCCCGATGCTCGCCGAGCTCTCGCAGCGGCTGATCGAGGCCGACCGCGACCCCGACGTGCGGGTGATCGTGCTCACGGGCGCCGGGCGGGGGTTCTGCGCCGGCCTGGACCTGCAGGACATGGCGGCGGGTCAGGGCCTCGGCGCCGACGCCGCCGGCACGCACCGGCCGGGCGAGCTCGACCTGCGGTCGGCGCCGCCGGTCGTGCTCCACGAGGTCGACACGCCGACGATCTGCGCGCTGAACGGCGGCGCGGCGGGCTACGGGCTGGACCTGGCGCTCGGGTGCGACATCCGCATCGCCGCCGCGGGCGCCAAGCTCGCCCCCGCCTTCACCAAGAGGGGCGTGCTGCCCGAGAGCGGCGGCACCTGGCTCCTGCCCCGCCTGCTCGGCTGGGCCAAGGCGTCCGAGCTGGCGTTCACCGGCGACACGCTCACCGCCGAGCAGTGCCTCGAGCTCGGGCTCGTCAACCAGGTTGTGCCCGGCGACGAGCTGGCAGCGGCGGTCGACGCCATGGCCGCCCGCATCGCCGCCAACGCCCCCCTCGCGGTGCGAGCCACCAAGCGCATGATGCGCATGGCGATGGCCGAGCCCTTCACCGAGCACGTCCACCACGTCTACCTTCAGCTCCTGCCGCTGTTCCAGAGCAAGGACTTCCGTGAGGGGATGGCGGCGTTCCTCGAGCGGCGGGAGCCGAGCTTCGAGGGCCGGTAGCAGGCGCCCCAGCCGACGCCCGCTACCGGCGCACGGGACGGCCGGCGCCGCAGCGAGAATGAGCGGCCGTGCGGCTGCTGCTCCGCCATCCCCAGGACCGCGAGATCGTGCGCCTGGCCGTTCCCGCCCTCGGCGCGCTCGCCGCCGAGCCGCTGTACATCCTCGCCGACACCGCCATCGTCGGGCGCCTGGGCACACCCCAGCTCGGCGGCCTGGCGGTGGCGAGCACGATCCTGCTGACCGGCTACGCCCTGTTCATCTTCCTGGCCTACGGCACGACGGCCGCCGTAGCCCGGCTGGTGGGTGCGGGCGACGTCACCCGCGCCTGCCACCAGGCCGTGCAGGGCATGTGGCTGGCGCTCGGCATCGGGGTAGTGCTCACCGGGGCCGGGTTCGTGCTCGCCGAGCCCCTGGTGGGGGCCATGGGCGCCGCCGGCGAGGTGCGCACCCACGCCCTCACGTACCTGCGGATCAGCCTCGCCGGCGTCCCCGCCCTGCTGCTCACGCTCGCCGGCACCGGCTACTTCCGGGGCCTGCAGGACACCCGGACGCCGCTCGTCGTGGCCGTGGTCTCGGTCCTGGCGAACCTGGTGATCGAGGTCGTGCTCATCTTCGGGCTGGGCTACGGCATCGGGGCCTCCGCCCTGGCCACCGTGATCGCCCAGTGCGGCGCCGCCGCCGCCTACGTGTGGTGGATCGGGCGGGACGCCCGCGCCCGCTCGGTCGGCGTGCGCCCACAGCTGCGGGCGATCCGCCGGGCGGCTGTGGTGGGCCGCGACCTGTTCGTCCGCACCGCCGCCCTGCGCCTGGCGCTCACGCTCGCCACCGCCATCGCCGCCCGGATCGGCGTGATCGACCTGGGCGCCCACCAGATCGCCTTCGAGCTGTGGTCGTTCCTCGCCCTGGTGCTCGACTCCATCGCCATCGCCGGCCAGGCCATGACCGGCCGGTTGCTCGGCGAGGGTGACCCCGACGGCGCTCGGGCCGCCGCCCGCCGGATGCTGCAGTGGGGGCTCGTCGCCGGTGCTGGCTTCGGGGCGGTGGTGCTGCTCCTGCGCGACGCCCTCCCCGCGGTGTTCACCGACGATCCCGACGTGATCGCCCGCTGCGCGTTCGTGCTGGTCTTCGTGGCGGTCCTCCAGCCCGTCAACGCCGTGGTGTTCGTGCTCGACGGTGTGCTCATCGGCGCGGGCGACATGCGCTTCCTGGCCTGGGCGATGGTCGGCGCCGCCGCCGTCTTCGCGCCGGCGGCCGTCGCCGTGCTGGTGCTGGACCTCGGCCTCGGGTGGCTGTGGGCGGCGCTCGGCCTCTTGATGGTGGCGCGCATGAGCGCCCTGGGCCTGCGGTACCGCACCGACGCCTGGCTGGTCGTCGGCGCCGAGCGCTGAGCGCGTCGGCCGGGCGCGCTCAGGCGGGGGTGAGCGAGCGGATCGTGCGGCGCTGCTCGGCCTCGAAGGTGAAGGCCCCGAAGCGGCCCTCCATCTCGGACTCCTCCTGCACGGTCAGCCGGTGCTCGACGCTGACCCAGGCCGTGGAGGTGGAGGTGGCGTCGACCTGGCCCGACAGGGTCAGGTCGAGCTGGAGCACCCACGTGGGAACACTAGTTCCCGCCACCTCGACCGCCTCCTCCCGCAGGAGCTGCATGCGGGCGTGCACGGTGGTGGCGCCGTCGGTGGAGCGCATGGTCCACTCCCACGCCTGGCCGGCCGCCGGCGTGCCCGGGAACACGAGCACGGGCTGCTCGGGCCGGAACTCGACCTGCCCTTGCGGTCCGGACGTGCGCTGGTAGGTGAGGTGCACACCGTCGTCGCCGTACCGGAGGACCTGCTCGGTCTCCTGGTCGCCGGTGCGGGCGATCGAGCGCTGCTCACCCTCCTCGGGGGTGTGCACCTCGAGCGTCCCCTCGGGCGGGTGGGCCTGGCGGAAGGTGCCCGCCCGCACCTCGCCCTCGACGTCGTAGGTGTAGGTGCCGGGCCGGGCGGGCTGCGGTGCCGCCGGTTGCCGGGCGCCGCCGCCGGTGCCGCCCGCGGCACCCGCGCCACCCGGGCCCGGCGCCGGCGCGGCGGCAGGGCCGTCCCCGGCGCCCGGGCCGCCCGGCGCGTCGTCGCCGTCGGGCGGCCCGGCTCCGTCGAGGGCGTCCTCGGCGTCGCCGTCTGCCGCGGGCTCGTCGGTCGTCGGCGTCTCCTCGCCGGGATCACGTTCGAGGCCGACGTCCTCGACGCCGTCGCCGCACGCGGCCACCACGAGCGCCAGCACCACGAGCAGGACGGCGGGGAGTCGACTGGCGGTTCGCGCCATGACGTTCCATTCGCACCGCGCCCCGCCGATCCCTGCCGCCGTGACGCCGGTCACAGCGCCGTCAGGCCGGGCCGGGCGCGGCGGCGCGGCGCTCCTCGAGGAGGGCGGTGACGGCCTTGCCGTCGGCCTGGCCGCGCGTCGCCTTCATCACCCTGCCGACGAGGGCGCCCTTGGCCTTCTCGTTGCCGCCGCAGTAGCTGGCCCAGGCGTCGGGGTCGGCGGCGATGGCCTCGTCCACCGCAGCGGTCAGGGCGTCGCTGCCCATGGCCTCGAAGCCGCGGGCCCGGGCGATGTCGTCGGGCGGGTCGCCGGTCTCGACCATGTCGACGAGCACGGCCTTGGCCTGGGTGGCGGTGAGCTCGCCGGCGACCTCCATCGCCACCAGGCGGGCGAAGGCCGCGGGGTCGAGGCGGTCGGCACCTTCCATGCTGAGGTTGTGCTCAGCGTGGGTGAGGGCCCGCTCGGGGTCGGCACCGGCCGCGACGGCCGCCAGGACCAGCCCGTCGAGGCCACGCTCGACCACCAGGGCCACGCCCGCGGGCGTCGAGCCCGTCACCGCCGCCAGGTGGGCGCGGCGGTCGGCGGGCAGCGGCGGCAGCAACGCCCGCACCTGGTCCTGCCACTCGCCCGGGGGCGCGACCGGCACCAGGTCGGGCTCGGGGAAGTACCGGTAGTCGTAGGCCTCCTCCTTGGAGCGCAGCGTGTGGGTGCGCCCGTCGCTCTCGTCCCAGTGGCGGGTCTGCTGCACGACCGCCTCGCCACGCTCGAGAAGCGTGATCTGGCGCTGGGCTTCGAACTCGATGGCGCGCCCGAGCGAGCGCAGCGAGTTCAGGTTCTTCACCTCGCAGCGGGTGCCGAAGGGCTCACCCGGCCGGCGGACCGACACGTTGGCGTCGACCCGCAGGCTGCCCTCCTCCATGCGGGCGTCGGACGCGCCGATGGCGACGAGGATCGCCCGCAGCTCGGCCACGTAGGCCCGGGCGGCGTCCGCGGATCGGATGTCGGGCGCCGCCACGATCTCGACCAGCGGGACCCCGGCGCGGTTGTAGTCGACGAGCGAGTAGGTGGCCTCGTGGATGCGGCCGCCGCCGCCCACGTGGGTCGTCTTGCCCGTGTCCTCCTCGAGGTGGGCCCGCTCGATGCCGACCCGGGTGCCGTCGGGGAGCTCCAGGTAGCCGTCGACGTTGATCGGCTCGTCGTACTGGCTGATCTGGTAGTCCTTCGGCATGTCGGGATAGAAGTAGTTCTTCCGGTGGAAGATCGACGGCTTCACCGTGCAGTGCAGGGCCTGGCCGATCCGCATGGCGAGCTCGACGGCCCGCTCGTTGAGCACGGGCAGCGACCCCGGCAGGCCCAGGCACACCGGGCAGACGTTGGTGTTCGGCTCGGCGCCGAAGGCGTTGGGGCAGGCGCAGAACAGCTTGGTGGCGGTGGCGAGCTCGCAGTGCACCTCGAGCCCGACGACGGTCTCCCACCCGGTGGCGGTCGCGCTCACTTGATCGCCTCCTCGAGCACGGCGGCGGCCCGGAACATCGCGGCCTCGCCCAGCGCCGGCGCCAGCACCTGCACCCCGATGGGCAGGCCGCCGGCGCCGAACCCGAACGGCACCGACATGGCGGGGTGGCCCGAGAGGTTCGAGGGGATCGTGCACACGTCGGACAGGTACATCGACAGCGGGTCACCCGTCTTGTCGCCGAACCGGAACGCCGTCGTGGGCGTGGTCGGCGCGAGCAGCAGGTCGACCCGCTCGTAGGCGGCGTCGAAGTCGCGGATGATCAGCGTCCGCACCCGCTGGGCCTTGCCGTAGTAGGCGTCGTAGTAGCCCGCGGAGAGGGCGTAGGTGCCCAGCATGATGCGCCGCTTCACCTCGTCGCCGAACCCCTCGGTGCGGGTGGCGACGTTCATCTCCGCGGTGCTGGCGGCGTCGACCCGCAAGCCGTAGCGGACCCCGTCGTAGCGGGCCAGGTTGCTGGACGCCTCGGCCGGCGCGATCAGGTAGTACGCCGACAGGCCGTAGGCGGCGGCGGGCACCGAGACCTCGTCGACGACGGCGCCGGCGGCGTCGAGCGCTTCCGCCGCCGCCCGGGTGCGCTCGACCACCTCGGCGTCCACGCCCTCCCCCAGCAGCTCGCGCACCACCCCGACGCGCAGCCCCGCGACACCGTCGTCCAGCACGCGCAACAGGTCGGGGGCGGGTTCGGCCACCGAGGTCGAGTCGAGCGGGTCGTGGCCGGCGATGACCTCGAGCACGAGCGCGGCGTCGGCGACGGTCGTGGCGAACGGGCCGATCTGGTCGAGGCTGCTGGCGAAGGCCACGAGCCCGTAGCGGCTCACCCGGCCGTAGGTGGGCTTCACGCCGACGACGCCGCAGAAGGCGGCGGGCTGGCGGATCGACCCGCCCGTGTCGGAGCCGAGGGCGATCGGCGCGAAGCCGGCGGCGACGGCGGCGGCGCTGCCCCCCGAGGAGCCGCCGGGCACGCGCTCGGTGTCGACGGGGTTGCGGGTGGGGCCGGTGGCGGAGTGCTCGGTGGAGGAGCCCATGGCGAACTCGTCGAGGTTGGTCTTGCCGACGACGACGGCGCCGGCGGCCGCCAGCCGCTCGACGACCGTGGCGTCGTAGGGCGGCTTCCAGCCGGCGAGGATCCGCGACGAGCAGGTGGTGGGCACACCCCGGGTGCACAGGTTGTCCTTGAGGGCGACGGGCACGCCGGCGAGCGGGCCGGGGTCGTCGCCGGCGGCGACGCGCCGGTCGAGCAGGGCTGCGGCCTCGCGGGCCCGCTCGGCGGTGATCACGTTGAAGGCGTGCAGCTCCTCCTCGCGGGCGGCGATGGCCTCGAGGTACTCGTCGACGACGAGCGCGGCGGTGCGCTCGCCGCGGCGGACGGCGGCGGCGATCTCGTGAGCGGGGCCGCGCGGGCCGGGCCGGCCGCCGGCGCCGGTCACGGGGCCTCTCCGAGCACCGGGGGGACCCGGAAGCGGCCGTCCTCGGCGGACGGGGCCATGCCCAGCACCACGTCGCGGTCGAGGCCCGGGCGGGGCGTGTCGGCCCGCAGCACGTTCTCGAGCGGGAGGGGGTGGGCGGTCGGGGGCACGTCACCCACGTCGAGCGCCTCCACGTCGGCGGCGTGGTCGAGCACGGCGCCGAGCTGGCCCGTGAAGCGGTCGAGCTCGTCCTCGGTCAGCTGCAGCCGGGCGAGCCACGCCACGTGCGCGACGTCGTCACGGGTGATGCGGTCGGCCATGGGCTGCATCGTAGGAGCCTCGGCCGGCCTCACCGCCACCCGCCCGCGAGCTCGAGGCCCGGCGCGCCGGAAATCGGCGCGCCCAGCCTCGCGAACACCGCCCCCCGCGAGCTCGAGGCCCAGCGCGCCGGAAACCGGCGCGCCCAGCCTCGAGTTCGCCGCCGCCCGCGGGTGGTCAGGCGGTGGCCGTCACCGTGCGGGCGAAGGCGACGGTGTGGGCTTCGACGTCGGCGCGCTCGTAGTCCATCGTGGCCACGTGGTAGCTGCGCTCGAGCCACACCCGCTCGACCGGGCCGGCGACGCGCTCGGCGAGGAAGTCGCTGTTGTTGACGGGCACGACGTGGTCCTGGCGGCTGGTGATCACGAGCGTGGGGCAGGTGACCTCGCCGAGCTTCGGGGCGAGGACCTCGAGCGCGTCGAGGACGGACAGCAGCGGCACGATCGGCGTGCCGTCGTAGGCGGTCTCCACCACGTCGGGGTCCGCGATGTCCGAACCCACGCCGGGCATGAGGGCCTCGCCCTGCTCGGCCATCCCCCGCAGCATCGCCACCGCCTCAGGCGCCGGCGGCTCGATCAGGGGGTTGATGCCCACCAGGCCGGCCACGTCCCGGTGCGCGGCGAGCCACGTGGCGAGCGTGCCGCCCATCGACTGGCCGACGACCACCAGGCGCTCGCAGCGGGCGGCGAGCCGGTCGAAGGCCGCCTCGGCCTCGGCCAGCCAGTCGTCCCAGCGCGTGGTGAGCATGTCCTCGATCGTGGTGCCGTGTCCGGGGAGGCGGGGGAGCTCGACGGCGAACCCGGCGCCGGCCAGGGCCTCGGCCATCGAGCGCATCGATCCGGGGTTGCCGGTGAAGCCGTGCAGGGTGAGCACGCCGTGGGGGCCGTCGCCGCCCGACCAGGGCTCGGCACCGGGGATGAGCTCGGTCACGAGGGCACGCTAGCGGCCGGGATGCGACCGGCGAGCATTGACCGCGCGGTCAAGTCCTGCTGGAATCGGGGGCGTGGAGGACCGCCGCCTCACCGCCCAGGGCCGCGAGCGCAAGCAGCAGCTCATGGCGTGCGCTGGGCGACTCTTCGCTGAGCGGGGCTACAACGAGACCCGGGTCATCGACATCGTGCGGGAAGCCGGCGTGGCCAAGGGCCTCTTCTACTGGTACTTCGAGAACAAAGAGGCGCTCTTTCGCGAGCTGGTCGAGAGCACCCGGCACCGCCTGCGCGTGACCCAGGCCGAGGCCATGGACCCCGCGGCCGGCCCGCTGCTGCAGATCCGCCAGGGGACGGTGGCGTCGGTGCGGTTCATGGCCGAGCACTCCCACCTCTACACGCTGCTGCGGGCCGAGGGCATGGACCGCCGGGTCGAGGACCTGCTGCGCCGGGGCACCGACATCCACGCCGCCGACACCTCGGCGCTCATCCAGCGGGGCATCGCCGAGGGCACCATCCGCGACGAGGACCCCACGCTGCTGGCGTACGGCGTGCTCTCGGTCGTCGCCAACTACTCGCACTTCCACCGCACCGGCCGGCTGTCGATGGACGTCGACGAGCTCGCCGACTTCGTGGGCCGCTTCGTCGTGCGCGCCCTGGCCGCCGACGAGGCCGTCGCCGACGAGGTCGAGGCCGGCGCCCGCACGGTCCGCACCGGCTGACGGCCATGCCGCCCGGGCGCGTTAGCGTGCCCGGCATGGCCACCTACCCCTTCCTGAGCGACGAGTGGATCGAGGCGGCCCGGGCGATCCGCGAGGAGTACCGCGGCAAGACCCCGGCGCCGGCCCACACCGTGAAGATGAACCAGATCATCACCGACGTGCCCTTCGGCGACGGCACGATCCACGCCCACATGGACACCACCTCGGGCGAGGTCGAGCTCGAGCTCGGCCACCTCGACGACGCCGACGTGACGGTCACGCTCGACTACGCCACCGCCAAGGCGATCCTCGTCGAAGGCAACCCGCAGGCGGGTATGCAGGCGTTCATGGCCGGAAAGATCAAGGTCGAGGGTGACATGACCAAGCTCATGGCGATGGGCCAGGCACCGCCCGACCCGGTCGCCGTCGAGGTGGCGACCAAGATCCAGGAGATCACCGAGTAGCCGGCGACGGCGCCCGGCGCTCACGGGGGCGCCGCCGGGACCGGCCGGGCTCGGCCCGGGCGCGCCCGGCGGGGCCGGTCCCCTCGGCGGGGGCCGGCTGGTGGCGGACCGGCGGCGTGCGGCCCGCGGGCGCCTCGCCGCTCGTCGCGGTCTCCCCCGGTGCGCGCCGGCCGGCACGCTCGCCCCTGGGCGTGCTGCGCACGAAGGCGGCGGCCACGATGCCGAACAGGCACACGGCGCCGCCGAGCGCGTAGGCGAGGTGGTACGACCCCAGCAGGCCGAGGCCGTCGACGTTGGAGGCCTGGATGGTCTGCATGAGCTGGATGCCGGCCACCACGCCCACCTGGGTGATCAGCTGCTGCATGGCGCCGGCGACGCCGAGGGAGTCCTCGTCGACGGAGTTGGCGATCGTCGCCGCCATGGAGGGCGACGCCGCGCCGAGGCCCACGCCGGACAGGGCGAGCCCGAGGATGACCAGGCCGTCGGTGCCGCCGGGCCCCACCAGGGCGAGCACGCCCATCGACGCCGCCACGGCCGAGGCGCCGAAGACCCCGGCGATGCGCTCGCCGATCTTCATGGCGAGGTAGCCCCCGACGGGAGCCACGATGGCGAAGGCGAGCGGCCGGGAGATCGACAGCAGCCCGATGCGGGTCTCGCCGTAGCCGAAGACCTGGGCGAGGAAGAGCGGTGTGATCATGAAGCCGCCCATGTACGCGAAGTTCGTGAAGAACTGCGTGGCGATCGGCGCCGCGACGTTGCGGCGCCGGAAGTACTCGAGGCGGATGAGCGGTTGGGTGACCCGCCGCTCGACCACCACGAACAGCACGAGGAACACCGGCGCCACGGCGAACGCCGTGAGCACCGGGGCGCTGCTCCAGCCCCACAGCGGACCGCGGTTGAGGGCGAGCAGCAGGCTGGTCATGGCCACCGCCAGCGTGACGGTGCCGAGCACGTCGAAGCGGGCGCGGGTCCCACGGCGGGTCTCGGGCAGGAGCAGGGCGGCGACCACCACGGCGGCCAGCGAGAGCGGCGCCTGGGCGGCGAAGATCAGCCGCCAGCTGAGGTGCTCGACCACGGGCCCGCCGGCGACGACGCCGAGCACCGGGCCCGCGGTCATCACGAAGGACCACCAGCCCATGGCCTGCACCCGGCGCTCGCGTGGAAAGACGCTGTAGATCAGCGCCATCGAGGCGGGGCCGGCCGAGGCGCCCATGGCGGCGCCGAGCACCCGGAAGGCGATCAGCGACCCGGCGCTCCACGCCAGGGCGGTCAGGCCGGCGAACAGGGCGGCCCCGGCCATGCCGATCATGAAGATGCGGCGCTGGCCCCACAGGTCGCCCGCCTTGCCGAAGGCGGGGCCGAGCACCCCGAAGGTGAGGAGCGGGCCGGTGATGACCCACGTGAGGGTGGCGGTGTCCGAACCCAGGTCGGCGGCGATCGAGGGGATCGACACGGCGAGCAGGGTGATCGTGAACCCGACGGTGAACAGCCCGAACAGCACCGTGACGAGCACGACCCACGGGAACCGGGGGCTGGCCTCGACCCGCCCCGCCAGGCGCCGGCGCAGCAGCAGCGGCCACGGGACGACGCCGACCTCGTCGGCGCCGGGGGCCTCGATCGCCAGGTCGCCCCGGTCCCCGTTGCCCCGGTCCCCGTTGCCGCTGCCGCCGGGATCCGTCCCGGGGTGCTCCTCGTGGCCGCGCCGCACCGGGCGAGGGTACCTTGACCCGCCGGTCAGGCCCCGGGTCGTTTCCGGGCGGCCGACGTGAAATCCGTCACGCACCGTGCGGGTGCAGGGGGTCGGGCGCGCGGCCGCCGGGCCGTCCGGGGTGGCAGCCTCATCGCGACGGCTGGGGAACGTCGCGTCCGGCGTGCCACCCCGGAGGACCCGGCGACAGGTTGATCCTACCGACACGCAACGCGCGCGAGTAGGGCCATCTTGCGCCATCCTCCACCCAGGCTAGTTCCGACAAGGCCGGGTGCTCGGGAGCCGGACGAAGCGGGCGCTTCTAGCCCTCGAACTTCTTCATCTCGACCTCGAGCTCGGCCACGGTCCAGCGGTCGCCGCGATCGATCGTGTCACCCATGGCCCACGGGTGGAACAGGCGCACCTGGCCGCCCTGGACGAAGAAGGTCTTGCCGGTGAACGGGCAGCCCTCGGTGGCCAGGTAGGCGACGAGCGGGCTGATGTTGGCCGGGTCCCACACGTCGAAGGCGCCCTCGTCCTCGGGCGGCTTGACGATGTCGCCGAGGCCGGGGGTGGCCTCGGTGAGCCGGGTGCGGGCGGCGGGCGCGATGCAGTTCACCCGCACGCCGTAGCGCCCGAGCTCCTGGGCGCAGATGTTGCTGAAGGCGGCGATGCCGGCCTTGGCGGCGCCGTAGTTCGACTGGCCGGGGTTGCCGAGCAGGCCCGACGTCGACGAGGTGTTGATGACGGCCGCCTTCACCTCCTTGCCCGCCTTGGTCTGCTCGCGCCAGTAGGCGGCCGCCCAGCGGGTGGGCACGAAGTGGCCCTTCAGGTGGACGTGGATGACCGCGTCCCACTCCTCCTCGGTCATGTTCACGAGCACCCGGTCGCGCAGGATGCCGGCGTTGTTGACGAGCACGTGGAGGTCGCCGAAGGCCTCGACGGCGGTGTTGACGAGGCGCTGGCCCCCCTCCCAGTCGGCCACGTTGTCGGCGTTGGCGACGGCCTCGCCGCCCATCGCCTTGATCTCGTCGACCACCTGCTCGGCCGGCGTGCGGTCGTCACCGCTGCCGTCCATGGCCCCGCCGAGGTCGTTCACCACGACCTTGGCGCCCTCCCGGGCGAACAGCAGGGCGTGCTCGCGGCCGATGCCCCGGCCCGCTCCGGTGATGATGGCAACGCGTCCGTCGAGTGCGCCCATGGGGACCTCCTGAGTCTCAGCGCTCGCAGATCGCCGCGACGATAGGCCCGGCGTTGACCGGGCGGTCAAGTTCGGTGGGGCCTGCTGCTCAGCGCCGGACGTACAGGTCGATGGCCGTGCCGCGCCGCACCCGCGCCCCGGCCCGCGGGTCGCTGTCGAAGACCCGTTCGCCCCGACCGAACACGTCGCCCCGCTCGAGCCCGGCCTGCTCGAGGATCCGGGTGGCCTCGGCGAGGCTGCGGCCGGCGAGGTCCGGCACCGTGACCAGGTCGGGACCCCGTGACACCACGACCGTGACCGCCGACCCGCGCTCGACCTGCTGGCCGGCACCGGGCCGGGTGGTGATGACCTGGCCGGCCTCGACGGCGTCGTGGAACGCATCGTCACGCTCGGCGACGAGCCCGAGGTCGCGCAGGGCCTGCGCGGCGTCCTCCCAGCGCTCCCCCGCGAGGGCGGGCACCGTGCGAGGGGCGGGCCCGGCGGACACGACGACGTCGATCGCCGAGCCGCTGGGCGCCCGCTCCGGCCGCTCGCGCGCGCCGTACCGCCACGTGAGCACGATCCCGGCGCCGACGTCCTCGTGGTGGACGGGCTCGACGGCGCCGAGCACGAGGCGCGCCCCTTCGAGCACGGCAGCGACCTGGTCCTGGTGGAGGCTCTCGAGGGACGGCACCTCGACCGGAGGTGGGCCCAGCGACACGACGAACGAGGCGGTGCTGCCCTCGGCGACCATCGTGCCGGCGCTGGGGTCCTGGTCGATGACCAGCCCCGAGGCCGTGCCCTCCACGTGGCGGGTGTCGGGGGCGGCGGGCCGCACCCCGATGCGGGCGAGGGCGTCACGGGCCTCGATCGAGCTCATGCCCACCAGCGACGGCATGGCGTGCTCGGGTGGCGGGTCGGGCGCGAGCGCCAGCGCGCCGGCGATGCCGGCGGCGACGAGCACGAGCGCCACGGCCGCGCCCACCACGAGCCGGCGGGTCCGGCGGCCCGGGCCCGCCGCCCGGCGGCGTCGCCGGCTGGCCTCGCCGGCGCCCGCCGGCGCGCCGGCCGGCCCGCCGGCCGGCTCGGGGTCGACTGCCTCCCCCTCGGAGCCGTCCCTGCCGCCGGCGGGGGGCGGCGCGGCCGGGAGCTTCGTGGGCTCCGGGTCCGCGAGGTCGCGCAGGGCGGACAGGTCGACGGCGCGGGCGAGGGGCAGAGGGGCGGGGGCGTCCAGGTCGCGGGCGATGGCCACGAGTCGCCGGCCGACGGTGGCGGCGTCGGGCCGGGCGTCGGGGTCGGGGCGGCCGACCTCGGCGAGGAGCGGCGCCAGCGGTCCCATGGCGTCGGGCACGGGCACCTCGGCGCCGACGCGGGCCATGAGGGTGGCGATCGACGTGTCGGCCGCGAACGGCACCTTGCCGGTGACGGCCTCGATCAGCACCAGCCCCAGCGAGTACAGGTCGGAGGCACCGTCGACGGGGCGGCCCTGGGCCTGCTCGGGTGAGGCGTAGCGGGCGCTGCCCACGAAGTCGCCCGTGGGCTCGGTCCACGCGGACTCGGCCAGCGCCCGGGCGAGGCCGAAGTCGGCGATCCGCAGGCGGCCTTCCTCGTCGAAGAGCAGGTTGCCGGGCTTGATGTCGCGGTGGACGAAGCCCCGCCGGTGGGCGAAGTCGAGGCCCCGGACGGCCTCGAGTCCCACGAGCAGCGCCTGGGCGACCGTGAGCCGGGCGCCCCGGTCGAGCATGGCCGCCAGGCTGCCCCCGCCGAGGTACTCGAGCACCAGGAACGGCCCGCCGTCCTTCCCCCAGTCGTACACGGCGACGAGGTGCGGGTGGCTCAGCGCCGCGGCCGACCTGGCCTCCGCCCGGAACCGCCGGAGGAAGGCCTCGTCGTCGGCCAGGGCGGGATGGAGGACCTTCACCGCCACCCGCCGGCGGAGCGTGACGTCGTCGGCCAGGAACACCTGGGCCGACGCGCCGCTGCCGATCGGGGCGACGAGCCGGTAACGCCCCCCCAGCACCCGGCCGACCTGGTCGACCATGCGGGACGTGCGCACGCCGAGAGGCTATCGGCGCGAACCGGCCACACCGCGCATGCCCCCGCGACGCGGCGGACCCGTCGCCCGGCCATGATGGCGGCTGTGCGCACCGAGGTCGTCGATGCCATCGAGGCCTTCATCCGGGACGGCTCCCTGTGGGACGCCGATCACCTGCGCGCCATCATCGACCGCCTGGAGGCCGAGCAGCGGGACCACGACGACCAGTTCTCGGGCCAGCTCGCCCGGTTCCTGTCCTCGATCCACATGCGCATGCAGGTCGCCGAGGTGCCGCCCCGCCTCGCGGTCGACATCGAAGGGATCGTCTACCCCCGCCTGTGGAAGGTGATGGAGGCGGTGCGCGACGGCCTGCCCGACGGCGAGCTCCGCACGCGCATCGAGGTCATGAAGCGCCGCCTGTCCCGCCTGTTCGCCGAGGAACGATGAGCGCCGTGACGACCTCGCGGACCGCACCCGGGGCGACCGGCGCTCTCGGCGCCGCCGCCGGCCTGGCCACCGCCGAGACCGTCGCCCTCGTCGCCCTCGTCCTGGTGCGGGGCGGGCGGGGCACGGCGTTCGTCGCCACCTGCCTGGTCCTCAAGCTGGTGTTCTGCCGGGGCGTGACCCGCCTCGGCGCCGGCTCCTTCCTCGCCCTCCTGCTGTACGAGGGCGCCACCGTGCTGTACGCCCTGACCGCCCCGGGCGTCCCGGGGGTGCTGCGCGCCCTCTTCGCCGGCAGCGCCGCCACCGTGCTGGTCCTCCTCGGCCGCTCCGTCAGCCGGTTCCCGACCGTGGGCCTCCCCCGCCGATGACCCGCCGCCTCGTGATCACCGCGCTCGTCGGCGTCGCGCTGTTCGGGATCGTCTACGCCTTCACGATCGGCCAGACCGGCGAGCCGGGCCAGCCCGACCGGGAGGGCGTCTCGCGGGTGTTCCCCGCCCCCGGCGCCCAGGAGATCCGCCCGCCGGGTGACGAGACCATGCGCGACCTCGAGATCGGCGTGGAGTTCGAGCCCGGCTGGACGGGCACCCTGCAGGTCGAGGGCGTCGAGATCCCGCCCGACCAGCTGCGACGGGTTCCCGAGCTGTTCCAGGTGTGGTTCCGGCCGGGACCCGGCAAGGCCATCGAGGAGCTGCGGCCGGGCCGGCACTGCGCCACCGCCCTGGCGTGGCGGATCAACGAGACCCGCGACGACGCCCGCTCGATCCCCTGGTGCTTCCAGGTGATGGCCTGATCGACGCCGAGCGGGCGGGCCGGCTGGTCAGCCGGGCAGCTCGCCGGTCTCGAGGAGGTGCTCGAACCCGGCCTCGTCGAGGATGGGGATGCCCAGCTCCTCGGCCTTGGAGAGCTTGGAGGCGCCCGGGCCCTCCCCCACCACCAGCGCCGTGGTCTTCTTCGACACCGATCCGGGCGAGCGGCCGCCCCGGGCGGTGATCGCCTCCTCCGCGTCCTCGCGGCTGTAGCCCTGGAGCGTGCCGGTGACCACGACCGACTTGCCGGCCAGCACCTGCGGGTGCTCGGGCTCGGGCACCTTGCCGAAGTCGACCCCGGCGGCCCGGAGCTTCTCCACCACCGCACGGTTGCGGTCGAGCGAGAAGAAGTCGGCGACGGACCCCGCGATCGTCGGACCCACGCCGTCGACGGCGGCGATCTCGGCCGCGGACGCCGCCATGACCCGGTCGAGGTGGCCGAAGTGGCGGGCCAGCAGCTCGGCGCCGCGGGGGCCCAGGTGGCGGATGTTCAGGGCGAACAGCAGGTTCGCCAGCGGCCGGCCGCGGGACGCGTCGATGGCGGCGAGCAGGTTCCTGACCGAGACCTCGGCGAAGCCCTCGAGCCCCAGCAGGTCGTCGGCGGTCAGCCGGTAGAGGTCGCCGGGATCGGCCACGAGGCCGTGGTCGAGCAGCAGCTGCACGGTGCGCTCGCCCAGGCCCTCGATGTCCATCGCGCCCCGGGAGGCGAAGTGGGCGATGCGCTGCTCGCGCTGGGCCGGGCAGTCGACGTTGACGCAGAACGTGTCGCTCTCGCCCTCCTGGCGCACGAGTGGCTCGCCGCAGCGGGGGCACTCGGTGGGGAAGCGCCACTCGGGCAGCCCCTCGGGCCGCTCGGCGAGCACGGGCTTGACGACCTCGGGGATCACGTCGCCGGCCTTGCGCACGATGACCACGTCGCCCGGCCGGACGTCCTTGGCCCGCACCTGGTCCTCGTTGTGGAGGGTCGCCACCGCGACCGTTGAGCCGCCGACGAACACCGGCTCGAGCTGGGCGAACGGCGTGGCCCGGCCCGTTCGGCCGATCGACACCATGATCCCGAGCAGCTTCGTGGTGCGCTCCTCCGGCGGGAACTTGTAGGCGATCGCCCAGCGGGGGGCCTTCGACGTGGCGCCGAGCTCGGCCCGCATCGCCAGGTCGTCGACCTTCACGACCACGCCGTCGATCTCGTAGTCGAGGTCGTGGCGGTGCTCCTGCCAGCGCTCGCAGAACGCGTAGACCTCGTCGAGGGAGCCGAGGACCCGGCTCTCGGGGTTGACGGGCAGGCCGAGCGAGGCGAGCCACTCGAGCGTCTCGCCGTGGCTCGTGAGCGCCGGGCCCGCCTCGAGGGCCCCGACGCCGTAGCAGAACATCGACAGCTCGCGGCTGGCCGTGATGGACGGGTCCTTCTGCCGGAGGGAGCCGGCCGCGGAGTTGCGGGGGTTGGCGAACAGCTTGCCGCCCGCCTCGGCCTGGCGGCGGTTGAGCTCTTCGAACGCCGAGACGGGCATGAACACCTCGCCGCGGACCTCGAGCAGGTCGGGGACGTGCGGGCCCTCGAGCCGCTCGGGTACGGCGCCGACCGTGCGCACGTTCTCGGTGACGTCCTCGCCGACGCGCCCGTCGCCCCGGGTCGCGGCGAGGGTGTAGGCGCCCCGCTCGTAGCGGATCGACATGGCGACGCCGTCGATCTTCAGCTCGCACGAGAACGCGCTGGCGGCGCCGACCATCCGCTCCATGCGCTTGCCCCAGGCGACCAGCTCGTCGAACGTGAAGGCGTTGTCGAGCGACATCATCGGCACGATGTGCTCGACCGGACGGAACAGCGACGCCACGGGCGCCCCGACCGTCTGCGTGGGCGAGTCGGGGGTGGCCAGCTCGGGGTGGTCGGCCTCGATCTGCTCGAGCTCGCGGACCAGGGCGTCGTACTCGGCGTCGGCGATCTCGGGGTCGTCGTGCACGAAGTAGCGCTCGGCGTGGTACCGGATCAGGTCGCGCAGCTCCTCGGCGCGGGCCGCCAGGTCCGGTGCGTCAGCCATGCCCGGAGCGTACCCGGGGGTCGCGACACCCTCGCCGGGCGCGGCGGGGGCTCAGGCGCCGACGGAGAGCTTGGCCGCCGCCGCCTGGTCGGCCACCCGGCCGGCGACCTCCCGGGCCAGCCGCAGGGCGAGGCGGGCCTGGCTCAGGCCGTGGTTGGCGAGCCCGCACTCCGGCGTCACCAGGGCGCGGGTGCGCAGGGCGACGGGGTCGCAGCCCGCCCGCACCAGGTCGCACCACAGCTCGGTGAGCCGGCGCCAGAGCGGGTCGGCGCTGGGGCCGACGGGCGCGTGGGTGGGGACGGCGCCCCACGCGACCCAGCCGCCGGCCTCGAGGAACGAGGCGATGGTCCCGGCGCCGGCGAGCACGTGGGGGGCGGCGGGCACCGACAGGAGCCGCGGGCCGGCCTGGGTGAGGTAGCGCAGCTCGACGGGGCCACAGCAGTGCACGCCCGTGACGGCGTCGCCCTCCATCACGGCCAGCGCCGAGGACAGGGCGTCCACCGCCGAGTCGGGATCGACCGGGCAGTCGGCGGACCCGAGGAAGGTGAAGGCGGGCTCGTCGACCACGACCAACAGCGGCGCCTCGGGCAGCCGGTCGCGGGCCAGCTCGAGCAGGGCCGCGGCCTTGGTGCGGATGGCGGCGGCCGTGACGGCCAGGGCCCGCTCGGCCGGCGCTCCGGCTTCGGCGAGGGCGAGGGCGAGCGTGACCGGACCGGTGAGCTGCAGCTTGACGGCCTGGGTGCGGCCGCTGACCAGGTCGAGGAACGTGCGCAGCCCCTCGTGGCCGGGGCGGTCGAGCCCCGGGTCGACCGGGGCGTCGGGGTCGAGGGCGGCCGGGTCGACGGCGAGGGACCCGTCGCCGGCGACCGTCACCCCCGGGATGCCCCAGGCCCACTGCGCCACCATGCCCTCGAGGGGGGTGAGCGCGGGGAGCTGGGGCGCGGCGGGAAGGTCGGGTTGCTCCTCGAGCGCGAAGAGGGCGGCGGCGAGCGGGTCGGCGTGGGGGAGGCTGCCCCCGGACGTGACGAGCCCGGCCTGCAGCGGGCCGGGGCCGGCCGCGGCCTCGACCGAGCCCTCCCTCTCGTTCGTCTCCCGCCGTCGGGCCACCGGCGTCTCCTTCCCCCAGGGGCTCCCTTACGTTGGCCACCCGGGCACCGCGGCTGCAAGTCTCACTGCTCGTGATCGCCCGCCTGCGCGCCGTGGACAACCGGTCCTGGGTGGCGTGGATGCTGCGCGCCACCTGGGCGCTGGTCGCCGTGGCTGCCGGCCCCGCCTTCGCCGAGGCGCTCGACGGGCGGTCGGCGCCGGTCCAGCGCACGGTGAGCGCCGGGCTCTGGGCGGTGTGGGCGCTGACGCTGGTGGCCGCGCTCGTCCCGAGGCCGGCGACGCTGACGGTGGTCCGCGTCGTGGTCCCCGCCGGGCTCGCTGCCGCCATCGTCGCCGCCGCCGTGGGCGCCGCCTCGCCGCTGGCGCTCGGGGCCACCGGGCTGGCCGCAGTCCTCGCCCTGACCCCGGCGGTCGGCCACGTGGCCGTGAACGGCGCGTCGTACGGCGACGAGCGCCGCCACCTGCTGCGGCCCCCGGGCCCGGTCCTGGCCGGGCCGATCGTGCTCGCCTGGGCGACCCTGGTTGCGGGGGTGGCGGCGGGCCCGCTGCTGCTGGCGGCCCGGCAGTGGATCGCCGGCGCCATCGCCCTCGCCGTGGGGCTGCCCGTCGCGGCCGCCATGGCGCAGGCCCTGCACCGCCTGAGCCGCCGCTGGCTGGTGTTCGTGCCCGCGGGTGTCGTGCTGCACGACGGGTTCGCCGTGCTCGACCCCGTCCTGTTCCGGCGCAACCGCATCGCCCGGCTCGGGCCGGCGCCGGCGGACACCGACGCCCTGGACCTCACCCAGGGTGCGCCGGGCCTGGCCCTCGAGCTCGACCTCACCGAACCGGTCGAGGCCGTCCTGGTGCGGCCGGGGCGCCGGCGCGAGGGCGAGACCGCGGCGCTCACCCGGTTCCTGTTCACACCGACCCGGCCCCGCTGGGTGCTCGCCGACGCCCGCCCCCGCCGCATCCCCACCGGCTGATCGCCTCGCCGCCAGGAGGCGGCGCCGGCGGGTGCCCGGCGCGACCGCGCCCGTCCACCGTCAGCGGGCGGCGCCGAGCACGAAGCCGATGACCACGCCGAGGGCGAAGACCACGGCGATCAGGACCAGCGCCTGGCGGGCCGACACCCGCGACGGCTCGCTCACGCCGCGGTGCCCCCGCCGAGCACGACGTCGCCGTCGTAGAGGACGACGCTCTGGCCCGGCGCGACCCGCCGGCGAGGAGCGTCCCAGCGCAGGACGCCGCCATCGAGCGTCGCGGGCAGGGCCTCCCCGTGGGCGCTGCACTGCGCGTGGACGGCGCCGGCCGCGGGCGCATCGACCCAGGTCCAGCCCTCCACCGCCGTCTCGGTGGTGGACAGGTCGTCCTCGGAGCCGACGGTGACCGTGCGGGCCGCCACGTCGACGGCCAGCGCGTAGCGGGGCTCGTGCGTGCCGCCGGGCAGGCCGAGCCCCCGCCGCTGGCCGACCGTGACCAGCTCGACGGCCGCCACCGACCCGACCTCCTGCCCGCTGGTGTCCACGACCCGGCCGGGGTGCAGCGGGATGCGCCCACCGAGGAAGGCCCGCCGGTCGCTGCCGGCGACGAAGCACACGTCCTGGCTGTCGGGCTTGCGGGCGGTGCGCAGACCCATCGCCGCCGCGCGCGACCGCACCTCGCGCTTGGTGAGCCCACCCACGGGCAGCAACACCCGGGCCAGGTGCGCCTGGCCCAGCATGTGCAGCACGTAGCTCTGGTCCTTGGCGGCGTCGGCGCCGCGGCGCAGCCGCCAGCGCCCGGCACTGGTGCGCTCGATGCGGGCGTGGTGCCCGGTGGCGACGGCGTCGAAGCCCATCGCCAGGGCCCGCCGCAGCAGCCGGTCGAACTTCACGTGGCGGTTGCACTCGACGCACGGGTTGGGGGTGCGCCCGGCGGCGTGGGCCGCCACGTAGGGCTCGACGACACCGGTCGAGAAGTCGTCGGCCAACCCGAACACGTAGTGGGGGATCCCGAGCTGGTCGGCCACCCGGCGGGCGTCGTCCACGTCGGCCACCGAGCAGCAGCCGCGGTCGGATGCGCCACCCCAGAGCTTCAGCGTGACGCCGGCGACGTCGTGGCCGGCCTCGGCGAGCAGGGCGGCCGCGACCGACGAGTCGACCCCGCCCGACATGGCGACGAGCACCTTCACGGCAGCCTCACCCCCGCGCGCCGGCGGCGGGCAGGTCGATGGCGGCGCCGCCGGCGCGCAGCCGGCGCACGGCGTCAGCGACGATGTCGATCGCCCGGTCGACGTCGCCGTCGGTGCTGGGCCAGCCCAACGACAGGCGCAGCGACCCGGCGGCGAGGGCGCGGGGCACGCCCATGGCGGCGAGCACGTGGGAGGGCTCGAGCGCCCCGCTGGCGCAGGACGACGCCGCGCTGGCGCAGAGGCCGGCCTCGTCGAGCAGGACGAGCAGCGCCTCGCTCTCGACACCGTCGACGAGCACGTGGGCGATCGACGCCACCTTCGTGTCGCGCCGGCCGCTCTCGACGCAGCCGGGGACGGCCGCGGCGAGCCCGTCGACGAGGCGGTCGCGCAGCGCCCGGACCCGGGGCTCCACGACCGGACGCTGGGCGACGGTCGCCTCGAGGGCGGCGGCCATGCCGACGATGCCCGCCACGTTCTGGGTGCCGCTGCGGCGCTCCCGCTCCTGGCCACCGCCGACGAGCATGGGCTCGAGCTCCACCCCCTCCCGGACGACGAGGGCGCCGGCGCCCTGGGGGCCGCCGAACTTGTGGGCGCTGACGGCCACCAGGTCGGCGGGGGCGGCCGCCGCGGCGACGTCCACCCACGCCACGGCCTGGACGGCGTCGGTGTGGAGCACAGCGCCGGGCGCGGCCCGGCGGACCACCCCGGCGACGGCGTCGAGGGGCTGGACGGTGCCGACCTCGTTGTTGGCGAGCATCACCGACACGAGCGAGACGCCGCCGTCGAGGGTCGCGGCGAGCGCGTCGAGATCGACCACGCCCGCGGCGTCGACGGTCACGGTGCAGCCCCCCGAGCGCTCGACGGCGTGCAGGACGGCGTGGTGCTCGACGGCGCTGCACACGGCCGATCCCCCTCGGCGCGCCAGCACGCCGGTGACCGCCAGGTTGTCGGCTTCGGTCCCGCCGCTCGTGAAGACCACCTCGCCCGGAGCCGCCCCGAGGCACGTGGCCACGACCTCCCGCGCCTCCTCGATGGCGGCCCGGGCCGCCCGGGCGGCGCTGTGCCCGCCGGAGGGGTTGCCGGCACGTTCGGTCAGCCACGGCCGCATCGCCTCGAAGGCCTCGGGCCGAAGCGGCGTGGTCGCCGCGTGGTCGAGGTACACGAGCGGGCGCTCCACCGCCGCGAGGCTACCGGCGCCCCCACCCAACTCGAGGCCGAGCGACCCGGAACCCGGCGCGCCCGGCCTCGAGAACGTCCGGCCCACCCCAACTCGAGGCCGAGCGTGCCGGAACCCGGCGCGCTCAGCCTCGAGAACGCGTTGGGGCGGGGGCGGGGGGGCGGGGGGAGCGTCAGCCGGGTGGGGCAAACGGGCCCGGCGTGGAGGGTGCCGGGTCGGCCACGCCCGCCGGCGCCGGCGCGGCGCCCCCGGCGGGCGTGGGAGCCCAGACCTCCCGGGCCGGGTGCCACGCCGGCGCCGCGGCCTCGGGTGCGCCGAGCGGGCCGCCGGCGCGCTGCTGGTAGGCGGCGGCCACGCACGCCAGGTACAGCTCGGGGCCCATGCCCTCGGGCACACCGTGGCGCAACCGGGTCGCCAGGCTGGTGCCCAGCTCGGCGGCGAGGTTCGTGCGCACGGCCGGCGGCAGCGTGGCCGCCCGCATCAAGAGGGAGCGGGCGGCCTGGTACTCAGCGGCCGTCATGGCGGCGACGTCCAGCGACGCCACGTACCCCTCCCAGCCCGGGGGGGCGGGGAACCGCACCGCCGCCGGCGGCGTCGCGCCCGTGCGCTCCCGCAGCACGAGCGTGCCGGCGGCGAGGTCGCCCAGCCGCTGGTTCTGCCGGGTGAACAGCACGGTGAGCACGGCGCCCGCGCCGCTGGTCAGCCAGAAGTCGATCATCGTGAGGGCGGCGCGGATCGCCGCGTGCCGGAAGCCCACCGGGGCGCCCTCCCGCGTGACCACCCGCAGCCCGAGCGCGGCCTTCCCGAGCGTGCGGCCCCGCCACAGGGTCTCGAACCCCACGAAGTAGCCGAACAGGCAGGCGAAGATCACGACGAAGAGCACCGCCACGGCGACGCCCGACGTGAGCGCGCCGACCTCGGCGAAGGCGGTGAGCCCGGTCGCCGCGGCGACGAGCACCACCCCGAGGATCGCCAGGTCGATCATGACGGCGAGCAGGCGCGACCCCAGCCCGGCGGTCTCGAACTGGAGGACCACCGCCTCGGGCGTGACCAGCCGGCCCGTCTCCATCGGCCGCTACCGTACCGACGGCGTGGACATCGACCGCTACCTGGCCCGCAACCAGCCCACCTGGGACCGGCTCGCCACCCTGACGGCCCGCGCCCAGCGGGGCGTCCGGCGCCTCGACGCCGCCGAGCTCGACGAGCTCATGCGGCTCTACCAGCGCGCCTCGACCCACCTGTCCTACGCCCGGACGTACTTCGCCGATCCCGCCCTCGTCGCCCGGCTCACGGGCCTCGTCGCCGCCGCCGGCGCGGTGATCTACGGCGCCCGGCCCCGCACGCTGCGCCGGGCCGGGCGCTTCTTCACCGACACGTTCCCCGCGGCCATGTGGTACGCCCGGCGCTTCGTGCTCGTCAGCGCCGCGCTCCTGCTCGTCCCCGCCCTGGCCATGGGCCTGTGGCTCGCCCGGTCGCCCCGCGCCGTGGAGGCCACCGCGCCCGAGGCGGTGCGCGAGGCCTACATCACCGAGGACTTCGAGGCGTACTACTCGTCGCAGCCGGCGATCCAGTTCACCTCGCAGGTCGCCACCAACAACATCCAGGTGTCGATCGTGGCCTTCGCCGGCGGCATCGCCTTCTGCCTGCTGACGGCGTTCGTGCTCGTCCTCAACGGCGGCAACATCGGCATCGCCGGCGGCCTGTTCGCGTCGGTGGGCGAGCTCGACCGCTTCTTCGGGCTGATCCTCCCCCACGGGCTGCTGGAGCTGACCGCCGTGATCATCGCCGGCGCCGCCGGCCTGCAGCTGGGGTGGGCGCTGATCGCGCCGGGCGACCGGCGCCGGTCGGCGGCGCTGGTGGAAGAGGCGCGCCGGGCCGTCGTGATCGTCATCGGCCTGGTGGTGGTCTTCGTGGTGGCGGCCATCGTCGAGGGGTTCGTCACCGGCCGGCCCTGGCCCACCAGCCTGCGGGTGGGCATCGGCGTCACCGTCTGGCTCGCCTTCGTGGCCTACGCCGTCGCCCAGGGCCGGCAGGCGGCGGCCCGGGGCCTCACGGGCCTGATCGGCGAGGACGAGGCGCGGGGCTGGGCGGCGGCGTCGTGAGCGCGCCGGTCACAGGCGACCGGTCGCCTTGACCTGGAGGTAGGCGTCGCACAGCCGGGCGGCGAGCCGATCCGGGGGCTCGTCCACGACCGTGGCCCCGAGCGCCCGCAGCCGGTGCACCACCCGCCGGCGCTCCTCGAGGGCGGCGACGGCCGCCGCCTTCCGGTAGGCCGTGCCCGCCTCGGTGGGCACGGCCGCCGCCCACGACGCCACGTCGGGGTCGGTAGCGCCGGCCAGCACGACGAGGTGGTCGCGGGCCAGCAGGGGCAGGGCGGGCAGCATGGTCTCGGTGAGGGCCTGCTCGGCGAGCTCGCTCAGGATCACGAGGAGCGACCGCCGGGGGAAGCGCACGAGCGTCTCCACGAACGCGCCCCGGTAGTCGCTCTCCACGAGCCGGGGCTCGACGGCGTACATGGCGTCGGTGACCCGGGCGACCTGGTCGGCGGCGTGCCCGGGCGGCACGACGGCCCGCACCTCGCTGTCGAACACGACGAGCCCGGCCCGGTCGCCGAGGCGGGTGGCGACGGTCGTGAGGGCGAGCACGGCGTCCATGGCGTGCTCGACGCGGGGCACCCCCCCGACGCGGGCGGCCATGGTCCGGCCGGCGTCGAGCAGCAGGATCACGCTCTGGTTGCGCTCGGCCCGGTACGTGCGCACGATCGGCCGGCCCGTGCGCGCCGTGGCCGCCCAGTCGATGCGGCGGAACTCGTCGTCGACGGTGTACTCCCGGAGCGCCTCGAACTCGGTGCCGCCGCCCCGGCCCTTGGCCGAGCGCAGCCCGACCTCGAGGATCCTGGCGCGCTCGATGCGCAGCTCGGCTTCGTCGCGCGACCGGAACCGGGGCAGCACCCGCAGCGTGGCGGGCACCTGGCGGGCGGCCTGGCGGGCGACCAGCCCCAGGGGCCCGGCCACGCGGACGGTGAGCTCGCGCACCTCGAACCGGCCCCGCCGGCGGGGGTGCAGGCTGGTGCGGGCGCGAGCCCGACCCGCCGGCGGGACCGTGAGGCTGGCCCGGCGGGCGTCCGCCTGAAGCGACGGGGCGAGCTCGTCGGCGAGGGCCACCTGCAACGCTCGACCCGTCGGGTTGTGGACGACCCAGCCCATCTCGACGGCGGCGCCGAGCACGGCGACGCCGGGGAGCACCCGCTCGACGCCGATCCTCCCGGGCGGGGGGGCGAGCGCCCAGTCGGCGACGGCGACGGCGAGCAGCCCGCCGTTGACGACCAGGAGCGCCCACGGCATGTCGAGGGGCAGCAAGAGCACGACCACCGCCAGGGCGGCGGCGAGCAGCGCCAGGCGTCCGGTCGGGACGGGCACGGCGGTCAGCGGGGGACGGGGACGGTGGCCAGCACGCTGTCGAGCACGCCGTCGGCGGTGCCGCCCTCGAGCTCGGCCTCGGGCCGGAGCTCGATGCGGTGCCGCCAGGCCGGCTTCGCCATGGCCTTCACCTCGTCGGGGGTGACGAACTCGCGCCCCGACATCCACGCCCACGCCTTGGCGGCGTGCACGAGCATCGACGCGCCCCGCGGGGAGACGCCGAGCGTGACCGAGGGCGACTCGCGGGTGGCGCGGGCGAGCGCCACGATGTAGCCGAGGACGGTGCGGTCGCAGCGCACGGCGTCGACCTCGGCCCGGGCGGCGACGAGGTCGGCCGGGCCGGCGACGGCGGTGACGCCCGCCGAGCCCAGGTCGTGGGGGTCGAGGCCCTGGTCGTGGCGCGCCAGGATCTCCTCCTCCTCGGCCGCGGTGGGGTACGGCACGACCAGCTTGAACAGGAAGCGGTCGAGCTGGGCCTCGGGCAGCGGGTAGGTGCCCTCGTACTCCACGGGGTTCTGGGTGGCCACGACCACGAACGGGTCGGGCAGCGGGTGGGCGGTGCCCTCGACCGACACCTGGCGCTCCTCCATGGCCTCGAGCAGCGCCGCCTGGGTCTTGGGGGGTGTGCGGTTCACCTCGTCGGCCAGCAGCAGGTTGGTGAACACGGGACCGGGCCGGAACCGGAAGCCGGCCTTGGCCGTCCGGCCCGTGCCCTGCTCGAAGATCGTCTGGCCGAGCACGTCGGACGGCATGAGGTCGGGCGTGAACTGCACCCGGGTGAACTGCACGTCGAGGGTGGCGGCGAGGGTCTTCACGAGCAGCGTCTTGGCGACCCCGGGGACCCCCTCGAGCAGCACGTGGCCCCGGACGAGCAGGGCGGCCACCAGCCCGGAGAGCACGCCCTCCTGGCCGACGACGGCCTTGGCCACCTCGTCGCGGACGGCGAGGACGGCGTCACGGGGATCAGGCATGGACGACCTCCTGTCGGATGGCTTCGATGGTGTGGGCGAGCTCGACGAGGGCGGCGTCGTCGGCGACGGGACCGCCGGCGAGCACGGCGAGCAGGCGCTCGGTGGGCATGCCGGTCCGGCGGGCGGCGGCCTCGGCCACGACCTCCGGCGCCGTCCCCGGGCCGGTGCCGAGCCGCTCGCCGAGCTCGGCGGTCAGCCGGCGCCGCAGCAGGGCGGCGGCCTGGTCGCGGCGGTGCGCCTGCTGCAGCAGGTTGCCGGTGGCGGCGACGAGCTCGGACCCGGCGAGCTCGACGGGCAGCTCCTCCTCGACCGGGCGGCCCAGGCGGCGGGCCCGCCAGAGGGCGAAGAGCACGAAGGCCACGGCCAGCTGCAGCACCGCCTGCTTCACGTCGGGGGCGACGAGGTCGAGCAGGCCGGCCTCGCCCTCGCCCGGTGGGGGCGGCCGGAGGAAGGCGACGGTGGTGCCGTCCCGCGGGGCGAGCAGGGCGGCGGCGAGCACGGCGTTGTCGGCCTGCCCGATGGCGCCGTTGACGAGGGCGGCGGCGCCGCCGAGGGCGGCGACCGTGCCCTCGCCCGAGGAGCGCAGCACCACGAAGGCGGCGTCCCCCCGCCAGAAGCAGCCGGTGGCCCCGTCGGGCACCCGGTACAGGAGCCCGCCCGCGGGATCGACCCGCTCGACCGACCGCAGGGCGGGATGGGGGCAGTCGCCGGCCAGCACGGGCTCGACGGGGCCGATGCGCGCCCCGCCCGTCGGCGCGAGCCCGTGCAGCTCCGAGCGCGGGTCGGCGACCACGAGCACGCCGCCGGCGTCGACCCACTGCCGCACGACCGACCGGCGGTTCGGGTCGAGGTCGTCGGCGAGGACAAGGGCGGTGTCGTGCCGGCTGGTCGGGCCCGAGACCAGCTCGACGGTGGCGCCCCGGGCCTCGAGCAGCAGCACGAGCGCCCGGGTGCCGAGGGGGTCGGTGGAGGCGGGGTCGAGCGGGGGTCCCTCCCGGCCGGGGGCGCCGACGAGGAGTGCGGCGAGCAGGACGGCGCCGAGCAGCACGAGCCAGAACCGCACGGTGCGGCGGGTGCGCGCCGCCCCGGCGGCGGCGGGGCTGGTGCCGGCGGTCATCGTCCGGCGGCCTCCAGGACCCGGTCGCTCAGCTCGCGGAAGCGCCGGGACTCGTCGGGGCCGGTCGGGTGGTCGCCGTACCACGCCGCCTCGAACAAGGCGGTGGCGTCGTCGAACGCGGCCGCGCTGCGCGGTGCGGCCCGGTCGACCTCGGCGCGGTACTCGCCGGTGGTCCGGCCCGGGACGTCGTCGACGAGGCCCCGCTCGGCGAGGGCGGCGACGAGCGCCCGGTACCGGCAGCGCAACGCCGGGCGCCACCGGCCGGCGGCCTCGTGGGCCTCGGCGTCGGCCCCCCAGTCGCGCGCGGACCGTCGGGGCGCCGGGGCGACGGGCCGGGCCCGGGCCGGGTCCGCCTGCACCCCGCGGGCGAACCGGGCCGCGAACACCACGGCGCCGACCGCGGCCAGCCCGACCACCACCCAGCCGATCACGCCCGCCCCGCCCGCCCGCACCAGGGCCTCGATGGTCCGGTCGAGCTGCCGGAGCACCCAGTCCCGGGCCCGGTCGAGGAACGTGCGGGGCGGCTCGCGGAACTCGGCACGGGCGAGGATGCGCTCGATGTCGTCACGCACCTCGGCCGCCGGCCACTCCGGCTCTGCTGGCTGCGCAGCCGCGGCGGGCGCGACCAGGGTGGCGATCCCGAGGGCCACCAGCACGGCGACCCCGGCGATCCGTCGCACCCGACCGGGATCAGCCACCGGTGACCCGTCCGGAGCGCTCGGCCAGCTCGGCGGCGATGACCTGCAGGTCGAAGCCCTCGGTGCGGATGCGGGCGTCGAAGTAGATCAGCGTGGCGACGATGGCGACGATGGGCTCGGTCACGAGCGCGCCGAGGATGCCCCCGGCGGCCAGCAGGATCCATCCCCACCGGAGGTCGACGAAGAGGGCGGGCACGGTCGGCACCGTGGCCAGGACCTGCCCGATCACGAAGGCGATGAAGCCCGCCAGCAGGGCGATGCCCAGCACGGGGAAGAACCGGCGCCGCACGAGCGACCAGGAGCGCCGGACGCCCTGCACGGGGCCGAGGCCCTCGACGACGATGGCCGGGGCGACGGCGACGGACAGGCCCATGACGACGAGCAGGACGGGCACGCCGAGGCCCAGGCCCAGCAGGATGAACACCACCAGTCCCCCGAGGCCCGCGCCGGCCACGGCGAGCGCCACGCCGGCGACGGCGGCCACCACGAACCCGGCGACCTCGAGGACGTGCACCACGACCCACGCGGCGAAGAGGGCCCACGCCCGGCGGAGCGTGATGGCCAGCGCCCGCCAGGCGCTGATCTCGCTGCCGAGGTAGCTGGCCGCCACAACCTGGCTGATGGCGCCCGCCAGGAACGGGAGCACGAGGATGCTGGCGGCGAACGCGACGAGCGTGGCCACGGCCTCGGCGGCGGTCTGCCCGCCGTCGACGGTCACCTCGGCGAGGGACGGGTCGCGGAACGTGTCGACGAACGTGGCGCCGCCCAGCATGTTGCGCTGGAGGTAGGCGGCCACGACCTGGATGGGCACGACGAACACGGCGACGATCGTGAGGATCGTGACGGCGTTGGCCTTGAGCAGCTTGAAGGCGCCGTCGAGGATGTCCCCCACCGTCATCGGGTGCAGCGGCAGCGGGCCCGTGCGGACCCCGCCGGCCTTGGGTAGCCCCGGTGGGCCGTACCCGGCCGGGGGGCCGTACCCCGCTGCGCCCGGCGGCGGGCCGTAGCCCGGCGGGGGGCCGTAGCCTGGCGGCGGGCCGTACCCCGGTGCGCCCGGCGGCGCCGCCGGATCGCCGGCGGGCGCGCCCCGGCGGGCCGGCGCCTCCTCGGGCGGCGCCCCGGGTGTGGCCCACGGCGTCGACCGGTCGGTGCCGGCACCCGATCCGCGACGCGCCCGGTCGTCGCCACCCTCGCCCGCGGGCGGGGGCGTCCGCTCGGTCACGCCCCCGCCACCCCCGTCGAGCGTCGCACCCGCGGGGTTCCCCGACCGCAGGTGGCGCAGGGCACGCTGCGCACCAGCGCGCCGCGCTCGCCGGTGCGGAGGCGCAGCAGGACCGTGCCCCGCCAGCCCAGCGCCGTCCACACCAGCTCGCCCGGCTGCCCCTCGGCGACGGGGCGGCCTGAGCCGGGGTCGACGACCTCGACCACCTCGCTGTCGGGCCAGGTGTGCAGGGCGTCGCCCGTGCGGCACTCGGCCCACACGGCACGCGCACCCGGCGGGGCCCAGGCGGCGACCACGGCGAGGTCGCCGTCGACGCCGGCCAGGCCGGCGAGGTGCGCCCGGTCGGCGTCGGCGGGCGGGGGGGCGCCCGCCACCAGCACGGTCCGCAGGTGCGCCAGGCGCCGGCCGGAGCGGGCGGCGACCTCGAGGGTGCGCTCCACGTCGCCGGGCGTGCCGGCGAGGACGGTGGGCGAGAGCCGGGCCAGCGCCGCCTCGTCCGGCGGCGCGCCCAGGTGGGTCGCGGCGACGCCGGCGCGCCGGCAGCCGAGGACCAGCTGCCAGTGGGGCAGGCCGGCCGCCGGCGCCAGGACGTTGAGGAGCCGGTCGGCGCGCCGCAGCCCGGCGAGCTGCAGCCAGCGGCGCCCCAGGTCGGCGAGCCGCTCGAGGTCCTCCGCCGTGTAGCCCAGCAGGTAGCCACCGTGCTCGATCCACTGCACGGGCTTGTAGAGCGGTTCGATGATCTCGCGGTCGGCGTGGGCCGGACCGCGGGTCAGGCGGGCCCACAGGATCCGGCCGCGCAGCTCGAGCGACCCCACGGCACCGTTGCCGTCCCGCGGGCGCAGCACGACGGCGTCCTGGTCGGTCAGCTCGGCCGGCTCGGTGAGCGGGATCCGGGCAAGCTCGTCGAGGGAGGCGAGCCCCCCGCGCAGGCCGGTCCGCTCGAGCACAGGGCCGTAGTGCCGGGAGAGCGGGGCGACCTCGCAGCTGAGGTAGCGCGCCAGCGCACGGCGCTGGTCGGCCAGGATCTCGCCGGGACGCCGCTGGTCGCTGCTCACGGCGCCCCACGGTAGCGAGCACACGCTGGCGCGCCGGCGTGGTCAACTCTCGCCGTGGAGGGATTCGGCCCCGAGACCTACGGCGAGGGGTTCGCCGACGTCTACGACGACTGGTACCCGCACGCCGAGGAGACGCCCGCCGCCGTGGCCGCGCTCGCCGGGCTCGCCGGCCCCGGAGCGGTGCTCGAGCTCGGCGCGGGGACCGGCCGGCTCGCCATCCCGCTGGCGGCCGGCGGGCGGCGGGTCGTCGCCGTGGACGCCTCGCCGGCCATGCTCGAGCGACTGCGGGCCAAGCCCGGCGGCGACGCCGTCGAGGCCGTCGTCGCCGACCTCGCCCGCCTCGACGAGGCGGCCGTCGACGGCCCGTTCGCCCTGGCCGTGCTGGCCGTGAACACGCTGTTCAACGTGGCCGACGCGGCCGGCCAGCAGGCCCTGGTCCGCGCCGTCGCCTCCCTGCTCGCCGGCGACGGCGCCCTCGTCGTGGAGGCCCTCGTGCCCGACCCCGATCCCGCCGGCCCGCAGGGCACCGTCGAGCCCGTGCGCATCGAGGTCGACCGGGTCGTGCTCCGCGTGGCCCGTGGCGCTCGCCGCACCCAGTCGATCACCGGCCAGCACGTGGTGATCACCGAGGACGGCGGGGTGCGGCTGCGTCCGTGGCTGCTGCGCTACGTGACACCGGACGAGCTCGACGCCATGGCGGCCGCCGCCGGGCTGGCGCTGGCGGAGCGGTGGCGGGACTGGACCGGCGCGCCCTTCGCGCCGGGCGACCGCCGTCACGTGTCCGTCTACCGCCCGGCCGGGCCCGCCCGGGGCAGCGAGGGACAGCAGCCGGGCTAGCGTGCGACGCCTGTGGCCCGGGTCAAGGTGAGCACCGCCATCGACGCTCCACCCGCGCGCGTGTGGCGGGAGGTCCGCGACCTGGCCAGCCACGCCGAGTGGATGGAGGACGCCGTCGCCATCCGCTACACGAGCCGGCAGCGCCGGGGCGTGGGCACGACCTTCGAGTGCGACACCAAGGTGGGGCCGTTCCGGCTCACCGACCGCATGGTCGTGACGGAGTGGGACGACGGCCGCTCCATCGGCGTCCGCCACGAGGGCGTCGTCACCGGCACCGGCCGGTTCCTCATCCGCCGCCGGCGGCGCGGCGGCACGACGTTCAGCTGGGAGGAGCGCCTGACCTTCCCGGTCTGGATGGGTGGCCCGCTCGGCGCCCTCGTGGGCAGCCGGGTCATGAAGCGGATCTGGAAGCGCAACCTGCGGAACCTCAAGGCCCGGGTCGAGGGCACCCGCTGACGCCTACGGCAGCGGCAGGCGGTGGCCGGCCGCGCCCAGCTCGGCGAGCTCGATGATGCGGGCGACGTCGGTGGGCGACACGATCCCGACCAGGCGGCCCCGGTCGAACACCAGGGCCCGGCCCTCGGCGCCGTTGAGCCGCGGCAGCAGCTCGGCCAGGGCGTCGTCGGGCGCGGCCCGGGGCACCTCGTCGCCCCAGTAGGCGATGTCGCCGACGGGGGTCGTCGGCCGCCGGTCGGGCGCCACCGCCTTCATGGCGTTGAGCGTGACGAGGCCAGGCGGCCGGCCGTCGTCGGCCAGCACCGGGAACGCCGAGAAGCGGTGCCGGAACAGGTACTCGTCGATGAGCTGGGACACCGGGACGGCGGCGTGCACGGTGACGGGGTCGGGCGACATGGCCTGGCGGACCGTGATGCCGCCGAGCGCTCCCCGGAGCACGGCGCTGCCCTCCTCGGCCCGGGCCACGTTGATGAGGAACCAGCCGATCAGCGCGAACCACAGGCCGCCCAGGCCCGCCCCCGCCGCGAACTCGAGGACGCCGAGGACGACCAGCAGCCAGCCGATGGCGCGCCCTCCCCGCGCCGCCTTGACCGCCGAGCCGACCCGGTCGCCGCTGCGCCACCACAGCAGCGCCCGCAGGATGCGCCCGCCGTCGAGCGGGGCGCCCGGCAGCAGGTTGAACACCGCCAGCACGACGTTGATGATCGCCAGCCAGGTGGCGGTGCCGACGAGCAGCTCGTGGGCGCCGATCAGGTCGAGCAGCACGGCGGCCGCGCCGGCGGCGGCGCCGACCAGCACGCTGATGGCGGGGCCCACGGCGGCGATCCGCAGCTCGGCGCCCGGGTCGGGCGACTCGCCGCCGAGCCGGGCGACGCCGCCGAACAGCCACAGGGTGATGCCCTCCACCTCCACGCCGTTGCGCCGGGCGACGAGGGCGTGGCCCAGCTCGTGGGCGAGGATCGAGCAGAAGAAGAGCAGCGCGGTGGCGACGCCCGCCACCACGTAGGCGGCCGCGCCGTGACCCGGGTGCACGGCCGGGAAGCGCCCGCCGGCCAGGGCCGTGGCGACGAGCACGAAGATGACGATGAGGCTCCAGTTGAGGCCGACGGCGATGCCGGCGATGCGGCCCAGGCGGATGGTCTCGTTCACGACGCCTTTCTACCGGCGCGCCGGACGTCCGCGGCGGCGCCGAGCGCGTCCGGCGCCATGCCGAGGACCTCGGCCAGCCGCAGGTGCTCGTCGCCCACGAGCTCGCGCCGGAGCCGCTCGTGCAGCAGCTCCTGGGCCCGCTCGACCGGGAGCGCCATCGCCAGCTCCCGACCCAGCTCGAGCAACCGCAGGGCTCGACCGGCGGGCTCGTGACCGTCCTCGCACGCCCGGCGCACCTCGGCCAGGAAGGCCTCGCCGAGCAGGCCGCCGGCCCGCGTCGCCTGGGGCCGCACGCCCATGGCCGCCGCCGTGGCCGCCACGCCCCGCGCCTGGTCGACGGCGGCCTCGTCCCAGCCCGACGAGGCGGCTGCGGCCATGGCCTCGTCGAGCCGGCGCCCGAGAGCGAGCTCGGCGGGGGTGCGCAGCTCGTCGGGGAGGGGGTAGCCGGCCCGGCCCAGCGACTCGAGCAGGGCGCGGTGGTCGGCGAAGAGCCGGTCGAAGGCTGCGGCGTAGCGTTCGCCGAGCTCGGCGGCGGCCCGCCGGACGATCTGGTCCGCCTGGTCGGGCAGCACCGCCTCCAGGCCGAACTCGTGCGGGCCGAACCGCTCGGCCACGAGGCGCAGCACCGCAGAGACGCGGTCGCCCGCCTCGGCCGCGCCCACCACGGCGGCGACGTCGTCCCGGTCGCGGGCGGGGTCGGCGGGCCGGGTGGCGCCGAGCACCTCGAGTCCGCCCAGGTGGACGGCGGCGTAGACGTGCTCGGATCGCCGGCCGGTGCGCCGGTGGGTGACGGCGACCGATCCGCAGCAGACGATGACCGGGTCGCGCTCGACGCGCCACCGACCGGTCGTGTCGACCCGGTAGGCGCCGACAGGGTCACCCGGGTCGGAGCCCTCCAGCAGCTCGGCGAGGGCCACGTGGGCGACGGCTCGGGCGGCGTCCACCCGGGCGGGCGCCACGTGCCGCTCCCAGACCTCCCGGCCGTCGCCCGCACCGGGCTGGTTGCTCCGGGCCGTCGCCAGCACGTCGAGGAACGGAGCGAGGGGCGGCTCCTCCCCCAGCTCGGCGATCAGGTCCATCGCCTTCGCCGCGTAGCGCAGGACCTGGACCGTCTCGAGCTCGGCCAAGTCCCAGAAGAACCAGCCGCACGAGGTGTACATGCACAGGGCGTGGCGCTCCATCTCGAGGAGGGTGAGGGCCTCCACCCGGTCGCCGGCGACGTGCTCGCTCGCGAAGTCCTCCAGCGCCTGCTCGTCGAGCAGCACCGACACGTAGGCGTCCCGCGCCGCCCACGGGTCGGCGAGCACCGCCGCCCCCCGACGCTCGAACACCTCACGACAGGCAGCCCGCACGACGTCGAGCGCGGCCCGCAGCGGCGCCCGCCAGGCCTGGCTCGTGCCGGGCGGCCCTCCGGTGCGGCAGCCGCAGTCGCTCCGCCATCGCTCCACACCGTGGGGGCACGACCACGAGCTCGGCCGGATGGCCACCTCGCGGGCCGGGCGCACCTGGTCGAGGAACGCGGCGACGGTCGTCACCTCGATGCCCGCCGAGGGCGCCTCGATCGGCAGGGCGTGGGCCAGGGCCCGCTCGGCGAAGACGTGGTGGTGGCCGAAGGTCTCGCCGTCGGTGGCCACGCAGACGAGCCCACCGTCGGGCGCCGCCAGGCGGGTGCGGGCCACCAGGGTCTGGCTCGAGAGGCCTCCGGCCCCGAACGCCACGTCGTGCGACAGCGGCCCGTCGTAGAAGACGACGTCGACGCCGAGCTCGGGGTGGGTGGGGTGCTGCCAGCGGTAGGGCTGACGGGTGTCGAGCCCGGTGGCGTCGGCCCAGGAGTGCTCGTCGCCGTCGAGGGGCCGCCACCGCGCCGCCTGGTCCGGGGCCAGGACCGTGAAGGCCACCCCCTCCTCGGCCAGCACGGCGAGCACCCGGTCGTCGACGGCGGCCTCCGGCAGCCACATGCCCCGGGCGGGCCGGCCGAACCGGTGCTCGAACGCCGCCAGGCCCCAGCGCACCTCGGTCCGGACGTCGCGGTCGTCGGCGAGCGGGAGGATCACGTGGTGGTGGGCGTGGGCGACGGCGCCGCCACCGGCGGCGTCGCCGGCGCGGATGCGCTCGACCACCTCCGGGGCGTGCCGCTCGAGCCAGGCGAACAGCGTCGGCCCCACGTCGAACGACAGGTGGGCGTAGTTGTTGACGATGTCGACCACCCGCCCGGCGTCGTCGACGACCCGGGCCCAGCCGTTGGGGCGGTAGCACTCGGCGGTGATCCGCGCGTTCCAGTCGTGGTGGGGCGCGGCCGTGGGTTCGCGGGGAACGGCCTCGGTCCAGGGGTTCTCTCGGGGCGGCTGGTAGAAGTGGCCGTGCACGACGAGGGTCGGCGGGGTCACCGGATCACCGTACCGGGGGCCGGGGAGGTTGCATGGGCACGATCTGGGCCGGCCACGACGAGGAGGTGGCGGCGCTCGACGCCCGCTTCGGTCCCGCCCGCCGGGTCCGGGCCGAGCTGCCGGCGGTGTGCCGCGGGGCGGTCGACGGGCGCCGGCGCTCGTCCGAGGTGTGCATGGTGGTGCGGCGCCCGTCCGGTCTGCTGCTCACCGCGACCAAGGCGTTCTACCCCGGCGGGGTGCAGCGCCTGCTCACCGGCGGCGTCGACCCCGGCGAGCCGGTCCTCGACGCCCTGCTGCGCGAGACGCACGAGGAGACGGGCCTCGACGTCGAGGTCCGCCGCTTCCTGGCGGTGGTCGACTACGCGGTGCCCCCGGACCCGCCGCGGTTCCGCACGTACGCCTTCCTCGTGGACGAGGTCGGCGGCACGCTCGGCGCCGTCGACCCCCACGAGCAGATCGAGGGCTACCGCGAGGTCGCCATCGGCGACCTGCCGGCGATGGCCGACGCGCTCGAGGCGCTCCGTGGCCCTCGGGACCGGTGGGACGACGACTGGGAGGGCTGGGGGCGCTTCCGCGCCGTCGTCCACCGCGTCGTCCACGACGCCCTCGGCGAGGGCCCCTGAAGCGCCGCCTCAGGCCGGGGCGAGCCAGAGCACGGCGAGCGGCGGCAGGGTGAGCACGGCCGAGTGCCCGCGCCCGTGCCAGGGCACCTCCTCGGCCACCACCTCGACCCCGGTGCCCACGCCGCTGCCCCCCCAACGCTCGTCGTCGGTGTTGAGCAGGGCCCGCCACCTCCCGCCGTGGGGCAGGCCCACCCGGTAGCCGTACCGCGGCACCGGCGTGAGGTTGGCGAGACAGGCCACCACCCCCTGGCCGCCGCGGCCGAGCCGCAGGAACGAGTAGCAGCTCTGGTCGGCGTCGTTGGCGTCGATCCACTGGAACCCGTCGGGCGAGAAGTCGACCTCCCACAGGGCGCCGTGCTCGGCCTGGATGCGGTTGAGCTCACGGATCAGGTCCTGCACGCCGCGGTGGGCGGGGTCGTCGAGCAGGTGCCAGTCGAGGCTGCCGTCATGAGCCCACTCCCGCTCCTGGGCGATCTCGCCCCCCATGAACAGCAGCTGCTTGCCGGGGTGCGCCCACATCCAGGCGAACAGCGAGCGCAGGTTGGCGAACCGCTGCCAGCGGTCGCCAGGCATGCGGCCCAAGAGCGAGCCCTTCCCGTGCACGACCTCGTCGTGGGAGAGCGGCAGCACGAAGTTCTCGGACCAGGCGTAGACGAGCCCGAAGGTCAGCTGGTGGTGGTGGTACCGGCGGTGCACCGGCTCCTTGGCGAAGTAGTCGAGGGTGTCGTGCATCCAGCCCATGTTCCACTTGTGCCCGAAGCCGAGACCGCCGGTGTAGGTGGGACGGCTCACGCCCGGCCACGCCGTGGACTCCTCGGCGATGGTGAGCACCCCCGGGTAGCGGGCGTGCACGACGGTGTTGACCTCCTGGAGGAACGACACCGCCTCGAGGTTCTCGCGACCGCCGTGGACGTTGGGCACCCACTGGCCCTCTTCACGCGAGTAATCCAGGTACAGCATCGAGGCGACGGCGTCGACCCGTAGGCCGTCGATGTGCATCTCGTCCAGCCAGTACAGGGCGCTGGCCATGAGGAAGTTGCGGACCTCGTTGCGCCCGAAGTTGAACACGAGCGTCCCCCAGTCGGGGTGCTCCCCCTGGCGGGGATCCGCGTGCTCGTAGAGGGCGGTGCCGTCGAAGCGGGCCAGGGCCCAGTCGTCTTTCGGGAAGTGGGCGGGCACCCAGTCGACGATGACGCCGATGCCCCGCTGGTGGAGCACGTCGACGAGGTAGCGGAAGTCGTCGGGGGTGCCGAAGCGGGCGGTGGGCGCGAAGTACGATGACACCTGGTAGCCCCACGACCCCCCGAAGGGGTGCTCGGCGACGGGCAGGAGCTCGACGTGGGTGAACCCCATGTCGCAGCAGTAGTCGGCGAGGGGCTCGGCGATCTCGCGGTAGGTGAGCGGACGGTCTCCCTCCTCGGGCACCGTGCGCCACGACCCGAGGTGCACCTCGTAGATCGACAGCCGCTGGTCGATGGCGTCGCTCTCGGCCCGGCGGCGCAGCCACGCGTCGTCGTTCCACTCGTAGCGGCTGTCCACGACGATGCTCGAGGTGCCGGGCGGGTGCTCGGCGGCGAAGGCCATGGGGTCGGCCTTGAGCCGCAGGTGGCCCTCCTGCGTGAGGATCTCGAACTTGTAGAGCGCCCCGGGGCCGACGCCGGGGACGAACAGCTCCCACACGCCGGACACCCCCATCGTGCGCATGGGGTGCAGGCGGCCGTCCCAGCCGTTGAAGTCGCCCACCACCCGGACGGACCGGGCGTTGGGGGCCCACACCGCGAACGCCGTGCCGTACGCGCCCTCGTGCTCGCGCGGGTGGGCGCCCAGCACCTCCCACAGCCGCTCGTGGCGACCCTCCCCGATCAGGTGCAGGTCGAGCTCGCCCAGCGTGGGCCAGAAGCGGTACGGGTCATCGAGGGTGTAGGTGTCCCCCGCCGGGTAGGCGACCTCGACGCGGTAGGTCAGGGTCGGGCCCGCTGCCTCGACGGTGGCCGTGAAGAACCCGGCCTCGTGCACCCGGTCGGCGGCGACCCGCGTGCCGTCGTCGAGCACCACGGTGACCGCCTCGGCGTCGGGCCGCCACACCCGCACCTCGAAGTCGTCGCCGGCCCGGTGGGCGCCCAGCACCTCGTGGGGGTTGGCGTGCTCGCCGGCCACAACCCGTTCGACGGCCTGCACCGTGTCGGGGGCGGGGCGGCTCGTCGTGCGCCTCACGTGTGGTCCTCCAGCATCTCGCGGACGGCGGACAGCGGGATGTCTACCCAGGCGGGCCGGTGCGCCTGCTCGTAGCCGACCTCGTACACGGCCTTGTCGATCTCAAAGGCGCGCCGCAGGGCCGCCCGGTCGCTGTCGGTGGCCGGCAGCAGCGGGGCCACGGCCTCCACCGCCAGGTACCCCTCGAGGAACGCCTCACGGTTGCGGGCCTCCCACGCCCGGGCCAGGCCGTCGAGGTCGGCGTCGGCGTCGGGGCCCCGCTCCAGGAGGGCGATGCGCGAGGCGTAGTGGAACGACCGCAGCATCCCGGCGACGTCGCGCAGCACCGAGGACGGGCGGCGGCGCTCCTCGAGGGGCCGGGCGGGCTCGCCCTCGAAGTCGAGCACGTACCAGCCGGCGTCGGTGCGCAGCACCTGGCTGAGGTGGTAGTCGCCGTGGATGCGCACCGCGGCGCCGGCGTCGCCGATCGCCCGGGCCCGCCGGTAGGCGTCCCGCACCGCCGCCACCGGCAGGTCGGGGTGGGAGACGCGGGCCAGGTGGGTCTCCATGTCGTCGACCCACGATCCCACCTCGGCCGGCCGGCTGCCGAAGGCCGCGGCGAGCGCCGCGTGCATCTCTGCGGTGACCTGCCCGAGCCGGCGGGCGTCGGGCGCGAAGTCCCCGCCCGCCTCGGCCGGGTCGATGCGCAGGTCGTACAGGTCGCGCAGGGACGTCAACGCCAGCTGGAAGCCGTCCACGCTTCCGGCCAGGAACTCGCAGACGACCGCCAGGTCGAAGCGGTCGGTGCGCCACTCGGCGCGGGGCGCGGGCACGTGGTCGAAGCCGGTGGCGGCCAGCGCCCGGGTGACCTCGGCGTCGGGGTTGGGCCCCTCCGACAGCCGTCGGAACAGCTTCATGATCAGCCGCTCGTCGTAGACGATGGACGAGTTGGATTGCTCGAGGCTCAGCGGCCGGGCCCGCTGCACGTCCTCCTCGGGGGCGATGTGGGCGAGCAGGGCGATGGCCAGCTCCTCGTCGATGAGGGCGTCGTAGGCCATCGCGGGCCCGTCGTCGGTCTCGACCTCCCCCATCAGGGCGTCGGGCTTGCCCTCGTAGAACGCCGCCATGTCGCCGCTCGGCCGGAGGCCGACGACGACCTGGTAGACGGAGCGCTCGGGACGGCCGTCGTCGACCTCGACCAGCGTCCACTCGAGCGCCGGCCAACCGCTGCGCAGCTGCTCGTGCTCCAGCACCTGGATGGCGAGCGCCCCGCCGCCGTCCACCTCGCCGGGCCCGGCGTACCAGCGCTGGCGGGGCAGGAAGTCGGCGAGCGCCTTGGTGAGCGAGTCACGGCTGATCATGGGACCTCCACCAGCTCGAACCAGAAGAACCCGTGCGGCGGCAGCGTGATGAAGTAGGGCAGCTCGCCGATCGGGGGGAACGGGACCCGCCCGATGAGCTCGACGGGCACGAGGCCCTCGTAGGCCCCGAGCTGCAGCTCGGTGGGCTGGGCGAAGCGGCTCAGGTTGTTGACGCACAGCACGATGTCGCGCTCGCCGTCGTCGCCGACGCCCTCGCGCACGTAGGCGAGCACCGACGGGTTCTCGACCGTGAGGGTCTCCATCGAGCCCGTGCCGAACACAGGGTGCTGCTTGCGGACCTCGATCATGCGCTGCACCCAGTGCAGGAACGAGCTGGGGTCGCGCAGCTGCGCCTCGACGTTGACCGCCTGGTACCCGTGCACGGGGTCCATGAGGGCGGGCAGGTAGAGCTTGGCGAAGTCGGCGCGGCTGAACCCGCCGTTGCGGTCGGGCGTCCACTGCATGGGGGTGCGCACGCCGTCGCGGTCGCCGAGGTAGATGTTGTCGCCCATCCCGATCTCGTCGCCGTAGTACAGGATGGGGCTGCCCGGCATGCTGAACAGCAGGGCGTGGAACAGCTCGACGACCCGGCGGTCGTTCTCGAGCAGGGGGAAGAGCCGCCGCCGGATCCCGATGTTGATCTTCATCAGCGGGTCCTTGGCGTACTCGTTGTACATGTAGTCCCGCTCCTCGTCGGTGACCATCTCGAGCGTGAGCTCGTCGTGGTTCCGCAGGAAGATGCCCCACTGGCAGCCGTCGGGGATCTCGGGCGTCTGGGCGAGGATCTCGGTGATGGGGTACCGCTGCTCGCGCCGGTGGGCCATGAACATGCGGGGCATCAGCGGGAAGTGGAAGCACATGTGGCACTCGTCGCCGTCGCCGAAGTAGTCGACGACGTCGGCCGGCCACTGGTTGGCCTCGGCCAGGAGCACCTTGCCGGTGTACCGGGCGTCGACCTCCTTGCGGAGGCGCTTGAGGTACTCGTGGGTCTCGGGCAGGTTCTCGCCGTTGGTGCCGTCCCGCTCGTAGAGGTAGGGCACGGCGTCGAGCCGGAAGCCGTCCAGCCCCAGGTCGAGCCAGAACCGCACCACGTCGATCATGGCGTCGGCCACGTCGGGGTTGTCGTAGTTCAGGTCGGGCTGGTGGTGGAAGAAGCGGTGCCAGAAGTACTGCTGGCGTTGCGGGTCCCAGGTCCAGTTCGACGGCTCGCTGTCGACGAAGATGATGCGGGCTTCGGACCAGCGCTGGTCGTCGTCGCTCCACACGTACCAGTCGGCCTTCGGGTTCGTCCGGTCCTGGCGGGACTCCTGGAACCACGGGTGCTGGTCGCTCGTGTGGTTCACGACGAGGTCGGCGATGATGCGGATGCCCCGGCGGTGGGCCTCCTCGATCACCTGCACGACGTCGTCCACGTCGCCGTACTCGGGCAGCACGCTGAAGAAGTCGCTGATGTCGTAGCCGCCGTCGCGCAGGGGCGACTTGTAGAAGGGCAGCAGCCAGAGGCAGTCGACGCCCAGCCACTCGAGGTAGTCGAGCTTCTCGAGCAGGCCCCGGAAGTCGCCCGTGCCGTCGTCGTTGGCGTCGTAGAAGCCGCGGACCAGCAGCTCGTAGAAGACGGCCTTCTGGTACCAGCGGGGGTCGTCGCTCAGGCCCCGGCGACGCGGCGAGCTCATCGGGGCGCCCGCCGCAGGTGCAGCACGTGACCGGGTGCCTCCGCCGGGTCGAGGCGCACGTAGGGGTGGGCGCCGTCCCAGACGAACGTCTGCCCGCTGAGCTCGTCGTGGACCTCGTAGGAGCCGGCGCCGTCGAGCCCCAGGCGCCCGAGGTCGAGCGACAGCGTCGCTTCCTGCCAGTGGTGCGGGTCGAGGTTCACCACGCACAGCACCACGTCGTCGAGGGCGTCGTCGTGGCGGGAGTAGACGATGATCTCGTCCTTGTCCGCCCCGTGGAACCAGATGTTCCCGAGGCGCGCGAACCCGGGGTGGGCCCGGCGCACCTCGTTGAGACGGGTGATGAACGGCGCCAGCGAGTCGGGCCGGTCCCAGTCCCGCTCCTTCACCTCGTACTTCTCGGAGTGCAGGTACTCCTCGTTGGCGTCCGAGGCGGGCTCGTTCTCGCACAGCTCGTAGCCGCTGTAGATGCCGTAGCTCGGCACCAGCGTCGCGGCGAGGAGCAGGCGCATCCGGAACGCCGCCGGAGGCCCGTTCCGCAGGGGGCCCGACAGGATGTCGGGCGTGTTGGGCCAGAAGTTCGGGCGCATGTAGTCGGCCTTGGGCCCCAGGCAGACCTCGACGGTGTAGTCGGTGAGCTCCTGCTTGGTGTTCCGCCACGTGAAGTAGGTGTAGCTCTGCGTGAAGCCGACCTCGGCGAGCTTGGACATCATCTTCGGGCGGGTGAACGCCTCGGACAGGAAGATCAGGTCGGGGTGCTCGGCGCGCAGCGACGGGATCAGCCACTCCCAGAACGCCAGGGGCTTGGTGTGGGGGTTGTCCACGCGGAAGATCCGCACGCCGTGGTCGATCCAGTGCTCGAGGATCTGCCGGCAGGCCTGCCAGAGCGCCTCGCGGTCGGCGTCGTCGTCGGGCCAGAAGTTGAGCGGGTAGATGTCCTGGTACTTCTTGGGCGGGTTCTCGGCGTACTTGATCGTGCCGTCGGGCCGATGGTGGAACCACTCTGGGTGCTCCCGGACCCAGGGGTGGTCGGGGGAGCACTGCAGGGCGTAGTCGAGCGCCACCTCGAGCCCGTGGGACCGGGCCTCCTCCACGAAGCGGTCGAAGTCCTCGATCGTGCCGAGATCGGGGTGCACGGCGGTGTGGCCGCCCTCCTCGGCGCCGATCGCCCAGGGGCTGCCGGGGTCGTCGGGACCGGCCTCGAGCGTGTTGTCGCGCCCCTTGCGGAAGGTCCGCCCGATGGGGTGGATCGGCGGGAGGTAGACGATGTCGAAGCCCATGGCGGCGATGTCGGGCAGCCGCTTGGTGGCGCCCACCAGCCCGCCCTCGGACCGGGGGAAGAGCTCGTACCAGGCGCCGAACACCGCCCGTTCCCGGTCGACCCAGAGCGGCAGCGGGCGGCTGCGGGTGAGGTCGCCGGACACCGGCACGCCCGCCACGACCGCGGCGAGGGCGTCGTCGAGCGCGGCGTTGAGCCGCACCTCCAGCGTGCACTGCTCACGGCGGACGGCCGCGGCGGCCTCGCGGACGACCTCGCGCCGGGCCCGGGGCACCTTGGCCGCCAGCGCGTCGAGGAGCAGGCCGCCCTCCTCCAGCTCAACCGAGACGTCCTGCCCGGCGCCCGCCTTCACCCCGATGTCGTGGCGCCACGTGGCGAAGCGATCGGTCCACGCCTCGACCACGACCCGGTGCATCCCGACGACGGTGGGGACGATGACCGCCTCCCACCGGTCGTTGCCGGTGGGCGCCATCGGTGCCTCGCTCCACTCCTTGCCGGCCTCGGGGCGCCATCGCACCCGCGCCGCCAGGATGTCGTGGCCGTCTTTGAAGATGTCGGCCGACACCCGCACGGCCTGACCCACGCACGCCTTGGCCGGGTGCTGCCCCGCCGGCGTCCGCGGGCGGACGTCGTCGATCACGATCCTGCCGATGGGCATGGGGCTACACCTATCACCCGCGGCGGCCCCGTAAACAGGGTGGAGGGGCGGACCACTAGGTTGGCGGGTGATGAAGGCGCTCCGGAGCTTCACCGTCCGCCCGCTCCTGCCCGAGGCCCTCGCGCCGCTCCACGACCTGGCGATGAACCTCCGCTGGTCCTGGGACGAGCGCACCCGCGACCTGTTCCGCTGGGTCGACCCCGACGCGTGGGAGGTCACCGTCCACGACCCCGTGGGCCTGCTCGGCGTCGTCGACCGCCACCGCCTCGAGGTGCTGGCCGCCGACCCCGGCTTCCGGGCCTACCTGGGCGAGCTGCACGAGGCCCTGCAGCGCTACATCGAGCGGCCCCGCTGGTTCCAGGACCGCGCCGGGGACAGCCCGCTGCGGTCCGTCGCCTACTTCTCCCCCGAGTTCGGCATCGCCGAGGCGCTCCCCCAGTACTCGGGCGGCCTCGGCGTGCTCGCCGGTGACCACCTCAAGGCGGCCAGCGACCTGGGCCTGCCCCTCGTCGGGGTCGGGCTGTTCTACCGGCACGGCTACTTCCGGCAGTCCCTGAACGCCGACGGCTGGCAGCAGGAGCGCTACCCCGACCAGGACCCCTTCGCCATGGCGCTCACCCACCTCGACGGCAAGCGGGTGGAGGTCAACCTGGCCGGCGAGGTGCTCACCGCCCAGCTGTGGCGCGCCGACGTCGGCCGCATCCGCCTGTACCTCATGGACGCCGACGTGGAGGAGAACCCGCCCCTGCTGCGGCAGGTGACCGACCGGCTCTACGGCGGCGACACCGAGCACCGCCTCCGCCAGGAGGTCCTGCTCGGCGTCGGTGGGGTGCGCGCCCTGCAGGCGGTGGGCGAGACGACCCAGGTGTTCCACACCAACGAGGGCCACGCCGGCTTCCTCGGCTTCGAGCGCATCCGCCAGCTCGTGTCGGGCCGCGGCCTCGAGTTCGCCGAAGCCGTCGAGGCGGTGCGGGCGGGCACGGTGTTCACCACGCACACGCCGGTGCCCGCCGGCATCGACCGCTTCCCGCGGGAGCTCATGGTCCGCTACTTCTCGGACTGGGCCGACGAGTGCGGCATCACCGTCGACGAGCTGATGGCGCTCGGGCACGCACCGGGCGACGAGCCCGACACGCCGTTCAACATGGCGGTCATGGGCCTGCGCCTGGCGGCCCGGTCGAACGCCGTCTCGCGCCTGCACGGCCGGACCAGCCGCCGCATGTTCAGCGGGCTGTGGCCCGACGTGCCCGAGGACGAGACCCCGATCGGGTCGGTCACCAACGGGGTGCACGCCCACACGTGGATCTCGCCCGAGATGCACGACCTGCTCTCCCGCTACGTGCTGCCCGAGTGGCACGAGGCGCCACCCGAGCGCTGGGAGCGCATCGCCGATGCCCGCGACGACGAGATCTGGCGGGTCCGGGAGCAGGGCCGGGAGCGGCTCGTGAGCTTCGTGCGCGAGCGGCTCCGGGACGCCCACCTCGCCCGGGGCCAGAGCGCGTCGGACGTGGCGTGGTGCGCCGAGGCCCTCGACCCCAAGGCGCTCACGATCTGCTTCGCCCGGCGCTTCGCCACCTACAAGCGGGCCACCCTGCTGCTCTCGCAGCCCGAGCGGCTGCGCCGCCTGCTGCTGTCGTCGGACCGCCCCGTGCAGCTCGTGTTCGCCGGCAAGGCGCACCCCGCCGACGACCTCGGCAAGGAGATGATCAAGGCCATCGTGGCGTTCTCCCACGACCCCGAGATCCGGCACCGGTTCGTGTTCGTCGACGACTACGACATCGCCGTGGCCCGCACGATGTACCAGGGGGCCGACGTGTGGCTGAACACGCCGCGACGACCCCAGGAGGCGTCGGGGACCAGCGGCGAGAAGGCGGCGCTCAACGGCGCCCTCAACTGCTCGATCCTCGACGGCTGGTGGGACGAGATGTTCGACGGCGAGAACGGCTGGGCGATCTCCTCGGCCGAGGCCGTCACCGACCTCGAGCGCCGGGACGAGCTCGAGGCCGAGAGCCTCTTCGCCATCCTCGAGGAGCAGATCGTGCCGCTCTACTACGAGCGGGTGCAGGGGCCCGTCCCCCGGCGGTGGGTCCACCGCATCAAGGCGTCGCTCAGCTCGCTCGGCCCGCGGGTGACGGCGGCGCGCATGGTGCGGGACTACGTCGAAGGGCTCTACGAGCCCGCCGCCGCCCACGTCGACGCGCTCGTCGCCGACGACTTCGCCCGGGCGCGGGGGCTGGCGGGCTGGAAGGCGCGCCTGATCGAGGCCTGGAAGGGCGTGCACGTCGACGCCATCGAGACCGACGCGTCCGTCGCCGATCTCGGCCACACCCGCCAGGTCGACGCCGTGGTCGCCCTGGGCGACCTCGACGGCGGCGACGTGGAGGTGCAGCTGATCCACGGCCCCGTCGGCCAGAACGACGAGCTCACCGCCGGCGGCGTCGTGCCCATGGAGCCCGTCGACCAGCCCGACGAGCACCACCTGCGCTACCGCGGCTCGTTCACCTGCGAGCAGGCCGGCCGCTACGGCTTCACCGTGCGGGTGGTGCCCTCCCACCCCGACCTGGTCACCAGCGTCGAGCTGGGCCGGGTCGTCTGGGCCTGAGCCGGCCCGTACCGTGCGCCGGTACCACCGCTCCATCCGGGAGGAGCTCGACCGGGCCGCGGTCTACCGGGCCCTGGCCGAGCGCACCGACCCCGAGCGCCGCGAGATCCTCCTGGGCCTCGCCGCCGCCGAGGAGCGCCACGCCCGACACTGGGCCGCCAAGCTCGGGACCGACCGCGCCGAGCCGGCCGGCAGGCGGCGCCACCGGCCCGGGCTGCGGGCCCGGCTGCTGATCGCGCTGGCCCGGCGGGTCGGGGTCACGCCGGTGCTGCCTCTGCTCGAGCGGTCCGAACGGGCCGAGCTGCGCACCTACGAGGACGGCGCCGAAGACGCCCACATCGCCCTCGACGAGCGGGTGCACGCCCGCGTCCTCGCCGGCCTGGCGCCGGCGTGGCGGGTGCGAGCCTCGCAGTCGCTGCGGGCCGGCGTGTTCGGCGCCAACGACGGGCTCGTGTCGAACCTGGCGCTGGTGATGGGTGTGGTCGGCGCCCAGGTGGACCCCGAGATCGTCCTGTTGACCGGCTTCGCCGGCATGCTCTCGGGCTCCCTGTCGATGGCGGCGGGCGAGTACGTCTCGGTCACCGCCCAGCGCGAGCTCCTCACCGGCGAGGTCGAGCTCGAAGCCGCCCACCTCGAGGCCATGGAGGGCGCCGACGACCACGACCTCGAGCTGCTCGGCCGCACCCTCGGCTTCGACGACGCGGAGCTCGAGCGGGTCCGCACCGAGGGCGCCGCCGCCGACGTCGACTTCGGCCCCGGGCGGTCCTCCGAGCCGTTGCCGGGCAGCCCGCTGGCGGCGGCCGCCGCCAACGGCACCGTGTTCGTCGGCGGCGCCGCCATCCCGGTCCTGCCGTTCCTCGTGCTCGACGACGGCGCCGCCGTGGTCACGGCGCTGGCCCTGGCGGGCGTGGCCCTGTTCGTCGTGGGCGCGCTGCTCAGCGTGGTGACCGGTCGGCGCATGTGGTGGTCGGGGCTCCGTCAGCTGCTGATCGGCTCCGGCGCGGCGGCCGCCACCTTCACCATCGGCCGCCTCCTCGGCGGCCTCGTCCTCTGACGGCGCGCCGGGCCCGCCGTCAGGCGTGCTCGCGGAGGAACGGGCCGACGGCGGCGTTGAACTGCTCGGGATGGGTGAGGTTGGGTGCGTGGCTGGCCCCCTCGATCGCCACCACGCCCGAGCAGCCCGGCAGCGCCCCGGCGAGCGCCTCGGCGCGCGCCATCGGGATGGCGGCGTCGGCCGTCCCGTGGACCACCAGGGCGGGCTGCTCGATCTCCCCCATGCGGTCCGTGATGTCCTCGCGGCCCACCAGGCACTCGAAGGGCTCGGTCAGGCGCTCGGCCGGGGCCGCCTGCCACTTGGCGATCCATTGCGCCCGCAGCTCGACGTCCTCGCCGATGATGATCGAGGCGACGGCGCCGGTGATGGCCTCGTGAGGCCCGTTGGCGACCCACTCGTCGTGCATGGCCCGGTAGGCGGCGAGGGTGGCGTCGTCGTCCACACCGGCCTGGGTGTCCTCCAGCACCAGGGCCCGCACCCGGTCAGGGTGACGGAGCGCGGCGCGCAACGACAGGAACCCGCCCTGGGACATGCCCACGAGCGCCGCGCCCTCGAGGTCGAGGTGGTCGAGCAGGCCGATCACGTCGTCGGCCAGGTCCCAGTAGGTGAAGGGCTTGCCGTCCCACTCGGTGCTCCCGAAGCCCCGCTCGTCCCACGCGATGCAGCGGAGCTCGCCGCCGAACGCCTCGAGCTGCGGGGCGAACATCTCGTGGTCCATGAGGAACCCGTGGGACCAGACCACCGGCGGCCCGTCACCCCCCGTGTCGACGTAGTGGATCCGCTGCCCGTTGACGTCCGCGTACGGCATGGTCCAGACCCTAGCCACGCGGGTGGGTCACCGGCCCGGGAACGTGGCTCTGCTCATGGCTCTTCGGCCGTGACCTCATCGCGGCGCCGGCGGGGACCCCCAGCACCGCCGGCCTCACCGCCAGGCCCTCAACGGCCCTGGAAGGTGGCGCTGCCGGGTCCGTGCTCGAGGAAGGACCGCACACCGGTGTGGGCGTCGTCGGTGGCGAAGACCTCGGCGAACAGGTCCTGTTCGAGGTCGAGGCCGTAGGCCAGGCTGGTGTCGAGGCCCTCGTCGACGGCCCGCTTGGCCAGGGCGTGGGCCACCAGGGGCCCCTTGGCCAGCCCGGCGGCCTTGGCCAGGGCGTGGTCGTGCACGGCGCCGGGCTCGACGACCTCGTCGACCAGCCCGATGCGCAGCGCCTCGTCGGCGCCGACCTGCCGGCCGGTGAGGATGAGCTCCTTCGCCTTGGCGGCACCGATCAGCCGGGCGAGCCGCTGGGTGCCGCCCCCGCCGGGGATGATGCCGAGCAGGATCTCGGGCTGCCCCAGCCGGGCGTCGGCCGCCGCCACGCGCCAGTCGCAGGCGAGCGCCAGCTCGCACCCCCCGCCCAGGGCGACGCCCCGGATGGCCGCGATCGTGAAGCGCGGCAGGGCCGCCACCGCCCCGAGGGCGTCCCGGAACAGGCCGCCGATCTCGCGGGCCTCGTCGGGGCCGCCGAACTCCGAGATGTCAGCACCGGCCGAGAACAGCCGGTCGCCGCCCGTCACGACGACGGCGCCGGGCGGGTCGGCCGTGAGCGCGTCGGCCGCGTCCCGCAACTGGGTGAGCAGCGCCCGCGAGAGGGCGTTGACCTTCGGGCGGGCGAGCCGGACGACGGCGACGCCGTCGTCGCGCCGCTCGACCTGGACCAGGGTCTCGGTGTCGGCCATGGCCGGCCAACCTACCCGGCCGGCGCCGCCGCCTCGCCCGCCGTGGGCTCAGGGTCGATGCCCGCCGCGGCCAAGAGCTCGTCGGACACGCTGTAGGGATCGGTCTCCCGGGCGAGGAGCCGCTGGTGGAGCCGCTCGAACGCCGGGCCCTCGCACACGGCGTCGATCCGCCGGCGCACTCGGGCGAGCAGGATCTCACGCACCTCCTCCACCAGCCGGCGGGCGCGCCGCTCGGCGAGGATGCCCGACTGCTCGAGGTGGCGGCGGTGCGAATCGACGGCCTCCCACAGCTCGTCGATCCCCTCCTGGCGAGCGGCCACCGTGGCCACCACGGGCGGCCGCCAGCCCTCGCCCAGGTCCGACAGGTCGAGCATCTGCTCGAGGTCGCGCCGCGTCTGGTCGACGCCGTCGCGGTCGGCCTTGTTGATCACGAACACGTCACCGATCTCGAGCAGGCCAGCCTTGTTGGCCTGGACCGCGTCGCCCCAGCCCGGGTTCACCACGACGACGGTCGTGTCGGCCTCCTCGGCGATCTCCACCTCGACCTGGCCCACGCCGACGGTCTCGATCAGCACCCAGCGCCGGCCGGCGGCGTCGAGGACGCGCACGGCCTCGGGCGTCGCCAGCGCCAGCCCCCCGAGGTGACCGCGGGAGGCCATCGACCGGATGAAGACCCCCTCGTCGAGGGCGTGGTCCTGCATCCGGACGCGGTCACCGAGGATGGCGCCACCGGAGAACGGCGAGGACGGGTCGACAGCCAGCACGGCGGGCTCCTCGCCCCGGCTCCGCAGCACGGCGATGAGGCCGTTGGTGAGCGTGGACTTGCCCGCGCCCGGTGCACCGGTGATGCCGACCGTGTACGCCGTGCCGCCGAGGGGGTACGCCAGCCGTCCGACCTCCCGGGCGGGAGGCCCGCCCCGCTCGACGATCGAGAGCAGCCGGGCCAGCGCGCCCCGATCGCCCCGGCGTGCGGCGGCGAGCAGGCTCTCGGGGTCGCGACGGCGCATGGACGGGGGATTGTCGCACGGCCCGGCGGCGGCGCGGCAAGCCGCGGGTGGCGTCCCCGCTGGCAGCGGAGCCGGCTGCTCTGCCAGCCTCTCGCCGTGCCCCGTCCCTCCCCGCGCGCCGCCGGGCGACCGTGAGCTCGGTCGTCGTCACCGAGGAGACCGTCGACGACGACGGGCTGGCCCGGATCATGGCGCCCCGCGACGGGCTGGTCGGCGAGCGGGCGCTGGGCGCAGGCTGCTTCGAGGCCGAGTCCGGGCCGTTCCGCCACTACCGGCGGACGGTGCGGGTCGAGCCGCTCCCCGACGGCCGCCACCGCGTCACCCAGACGACCGAGTTCACCCTGGCAATCCCGTGGTGGTCGTGGCTGTTCCGCGTCCCGATGGAGCGCAGCCTCGCCCGGCCGGACCCGGGCCTGGGCCGGCAACCCTGGTGGGCTCCACCGGCTCGCCTGGACGCCCGGGCCGCCGCCGTGCTGGGCACGCTCGCCGTGGCGTCGATGGTGGCGGGCTACCTCGGGACGCTGCTGTCACAGACGATCACGTTCGCGGCGCGGGAGTTCGACGCCCCCGCCCGGGAGCAGGGGGTGGCGCTGGCGTCGGTCCGTGTCGGGGTGCTGCTCGCGCTGGTGCTGGTGGCCCTGGCCGACCGGCGGGGTCGCCGCCTCCTCATCCTCGTCAGCGCCGCCGCCGGCTGCGTCGCCACCGCCACAGGCGCCCTGGCGCCGTCCCTGCCCTGGCTGGCCTCGAGCCAGACCGTCGCCCGGGCCTTCTCCATGACGCTGGGGCTGGTGATCGCCATCGTCGCGGCCGAGGAGATGCCGGCCGGCGCCCGGGCCTACGCCGTCAGCGTGCTGGCCATGGCGGCGAGCCTCGGCGCCGGCGTGTGCGTGCTCGCCCTGCCGATCGCCGACGTGGCCGAGCCGGCGTGGCGGGTCCTGTACCTCGTGCCCCTGCTCGGGCTCCCGGTCGTGGCGAGCATCCGCCGCACGCTGCCGGAGAGCCGGCGCTTCCGGCGTCGGGACGCAAGCGAGCCGCGGGCCCGGCTCGGCGGCCACACCGGCCGGCTCGTCCTGCTCGCCGGGTCCGCCTTCCTGCTCGCGGTGTTCGGCACCCCGGCCTCGCAGTTCCGCAACGAGTTCCTGCGGGTCGAGCGGGACTACTCGGCGGCCGCCATGACGGCGTTCACGGTGCTGACGACGATGCCGGGGATCATCGGCATCGTGATCGGCGGGCGCCTGGCCGACGTGCGGGGCCGCCGGGTCGTGGCGGCCGTCGCCCTGGCCGGCGGCACCGCTGGCACCGTCCTGCTCTACCTGACGGCGGGGGGCGCCATGTGGGCGTGGGCGCTCGCCGCCACCGTGGTCAGCGCGGCCACCGTCCCGGCGCTCGGGGTGTACGGGCCGGAGCTGTTCCCCACGGCGCTGCGGGGCCTCGCCAACGGCGTGATCACCGTCTTCGGCGTGCTCGGCGGCGTGACCGGGCTGGTCGCCGCCGGGTTCCTGGCCGACTGGCTGGGCGCGTTCGGCACCGCGTTCGCCCTGCTCGCCGTGGGCCCCGCGATCCTCGCCGTGCTCATCCTCGTCGCGTACCCCGAGACAGCCGGGCTCGAGCTCGAGGAGCTCAACCCCGGCGACGAGCCCCCACCCCCGCTTCCCGGCGCCGGCCTGGGCGGCGGTCTCACCGGCTGACGCTCCCGCCCCCGGGGCCGGCCGTTCTCGAGGCCCACAGCACCGGAACCCGGCACGCCCAGCCTCGAGCTCGCGGGGCCGGCCGTTCTCGAGGCCCACAGCACCGGAACCCGGCACGCCCAGCCTCGAGCTCGCGGGGCCGGGGGGGCGGGAGCGGGGGACGTGGGGGCTCAGCGGGCGGTGAGCCAGGTGGCGACCGCCGCGGCCACGGCTTCGTCGGCGCCCCGCAGGTCGTGGCGGGCGCCCTCGACCCACACGTGGGTGACCGGCCCGGAGATGGTGGCCGTCGCCGCCTCGAGCTCCTCGGGGGTACCGAACGGGTCGCGCGTGCCCGACACGAACAGGCACGGCACCTCGATCGCCGGCAGGTGCGCGACCCGCAGCCGGTCGGGCCGGCCCGGCGGGTGGAGCGGGTAGGCGACGAGCACCAGACCCGCGGCGGGCAGGCCCTCGGCGACCGCCATGGAGCACATGCGCCCGCCCATCGACCGCCCGCCGAGCACGATGCGGTCCGGGCGGGCACCGAGCGACTCGGCGAACGCCGTTGCCTCCTGCACCACGGCGGCGACGAGCTTCGGGGCGCGGTCGGGCGCGGTGCGGCCCTCCTTGCGGTAGGGGAAGTCCATGCGCACGACCGGCAGCGGCGCCACCGCCCGCTCGACGGCGATGAGGGAGGGGTGGTCGCGGCCCGATCCTGCGCCGGGCGCGAGCAGCAACCCCGCCGGGTCGCGCCGGCCGCTGCGACCGGCCACCGTCAGCCCCGCAGGAGGATGCGGCGCGCCTCGCTGAGGTCGAGGATGCGCTGGGCGGCGGCCTCGGCGTCGCCGCCGTGGTCGGGGTGGGCGGCGCGGACCAGCTGCCGAAAGCGGGCGACGACCTCGTCGCGGCAGGCGATCACCTCGTCGAACCCGAGCACGCCGAGGGCCCACCGATGGGGATCGGCGTAGGCCGCGCCCGGCAGCGACCGGGCGGCGTGGCTGCCGGCCAGGTGGGCCACCAGGGCGGGACCGGGCTCGCCCCCGCTCCAGCGGATCGCCCGCCGCAGCACGTCCATGACGGGCGGCCGGGCGGGGCGGGGCAGGGCGCCGGCGGCGTAGACGGCCCCGAGGATCTGCGACTCGGGCCGGCCTTTGTCCGCGAAGTCGAACTCGAGGGCGTCGCCCCGGCCGTGCAGGCGGTGGCGGCTGCTGGTGAGGCCCACGGTGTCGGTCTGGAAGCGGTGCCGGAGGCGCGGCTGCACGATGCGCCGGTCCTCCTCGAGGTCCCGGATCAGCCGGTGCAGCTCGCCGTGGAGGTCCGGGTGGAGCGCCCCGATGTGGGCGGCGACCACGCCCCCCAGCAGCAGGCCGCCGAACCCCGGTGCGGGATCGACGGGCAGGCGGCGCTCGCCGAGGGCGACCCGGCGGGTGGGCGCGATGGGCCGGGTGTGCAGGATCTCGAGCTCGGCGACGATCACCGCTCGCGACGCTACCGTGCCCGCCGGGGATGACCGCAGCCCGGTTCGGTCACACGTAGCGGTGCAGCATCCGCCGCAGCGCGCCCGCGGCGGCGCGCACCGCGTCGGCGTCGGCCTCGTCGGCGAGGGCGTCCGCCAGGGCGTCGGCGGCCTCGACCACCGGCCGCCAGTCGCCGGGCTCCACGCCGTAGGGCGCCTCGGCCGCCTCGAGCTCGCCGGCGAGCTCCAGCACGGTGGCGACGCTCTGCGGGTGCCCCGGGTCGCGCGCCAGGCGGTCGACCGCCACGAACAGCTCCGACAGCAGCTCGGGCAGCGTGTCGTCGTCGGCCTCGTCGCTGTCGTCGATCTCGAGGGCGTCGGGGTACTCGAGCTCATCGAGGATGGCCTCGACGTGCTCCTCGAACGCGGCGGGCACGATCAGGTCGGCCTCGTCCCACACATGGGGGATGCCTTCGGCCTCGAGGGCCTGGTCGGCGAGCACCCGCAGCTGCGGCTCCCACTCGGACAGGTCCCAGGCCAGGTCGCCGGGCCCGTCGTCCCCAGCCCCGTCGCCGTCGTAGAGGGCGTCGAGGTTCTCGACCTCGACCGGATCGAGCTCGCCGGCCGGCTCGAAGCCCAGCACCAGCCCGTAGAACCACAGCTCGGCACCGGCCACCCGGACGATGGTCTCGGCCTTGCGGAACCCGTGCTGCTCGCCCTCGAAGGCCAGGTAGGCGAAGGGCACGCCGTTCGCCCGCAGGGCCTCCACCAGCACCTCGGCCTGGTTGGGCGGCACCACGGCATCCTCCAAGCCCTGGAACAGGATCACCGGCGCGCGGATCAGATCGGCGTGGTACAGGGGCGAGCGCGCCCGGTACACCGGCTCGGCGTCGGGCCACGGCCCGACGAGCCGGTCGAGGTAGCGCGACTCGAACTTGTGGGTGTCGGCGGCGAGCGCGGCCAGGTCGGCCACGCCGTAGAGGCTGGCCCCGGCGGCGAAGGCGTCGCGGAACGCGAGGGCGCACAGGGTGGTGAAGCCCCCGGCGCTGCCGCCCCGGATGACGGCGCGGTCGCCGTCGACCTCCCCCACCTCGGCGAGGTGGGCGACGGCGGCCTCGCAGTCGTCGACGTCGGCTTCGCCCCACTCGCCTCGCAGGGCGTCCCGGTAGGGACGCCCGTAGCCGGTGCTGCCCCGGTAGTTGACGTCGACCACGCCGATGCCCCGCGTCGTCCAGAACTGGGTGGCCAGGCTCAGCGCCGGCTGGGCGGCCGACGTGGGGCCCCCGTGGATGGTGACGACCACCGGCGGGCGCTCGTGCGCGGGGCCCTCGGCGTCGGGGTTGACCGGCGGGTAGTAGAGGGCGTGGGCGGTGGCACCGCCGGTGGTGGGGAACGAGACGTGCCGGGGCTCGGAGATCCAGGCCGCATCGAGGCCCCCTTCGCGGCTCCGGCGCAGGGTGGTGACGGCCCCCGACGCGACATCCACGGTCACGACGGCCGCCTCCTCCCGCGGCGACGCCGCGATGGCGGCCACGCCGTCGCCCCACGCCTGGAGCGACCCCACGACGGTGAACGGCACGTCGAGGCGCCGCAGGCCCGAGCCCGGCTCGAGCACCCCCAGGTGGGTCGACCCGTGCTGCTGCCAGGCGCAGGCGATCCGCCCGCCGGAAAGGAACGTGTACGAGGACTGCCCGAACACCCAGTCGGGCAGGGCGAGCTCGGCGTCCATCGGGGCGAGGGCCTCGCCTTCCCGGTACAGGTTCCACCAGCCGGTGCGGTCGGAGATCCAGTGCAGGGACCCGTCGGGGGACCAACGGGGCTGGGAGATCGACTCACCGTCGCCACCGGCCACTCGACGGGCATGTTGCACGGTTCCGTCGAGGGCGAGGTCGCCGACCCACAGCTCGGTCGCGTCCCAGGGCATGTCGGGGTGGTCCCAGCACAGCCACGCCAGCCGCCGCCCGTCGGGGCTGGGCCGGGGCGCGGCGTAGAAGTCCCGGCCCGAGGCGATGACCGCCGGCTCGTCGCCGCCGGCGCCGAGGCGCACGGCGACGAGGTCGTTCACCACCTCCCGCTCGCCCAGGTGCTGCTCCCGCACGCACATCAGCAGGCCCCCGGGGAGCACGGCGCCGTCGGCGTAGCGCAGGGCCCAGCGACGGTCCGGCGCGGGGGTGACGGGCTCGGGATCGGCGCCGGGCCGCACGGCGTACAGGCGCTGGTCGTCGAAGCGGGAGCACACGAGGGTGCCGTCGGCCGCGACCGTGTAGGCCCCACCCCCGTACTCGTGCACGGTCGTGCGCACCGAGAACCCCTCGGGCACGGCGTCGGCCGCCCCGCCCTCGGGCGTCCACCGCACCACCACCTCGCGCCCGGCCTCGGCGGGCCGGCGCTCGATCCACCACAGGGCGCCGGCGGCGGCCCGCACCTCCCCGAGGCGCACCACCTGCTCGACGAGCGACTCGGGCGTGATCGGCGACGGCCAGGATCCGTAGGGCAGCACGGGCACGGCGGCACCCTACCGGCACCGGAGGCGGCGGTCCGCCGCCGCTCAGCCCTTCACGTAGGAGCGCTTCTCGGCGATGAGCCCGTGCTCGAAGCGCAGCACGTCGACGCCGCGGACGTGGCCGTCTCCCCAGTCGTAGCGCCACAGCTGCACGTAGCGGTCCCCGGCGGGGAACGCGTCCTCCACCGTGAAGCGGGTCGTCGGGTCGGCGAAGATCGGCTCCCAGGCTGCCCGGACGGCGGCGCGGCCCTCGTGGCGCTGGCCGTCCGGGGCTGGCCCGGTGCTGTCGAAGAGGCAGTCGTCGGTGACGAGCGCCAGGGCGGCGTCGAGGTCGTGGTCGTTCCACGCCTGGTTGAACCGCTCCATCACCGAGCGCGCCGCGTCGGCGTCCACGACCTGACGATCGCACATCGGGGGGCCGCTGTCACCGGTCGAGCCAACCGTGGCCGCCCAGGCTAGAGCGAGGGCTGCTCGCGCCAGCGGCCGAACACGTCGGCGAGGGCGCCGACCATCTCGCCCACGGTGACGTAGGCGCGGGCGGCCTCGAGCAGGGCGGGCATCAGGTTGACGTCGGGCTCGGCGGCGCCGGCGCGCAGGCGGTCGAGACAGGCGGCCACCGCGGCGTCGTCGCGGGCCTGCTTCACCTCGGCGAGGCGCTTGCGCTGCACGTCCTCGACCTCGGGGTCGATGGCGAGGATCTCGAGGTCGGACGCCTCGCCGCCGTCGGTGAAGCGGTTCACCCCGACCACGACCCGGCGGCCCGAGGCCACCTTGCGCTCGAAGTCGTAGGCGGCGTCGGCGATCTCGGACTGGAACCAGCCCGCCTCGATGCCCCGGTGCACGCCCTCGAGGATCGAGCCCTCGCCGAGCTCGTCGAGGTGCGCGAACACCGCCTCGGCTCGGCGCTCCATCTCGTCGGTCATCCACTCGACGAACGGCGCCCCGCCCAGCGGGTCGGCGACGTGGGGGACGCCGGTCTCGTGGGCGATGACCTGCTGGGTGCGCAGGGCGATGCGCGCGGCGCGCTCGGTGGGCAGGGCGAGCGCCTCGTCGTAGGCGTCGGTGTGCAGGCTCTGGGTGCCGCCGAGGACCCCGGCGAGCGCCTCGATGGCGGCCCGGGCGATGTTCACCTCGGGCTGCTGCGCCGTCAGCGACACGCCCGCGGTCTGGGTGTGGAACCGCAGCCGCAGGCTGCGCTCGTCGGTGGCGCCGTAGCGGTCGCGCAACCACCGCGCCCAGATCCGCCGGGCGGCGCGGTACTTGCCGATCTCCTCGAAGAAGTCGATGTGGGCGTTGAAGAAGAAGCTGAGCCGGGGCGCGAAGGCGTCGACGTCGAGCCCGGCGGCGACGGCCGCTTCGACGTAGGCGAACCCGTTGGCCAGCGTGAACGCGAGCTCCTGGGCGGCGGTCGAGCCCGCCTCGCGGATGTGGTAGCCGGACACCGAGACGGGGTGCCAGCGGGGCATCTCGGCGGTGGTGAAGCGGATCACGTCGGTGACCAGGCGCACCGACGGGCGCGGGGGGAAGACGTACTCCTTCTGGGCCTGGTACTCCTTCAGGATGTCGTTCTGGAGCGTGCCGCCCAGCTCGGACCGGGGCGTGCCACCCTGCTCGCCGACGGCCACGTACATGGCCAGCAGCATCGGCGCCGGCGAGTTGATCGTCATCGACGTCGTGACCCGGCCGAGGTCGATGCCGGCGAACAGGTCCTCCATGTCGGCGAGCGTGTCGACGGCGACGCCCGCCCGGCCCACCTCACCCGCGCTGAGCGGGTCGTCGGAGTCACGGCCCATCAGCGTCGGCAGGTCGAACGCCGTCGACAGGCCGTCGCCGCCGGCCCGCAGCAGCTCCTTGAACCGGGCGTTGGTGTCCTCGGCCGTGCCGAAGCCGGCGAACATGCGCATCGTCCACAGCTTCGAGCGGTACATCGAGGCGTACGGGCCCCGGGTGTAGGGGAACACCCCGGGCCACTCGCCGTCGACGGTCTCGTGCACCGGCGCGAGGGGGATGCCCGACATGGTCTCGAAGTCGGCGTCGCGCCGGGGGGCGGCGTCGTACGCCCGCTGCCACTCCTCGCGCCCAGGCATCGCCCCCAAGGGTAACGTCCGGGCCATGAACGCCGCTCAGCCCCAGAGCCCCGACCGCAACCTCGCCCTCGAGCTCGTCCGGGTCACCGAGGCCGCCGCGCTGGCTGCCAGCCGCTGGATGGGACGGGGCGACAAGGAGGGCGCGGACGGCGCCGCCGTCGACGCCATGCGCCTCGTGCTGGGAGCGGTCCCCATGGACGGCATCGTCGTCATCGGCGAGGGCGAGAAGGACGAGGCGCCCATGCTCTACAACGGAGAGCGCATCGGCGACGGCACACCGCCCGAGACCGACATCGCCGTCGACCCGGTCGAGGGGACCACGCTGACCGCTCTGGGTCGGGGCAACGCCATCTCGGTGATCGCGGTGAGCGAGCGGGGCACCATGTTCGATCCCGGTCCGTGCGTGTACATGGAGAAGATCGCCGTCGGCCCCGAAGCCGCCGACGCCATCGACCTCCGGCGCTCGCCGAGCGAGAACCTCGAGGCCGTCGCCAAGGCCCGGCGCAAGTCGGTCCGCGACGTGACGGCCGTGATCCTCGACCGGGACCGCCACCAGGACCTGATCGCCGAGGTGCGCTCGACCGGCGCCCGCATCCGGCTCATCCCCGACGGCGACGTCGCCGGTGCCCTGTCGGCGGCGTGGCCCGAGTCCGGCGCCGACATCCTGTTCGGCGTCGGCGGCACCCCCGAGGGCGTCATCACCGCCGCGGCCCTCAAGTGCATGGGCGGCGCCATCCAGGGGCGGCTGTGGCCCCGCAACGAGGCCGAGCGCAAGGCGGCGCTGAAGGCCGGCTACGACCTCGACGCCGTCCTCACCACCGACGACCTCGTGAGAGGCGACAACTGCTTCTTCGCTGCCACGGGCATCACCGACGGCGAGCTGTTGCGGGGCGTCCGCTACGACGAGTTCGGTGCCCGCACCCAGTCGCTGGTCATGCGGTCGAAGTCCGGCACCGTGCGCCTCGTCGACGCCCGCCACCGGCTGCGCAAGCTGCAGGAGTACGCCTCGATCGACTTCGGCTGACGGGCGCCGGAGCGGGTCAGCGGGCCCGGTCGGTGACGGCGCCGGCGATGCGCCGCACCAGGCCGCGGGGGGTGACCTGGGCGAGGGCGTCGAGGGCCTTGTAGGTCGCGCCGGGCACGGCGACGGCTCGGCCCCGGGCGGTTGCGGCCAGGCCGGCGTCGACCACGTGGTCGACGTCGAGCCAGGCGAAGGACGGCACGCGGCTCGTCGCCGTGTCGCTGTGCTGCTGGAACTCGGTCTGCACGAACCCGGGGCACAGGGCGGTGACGGTGACCCCGGTGCCGCGGGTCTCCTCGTGGAGCGCCTGGCTGAACGAGGTCACGAAGGCCTTGGTCGCGGCGTAGGTGGCGTTCTGGGGCAGCGGCTGGAACGACGCCACCGACGACACGTTGCACACCGCGCCCCGCCCCCGCTCGATCATGCCGGGCAGGGCGGCGTGCGTCAGGCGCACCAGGGCGATCACGTTCAGGCGGATCTCCTCGTCCTCGCGGTCGACGTCGAGCTCGACGAAGGGGCCGCTGGTGCCGAAGCCGGCGTTGTTGACGAGCAGGTCGATCGGGCGCCCCGCGTCGGCCAGTCGGGCCTCGACCGCCGCCCGCGGCCACGGGTCGGCGAGGTCCGCGGTGAGGACCTCGACGTCCACGCCGTGGGCCTCGTGCAGCTCCGTGGCGAGCGCCTCGAGCCGGTCGGTGCGGCGGGCGACGACCACGAGGTCGGTGCCACCGGCGGCGAGGCGCCGGGCGAACCCCTCGCCGATGCCGCTCGATGCGCCCGTGACGAGGGCCGTGCGCCAGTGCGTGGCGGTCATGGGCCTGCAACCTACGCGAGCGGTGCGCCGAGGTCCGAACCGGAGGCGCCACGCTTTCCGGACCGCGACGCATCGCCATGCGACGTCGAAGGTCCAGAACGCGGCCGTGATCGGGGAACGGCGGGTCGGGCCCGCCGCCTCAGGCCAGGTGGCGCCGGAGCTGGACGAAGTCGCGGCCGTGGCGCCAGGCGGGCAGGCGCACGTGGTCGACGTAGCCGTGCCGGCGGTAGAACGCCTCGGCGTCGCCGCCGGTCGGGCACCGCAGCGACACCACCGCGGCGCCCCGCTCGGCCGCGGCCGACTCGAACGCGGCGAGCACGTGCGAACCGATGCCCTCGCCGCGAGCTGCGGCGGCCACGACGAGGTTGGCGAGGTACGCCTCGGTGCCCCGGGTGTGGCCCTCCGCCACCCCCACCACGTCGCCCTCGCGCCGGGCGGTCACCGTCAGGGGGACCTCGTGCGGGGCCTCGCCCTGCTCGAGGGCGCCGTGGGCGGCCCACTCCCGCGCCGAGAAGGCGGTGGCCTCGGGGTCGAGCAGCTCGGCGGTGGTCAGGTCGAGCTCGAGGCCGCCGCGCCCCACGACCGCCCGGGCGGCGAAGGGCACGTGGGCGACCGGGCGCCAGACGCGCGCCTCGCCCTCCTTGTGCTCCTCGAGCAGGTGGATGCCGGTGACCGTCCACGTGGCCCGGTAGTCGCCCAGCGCCCGCTCCGCCGCCTCCAGCCGCTCGGGGCCGGCCTCGTCGGCCAGGGTCACGTGCGGCACGAAGGGGCGCGACACCCGCCGGGCCAGCGGCTCCACGAACACCCGCTCGCGCAGCGCCCGCACGGCGGCGACCCCGTCGTCGCCGCCCACGCGCAAATACAGCACCGGCGTCTCCGGCCAGAAGCTGGCGGGCGGACCGAGCCGCAGCGTGAACGGCCGGGTGGCCGCTCCGGCGGCGCGCAGCACCCCGAGCGCCTCCTCCATGCGGGCGTCGCGGACGTTGACCGCGGCCAGCAGGGTCAGGTGGGCGGGGGTCCGGCCGAGCGACCCGTCGCCCAACCCGCGCCGCAGCCCGTCGATCTCGTGGGCGAGCGGCGGCGGCACCAGCAGCGCCACGCCCAACCGTCTCCGTGCCACGTGCGTGCCCTCCCTCCGGCCGCCGGGTCCCCCAGCCTACGGAGGGTCGATCAGGCCCGCGGAACGGTACAGGACCCGGCGCGCAGATCCTCTCATCGGGCTCTTCGAGAGGAATCGTTGCGGGATCCGCAACCGAGGCTCTCGAGAAACGGTCTCGAGAGGAATCGAGCGCCGGGGGCGAGGCT